>NZ_JAMQQG010000013.1 GCF_023716925.1 Frankia sp. R82
GCGACCACCTATATTTAAACTTGCCTTGCTTGGTCGGAAGGTTATGTTTTTTATAAGAGACTGGGGTGAGGGTGACCACCGACCCCCCCGCCGCGACGGGCACCGGATCGGTGGCCGACCCGCCACGGCGCACGGTCGTCCGCCGCGTCGCGCCGGCACCCCCACCACCGCGGCCCCGGCCGCACCCGGCGCCTGACGTCCGGCCATCGCCTGACCTCTGACGCCTGACCGCACCACTTCGGCGCCGCCGCCTGGACACTCGTCCGGGCGGCGGTGCCTGGCCGTTTCCGGCCGTTCGCACCATGCTGCACAGGAGCTTTCCGACCTGCGTGAACAATGCCCCGGCGGGGTGACGGTTCGGATCTGTGGTGTGACCAGAACCACCTCCCGTCCTGGGGTGGGCCGCCCCCTGGATACCGTTTTGGGGACAGGTGCCGACACCACTGGAAGGAGCGTGCGCGTGGAGCAGCAGCAGATCTCCCCGCTGACCGCGGGTCTGCCCGGGTCGACCCCGCAGGAGCCCGTCATCGACGGAGCTGTGGCGGTGGAGGCCAACAGCATCCGGACCGCCTTCGAGTCCCTTGCGAACCCGAAGCGGCTGCGGTTGGGAGCGTCCCGCTCCCTGTGATCCTGACGGGGGCGCAGATCCTGGCGGGATCAGCGCCGTATCCCGATCGGATCGCGGTTGGGTGAAGGTCGGCCGCCACCCACGCGGCCGACCGCACGACCCGCTTCGCACGCGCGTGCACGCTGGGCGTCCTACCGTCAGAGGATGACCAGGACCACGCCCGTGCCACTGGCCGACACCGGCCTGCTCGCCGCCCACGCGCCGCTGCGACCGGACGCCGCCGGACCGGCCGAGGACGGATACCAGGCCTATCGGGCGCAGCTCGGCGGACCGGTGTATGTCGTTGACTTCGGCGGCCCGGCGGCGGGCCCCGTGCTGGTGTGCGTGCACGGGCTCGGCGGTTCGTACCACAACTGGCTACGGCTGGCGCCGCTGCTGACCCCCACCTACCGGGTGCTGGCGCTCGATCTCGCCGGGCATGGGCGCACCCCGGCCGTCGGGCGGCGCGCCGACGTCGCGGGCAACCAGCGTCTGCTTGACCGGTTCCTCACCGAGGTGCTCACCGGGCCGGCCGTCCTGGTCGGCAACTCGATGGGTGGCATGATCAGTCTGCACCAGGCGGGGCTCTCGCCGGACACGGTCGCCGGGCTCGTCCTGATCGATCCGGCCCTGCCGCTGCCCCGCGGGGCCTGTCCCGCGCCGACGACGCTCGCACTGTTCGCCACCCTGTTCGTCCCATGGCTGGGCACCAGCGCCCTGGCCCGCCGCCGGGCCCGGCTGACCCCGCTCGCTCTCGTCGAGGAGAGCCTGGTGCGGCTGTGCGGCGATCCGACCCGGATCCCGGCGGACACCCGCGCGATGATGGAACGTGCCCAGCAGGAACGCGGGCTGACCGCGGGGGCCGACGCGGCGTTCGTCACCGCGGCCCGCTCGGTGGTCACCGCGATGGCCCGCCGGACCCCGTTGACCGGCTATCTGCGCACCACGACCACACCGACGCTGCTGCTGCACGGCACCGCCGACCGGCTGGTCCCGGTCGCGGTGGCCCGTGCGGCGGCGGTGCGGCGACCCGACTGGCGGGTGGAGATCCTCGACGGCATCGGGCACGTCCCCATGCTCGAGGATCCGGACCGTACCGCCGCCGCGATCCTCGACTGGCTCGAGCACGAGGGACGCCCGGCCGCGCCGGCCGCACAGAGCCAGGCGGTGGAGCGCTGAACCCGTCCGCCGAGCCGGGGTCGGCGCTGCGGGCGGCGCTGCGCGGCGCCGCCGGGCATGCCGACGCCTGGCTCGCCACCCTGGCCAGCCGTCCGGTGCGCCCCGCGGACACCGCCGCGGACGTGCTCGCCCGCCTGGACGAACCGCTCCCGGAGGCACCCCACGACCCGGTGGCGGTCATCGACGCCCTGGTCGAGGCGGTCGGCGACGGCCTGACCGCCACCGGGTCGCCACGGTTCTTCGGCTATGTCGTCGGTGGCACCCTGCCGGCCGCGCTCGCCGCCGACCTGCTGGCCGTCGTCTGGGACCAGAACGCCGCCCTCGCCTCGCTCTCGCCCGCGGCCAGCGCCGTCGAGCAGGTCGCCGGACGGTGGGTGACGCAGGCCCTCGGGCTGCCCGCCACGGCCTCCGTCGGGTTCACCACCGGGACGCAGATGGCCCACGTGACGGCGCTGGCCGCCGCCCGCCACCGGGTGCTCGCCAACGTCGGCTGGGACGTCGGCGCCGACGGTCTCGCCGGGGCCCCACCGGTGCGGGTGCTCGCCGGCGCCGACCGGCACACCACCGTGGACGCCGCGCTGCGCCTGCTCGGCTTCGGCAGCCGCGGGATCATCACCGTCGCTGGCGACGGCCGGGGCCGGATGCGGCCGGACGCCCTGCGGGCCGCCCTGACCGCCACCGCCACCACCGCGGGTGACCGCCGGGTTCCGACGATCGTCATCGCCCAGGTCGGGGAGATCAACACCGGCGCCGCCGATCCGCTCGAGCAGATCTGCGCGCTCGCTCGTGCGCACGGCGCCTGGGTCCACGTCGACGGGGCGTTCGGGTTGTGGGCGGCGGTGTCCGGCACGGCACGCCGGCGCGCGCTGGTCGCGGGCGCCGGGGACGCCGACTCGTGGGCGACCGACGGCCACAAGTGGCTCAACGTGCCCTACGACTGCGGAATCGCGATCGTCGCCGACCGGGCGGCACATCGCCGGGCGATGGTGGCACCGGCCGACTACTTCCCGTCCGACGGCGCCGGCGCCCTCGACCCGGTCGACTGGACCCCGGAGTTCAGCCGCCGGGCCCGGACTTTCGCCGTCTACGCGGCGTTGCGCTCGCTGGGCCGCACCGGCCTGCGCGAGCTGGTCGACCGCTGCTGCGACCTCGCCGAGCACGCCGCGGGTCGACTCGCCGTCCTACCCGGGGTGCGCGTGCTCAACGCGGTGGCGCCGTCCGCCGGTTCTGGCCTGGCCGTCCCGCTCAACCAGGTGCTGCTGCACGTCGAACCCCTGGCCGACGCCCGGGCGGCGCCAGACCTCGGCCCGGCGACGGCCGGCGGCGAGGCGCAGCGCGTGGCCGACCGACTGACCCGCGAGGTCACCGCGACGGTGACGGCCGGTGGGGAGGCCTACCTGACCGGCACCGTGTGGCGGGGCCGGGCGGCGATGCGCCTGTCGGTGAGCAACTGGTCGACCACCCGGGCTGAGGTGGACCGGGCCGTGGACGTGATCGCCGCCGCGGTCGAGGCCGCCCGCCGCGTCCAGGTCCCGCCCCTCGACGTCCCGGCAACCGACGCCCCGGCAACCGGTGTCCCGGCAACCGGTGTCCCGGCAACCGGTGTCCCGACGATCACCCAGGCGGCCGGGGTGGCTGCACCGCGTGGCGTGCGCTCGCACGGTCGGTAGCTCGGTGTGGGACACGGCCCCCGGTGCGGTCCGGGGGTACCCGCGGCCGACTAGGCTGCCGGGACAAGTCCCGTAGATGCGGCCGATCCCCCGCGGCGCACCCGCCCGGTGCCCGCCCCTGGTGCCCGGTGCCGGGCCGGTCGGCCGCCCTGGCCGGCATGCCGCGCGCGGAAGGATCCGACGTTGTCCAACTCCTTCGTCCACCTGCACGTCCACACCGAGTACTCGATGCTGGACGGGGCGGCCCGGCTGAAGGACATGTTCTCCGAGGTGTCCCGCCAGCAGATGCCGGCGGTCGCGATCACCGACCACGGCTACATGTACGGCGCGTACGACTTCCACAAGCAGGCCACCGCCGCCGGGGTCAAACCGATCATCGGCTGTGAGGCGTACGTCGCCCCGCAGTCGCGCCTGCTCAAGCAGCGGGTGCGCTGGGGCGAGCCGCACCAGAAGAGCGACGACGTCTCCGGTGGTGGTTCCTACACCCACATGACGATGTGGGCACGCAACGCCGTCGGCCTGAAGAACCTGTTCCGGCTGAACTCGCGGGCCTCGATCGAGGGCCACTACATCAAGTGGCCGCGAATGGACCAGGAGATCATCGCCGAGCACGCCGAGGGCCTGATGGCCACCACCGGCTGCCCGTCCGGGATCGTGCAGACCCGGCTGCGCCTGGGCCATTTCGACGCCGCGCTGGAGGCCGCCGCCACCTACCAGGAGATCTTCGGCCGGGAGAACTTCTTCTGCGAGATCATGGACCACGGGCTCGACATCGAGCGCCGGGTCCGTGACGGTCTGGTCGACATCGCCCGCACGCTGAACATGCGCTTCGTGGTCACCAACGACTCGCACTACACCTACGAGTCCGAGCGCGACGCCCACTCCGCCCTGCTGTGCGTGCAGACCGCCTCCACGGTGGCGAACCCGTCGTTCCAGTTCGAGGGCTCGGGCTACTACCTCAAGAGCGCCGAGCAGATGTACGCGATCGACTCCTCCGATATCTGGCAGGAGGGCTGCGAGACCACCCTGCTGATCGCCGAGCGGGTCGACCCGACCGGCATGTTCACCAAGCGCAACCTGATGCCGCGTTTCCCGGTGCCGAGCGGCGAGACCGAGGAGAGCTGGTTTCGCAAGGAGACCTGGGCCGGGATGGACCGCCGATTCCCGTCCGGGTTCGACGACGAACACCGCGAGCGGGTCGAGTACGAGATCCGGATCATCCTGCAGATGGGGTTCCCGGCCTACTTCCTGGTCGTCGCGGACTTCATCATGTGGGCGAAGAGCCAGGGCATTCCGGTCGGCCCGGGGCGAGGCAGCGCCGCCGGGTCGATGGTCGCCTACGCGCTGGGCATCACCGACCTCGACCCGATCCCCCACTCGCTGCTGTTCGAGCGCTTCCTCAACCCCGAGCGCGTGTCCATGCCCGACATCGACATCGACTTCGACGAACGTCGGCGCGGTGATGTGATCCGCTACGTCACCGAGCGCTGGGGTGAGGATCGCATCGCCCAGATCGTCACCTACGGCACGATCAAGGCCAAGGCCGCGATCAAGGACTCGTCCCGGGTGCTCGGCTATCCGTACGCCCTCGGCGACCGGATCACCAAGGCGATGCCGCCGGCTGTCATGGGCAAGGATATTCCCCTCGGTGGCATCTTCGACGAGAAGCACGCCCGCTACAGCGAGGCCGGTGAGATCCGCGGGCTGTACGAGTCCGACGCGGACGTGCGCAAGGTGATCGACACCGCGAAGGGCCTCGAGGGGCTGATCCGCCAGGCCGGGGTGCACGCCGCCGGCGTGATCATGTCCGCCGAGCCGATCATCGACCACATCCCGGTGTGGCGCCGCGATGCCGACGGCGCGATCATCACGCAGTTCGACTACCCGACCTGCGAGACGCTCGGCCTGCTCAAGATGGACTTCCTGGGCCTGCGCAACCTCACCGTCATGGACGACGCGGTGCGCAACGTCGAGGCCAACCGGAACCTGACGATCGACCTGCTGGGCCTGACCCTGGACGACCCGGCCGCCTACGAGCTGCTCGCCCGCGGCGACACCCTCGGGGTGTTCCAGCTCGACGGCGGGCCGATGCGCTCCTTGCTGCGGATGATGCGCCCCGACAACTTCGAGGACATCTCCGCCGTGCTCGCCCTCTACCGGCCCGGGCCGATGGGTGCGAACTCGCACATCAACTACGCGCTACGCAAGAACGGCCAGCAGGAGATCACCCCGATCCACCCGGAGCTGTCCGAGCCGCTCGCCGACATCCTCGACACGACCTATGGTCTGATCGTCTACCAGGAGCAGGTCATGGCGATCGCGCAGCGGGTCGCCGGCTATTCGCTCGGCGGCGCGGACCTGCTGCGCCGGGCGATGGGCAAGAAGAAGAAGGAGATCCTCGACAAGGAGTTCGTCCCCTTCTCCGGCGGCATGAAGAAAAGCGGCTACTCGGATGCGGCGATCAAGACGCTGTGGGACATCCTCGTGCCGTTCTCCGACTACGCCTTCAACAAGGCGCACACCGCCGGCTACGGGCTGGTGTCCTACTGGACGGCCTATCTCAAGGCGAACTTCCCGGCCGAGTACATGGCGGCGCTGCTCACCTCGGTGCGCGACGACAAGGACAAGTCCGCCATCTACCTCAACGAGTGCCGGCGCATGGGCATCAAGGTGCTCGCCCCCGACGTCAACAGCTCCAACGCCGACTACACCGCGCACGGATCGAACGAGATCCGGGTCGGGCTCGCCGCCGTCCGCAACGTCGGCGCGAACGTCGTCGAGTCGATCGTGCGCACCCGCAACGCCAAGGGTCGTTTCACGTCCTTCCCCGACTTCCTCGACAAGGTCGACGCGGTCGTCTGCAACAAGCGCACCATCGAGTCGCTGATCAAGGCCGGCGCCTACGACGCGCTCGGCCACACCCGCCGGGGCCTGGCCGAACGCCACGAGCAGGCCGTCGACGCGGTGATGGGGGTGAAGAAGAAGAACGCCGAGGGCCAGTTCGACCTGTTCGCCCTCGATGACGCGGACGATCCCGCCGCGGCTCCCCTGTTCGGCGTGCAGGAGTTCTCCGACCAGGAGTGGGACAAGGCCGTGAAGCTCGCCCACGAGCGCGACATGCTCGGCCTGTACGTGTCGGACCATCCCCTGCGCGACGTCGAACACGTCCTCGCCGCGAAGGCCGACTGCGGCATCGCCTCCCTGACCGGCGGCGAGTATGCCGACGGCACCACCGTCACCATCGCCGGCATCATCTCCAGCCTGCAGCGCAAGGTGACCAAGCAGGGCAAGCTGTGGGCGCTGACCACCATCGAGGACCTCGAGGGCGGTCTCGAGGTGATGTTCTTCCCGCAGACCTACGAGACCTGCGCGACCCAGCTCGCCGAGGACGCCGTCGTCATCGTCCGGGGCCGCCTGGACAAACGGGAGGACGCACCCCGCCTGATCGCCTCCGAGCTCACCGTGCCGGACCTGTCCGAGCAGGCCCTCAGCCCGCCGGTGGTGATCACCATGGCGGCCTCCCGGGTGAACCCGCCGACCGTCGAGCGCCTGCGCGAGGTCCTCGGCACCCACCCCGGCACGACCGAGGTGCACCTGCGCCTGCAGACCCCCGCCCGGGTCACCCTCCTACGCCTCGACGACGCCTACAAGGTCCAGCGAACCCCCGCTCTCATGGGCGACCTCAAAGCCCTCCTCGGCGCCTCCGCCGTCGCCTGACCCCGCCACACCGCCGTCTTATTCCCATAGGTGGGGCCACTGTGATGCGACACCTGCCACCGTGTGCCCGCGGCCGATGAGGGGGACGATTCTCCCAGATGACCAGGAACGACGGTGTCCCGGGAGACTCTGACCAGCGGATCACGGACCAGCGGATCACGCACCGGCGGATCACGCGCCGTGCCGCCGAGCCGACCCCGGCGGTGTCGCGTCCGGCTGGACGGAACACGGGAGCTGGAGGGTGCGTGTGACGACCGACCGCGAACCGGCAGGTGCCCCACTTACCAGCCGGGGACGACAGCCAGACCGGAAGCCACGGTTGGACACGGAACCGCCGCCGGGGGGCACGGAACTGCCGGGGGGCACCGAACCGCCGGGGGACGTGGAACCGCCGCATGGCCAGGACTGGCCGCCGCAGGTCGCCGACGCGGCCCGGACGCTGCTCGAAGCACTGCTCGGCGCCAAGCCGGCGGTGCAGGTGCGCCTGTGGGACGGCTCGACGCTGGGCCCGGACACCTCGACCCGGATCGTGGTGCACTCCCCCGAGGCGCTGCGCCGGGTGTTGTTCCGTCCCGGCGAACTGGGGCTGGCCCGGGCGTTCGTCGCCGGTGAGCTGGACGTCGAGGGGGACATCTTCGCGGCGCTGGTCGTGCGCGAGGCCATCGACACCGCGGCAGCACGGCTGCGCGAGGACGTGACGACGACGGCGCCGGCCGCGCTCGCCCTGGTGCGCGCGCTCGGTGCCCGCCCGCCGGTGCTGCCGCCCGAGGAGGCCCGGCTGCGCGGGCGCCGGCACAGCACCCGCCGCGACGCGGCCGCGATCTCCCACCACTATGACGTGTCGAACGACTTCTACCGGCTCGTGCTCGGCCCGACGATGGTCTACTCCTGCGCGGTGTGGGAGACCCCCGACCACGAACTCGACACCGCCCTTGATGCCGCCCAGACCGCCAAGCTCGAGCTGATCTGCCGCAAGCTGGGCCTGCGCCCCGGCGAGCGGCTGCTTGACGTCGGCTGCGGCTGGGGCAGCCTGCTGCTGCACGCCGCCCGCCACCACGGGGTGCACGGGACGGGCGTGACGATCTCGGTGGAGCAGGCGGAGCTGGCCCGCCGCCGGATCGCCGAGGCCGGCCTGGCCGACTCCATCGAAATCCGACTGCAGGACTACCGGGAGATTTCCGACGGCCCGTTCGACGCGGTCAGCTCGATCGGCATGGTCGAGCACGTCGGCCGCGCCCTGCTGCCGACCTACTTCGCCAGCCTGTACGGTCTGCTACGCCCGGGTGGGCGGCTGCTCAACCACGGCATCTCGGTCCCCGGTGATCCGGCGGGCGCCCACCGGCGCCGGCCCCACCTCGGCCCGGTTCCGCTGCCGGCGACCCCCGACTTCCTGCGCCGCTACGTCTTCCCGGACGGCGAGCTGCACGAGATCGGTCTGATGACGACGCTCGCCCAGGCCGCCGGGTTCGAGGTGCGCCATGTCGAGAACCTGCGCGAGCACTACGGCCTGACCCTGCGCGCCTGGGTGCGCCGGCTGGAGGAACACTGGGACGCCGCCTGCGCCCTGGTCGGCCCCGGTCGGGCCCGGGTGTGGCGGCTGTACATGGCCGGCTCGGCGTTGAGCTTCGAGTCCGGACAGTCCCAGATCCACCAGACCCTCGCCGTGCGCCCCGACCACGGCCGGTCCGGCCTACCCCTGCGCCCCCGCTACGACCCCCCCGCCCCCGCCGCGCCCACGCCCGCGCCGCCGGCATCCACATCGCCACCGGCATCCACATCGACACCGACACCGCCGGCAGCACCAGCGACCGACAGAACGTAACGTCACGTTTTGGAGCGACCACCCACCACATCGGGCTCCACGCTCGGTGACGAATGGACGTCCCGACACCTGACCGCCAGGCGGCCGCAGGCCCGGTGAACAAGGATGATCATCGCCGATGGGTCCTTCTGCCGGGACGAAAAGGACAAAATTGCGCGATCAACCCTGTAGAAGAACCCCCTTGATCGACATGCCCGAGCGCGTAGGCGGGCATAGCGACTAAAGCAGTCAGGTAACGGCGAGTAACCGCACTGACGCCACAGTCGGGCGGGCAGGTCCGAAGCCCGCACAGTCCGGGGGCGCACGGCGATACGAGAACCCGCGCAGCACGGGAACGCGGAACGGGGCGGGGTGAGAAAGCGGGGTGCTCGGGCGGATCAGTGCAGGGTGGGGAAGGTGCGGTCGGCCTTTTCGCCGGTCTCCAGGAGGTTGGCGGCGCGGCCGACGATGAGCGGGTCGGGGGTGCCGACAATGTCGGCGTCCTTGCCGGTGTAGTCCAGACGGTGCAGGACATGACGCATGACCTCGAGGCGGGCGCGCTTCTTGTCGTTGCTCTTCACGACCGTCCAGGGTGCTTCGGACGTGTCGGTGTAGAAGAACATCGCCTCTTTGGCGTCGGTGTAGTCGTCCCAGCGGTCGAGGGAGGCGAGGTCCATCGGACTGAGTTTCCACTGCCGGACCGGGTCGATCTGGCGGACGATGAACCGGGTCTGCTGTTCCCTACGGGACACCGAGAACCACAGTTTGATGACGGTAATGCCACTGCGGGTCCACATCCGTTCGAGTTCCGGGGCCTGCCGCAGGAACTCGCGGTACTCCCCGGGCGAACAGAATCCCATCACGCGTTCCACCCCGGCCCGGTTGTACCAGGAGCGGTCGAACAGGACGATCTCGCCGGCGGCCGGCAGGTGCTGGACGTAACGCTGGAAATACCAGGAGTCGTGCTCTCGTGGGGAGGGCTTCTCCAGGGCGACGATCCGGGCGCCGCGGGGGTTGAGATGCTCGGTGAACCGCTTGATCGTCCCACCCTTGCCGGCGGCGTCGCGACCCTCGAAGACGAGCAGCAGGCGCTGTCCGGTCTCCTTGACCCAGTACTGCAGCTTGAGCAGCTCGATCTGCAGCAGTCGCTTGGCCTGCTCGTAGTCGGCGCGCGCCAGCCGCTCCTCGTACGGGTAGTTCTCCCGCCAGGTGTCGACCGGCGTACCGTCCGGACGCAGCAGGGTCGCCTCGTCGTCGTCCTCGTCGCGCACACGCAGGCCGGCGAGTCGCTCCGCCTGGGCACCGATCTGCTCGGCCAGGCCCGCGGCGCCGAGCCAGCCGCGGAGCCCGTTGCCCCCGACGCCGTGCGTCAGGGGGGCGACCTGGTCGTCGGCACCCTTGGGGATCACCCGTTCGACCTCGGCCACACTGGCCTCCCTCTCGTGCGTTGGCACGTCCGTGCAAGCCGTCCGGCCCACCGTACGGACCTGGTCAGACCGTCAGTTGACGGGCCGGCAAACGCCGGGTGACGCGACGGTGGGCCACAGCCAGGGACGCCCTCGACCACCACGGACGCCGCCACCACGACTCGCGCCGACACCCCACCACCTGTCGGGAACCCGACAGGGCGCTCCAGCCGCAGGGGGTTGAGCGTGCGGCTGCGACGGGTTACTGCGATCATCCATCGGGATAACCCGCACGGGTTCGCGGCACACACCAGAAAGTCACGAGATGTGCCAATTTTATTCACGGATTGTGATTGATGCCCGCGTGGCTGCGGGCATCAGTGGCGCTACGACACAATTCTCCGGGTCCGACCGTCGCATCGCCGCCCGCCGCCGGGCGCCCACAGGAGAGGAACAGGTGTGCTGACCCCCCTGACGTCGGACGATCCACAGCGGATCGGCCCCTTCCGGCTGGCGAACCGCATCGGAGCCGGCGGGATGGGCGTGGTCTACCTCGGGTTCGGCGCGGACGGCAGCCCGGTCGCGGTGAAGGTTCCGTCCGGGGGGCTTGCCAACGACCCGGAGTTCCGGGCGCGTTTTCGCCAGGAGGTCGCGGCCGCCCGGCGGGTCCGCGGCAGCACCGTCGCGACCGTGCTCGACGCCGATCTCAGCGGCGAACGTCCGTGGATGGCGACCGAGTACGTCGAGGGACGCAGTCTCGCCGATGCGGTGGCGACCCGCGGGCCGCTCGACGCTCACCTGGTGCAGGGACTCGCGATCGGTCTCGCCGACGCGCTGGTGGCCATCCATGCGGCCGGTGTCGTGCACCGCGATCTCAAGCCCGCGAACATCCTGCTGGCCTGGGACGGCCCGAAGGTCATCGACTTCGGCATCGCCCGGGCGTCGGACAGCACCAGCCACACCCGCACCGGCATGCTCATCGGCACGCTGGTCTGGATGGCCCCCGAGCAGCTGCGTGGCGAACGGGCGGACGCCGCGGCCGACATCTTCGCCTGGGGTGCGTGCGTGGCGTTCGCGGCGGCCGGGCGACCGCCGTTTCGCGGTGAGCGGGCCGAGGCCGTCGGCATGCAGATCCTCACGGCCGAGCCGGATCTGGGCGGTCTGCCCGCCGGCCTGGTCGGACCCGTGCGGGACGCGTTGGCAAAGGAGCCCGCGGCCCGCCCGAGCGCCGCGGACCTGCTGGCCCGGTTGCTGGGTCGGAACCTGCGCTCCGCCGCCGCCTCGGACGAGGCGAGCGAAACCGCGCTGGCCCAGATCTGGTCGCTACCGCCGACTCCGCCGCAGGGTCCGTCCTCGGCCACCTTCACCTCCCGGGACGGCCGCCCGCCCAGCGTCCCTCGTCCCGGCACCACCCGCTATGACCAGGGCGGCCAGGCAGGCCAGGGCCCAGCTGTATACGGCGCCGCCAGCCGCGGTCCGGACGGCTACGGTTCGGACGGCTACCGCTCGGACGGCTACCGCTCGGACGGCTACGGTTCGGACGGCTACCGCTCGGACGGCTACGGTCCGGACGGCTACGGTTCGGACGGTCGCAGCACTGCCGGCTACGGCGGGCAGGGCGGTGGGCGGGCGGACGGCGGCGGACGGTCCGGGGGTTCGTCCGACCGGCGTGGTGCGATCATCGTCGGGGTGCTGGCGGCGGTGCTGCTGCTCGGCGGCGGGATCGCGGCGGCGGTGGCCCTGAGCGGCGACCACAACAACAGCGGCGAACCGTCCGGCGCCGGGTCGAGCAGTATCACCGCGACGGCGGGCACCGGCCCGGTATCGACCGCGCCAGGCGCACCGGCCACCGCCCCGAGCGCGACGACCCCCGCAACCGTCCCCGTCTCCACCACCCCGAGCCAGACGCCGACCACAACCCCGTCGCCGTCACCCACCGTGCTGTCCGAGGCCTCGGTCACGTCGATCATCCGCAGCAAGGGCTTCGAGCCGGACCTGAGCACCTATCAGGAGGACCGTCCACTCAACGTGGTGATCGGCACCGGCAGTGCCGTCGGGGGCAACCCGCAGCAGCTCGCCTTCGTCTTCGCCGACGGCCAGTACCGCGGCACCGACACCTCGGCGCCGAGCGCCCACATCGCCCTCGCCCGACAGCCCACCAATCACCGGGTCACCTTGCGTTATGACACGTTCAATCCGCAGGATCAGCCCGGCGCGCCCTCCGGGCATGCCGACGTGCGCTTCCAGTGGACCGGCACGGCCTTCACCGCGCTCGACACGATCCCGCCGAACGACCCGAATGCCACCGGCAGCCGCCGCTAGCCCTCCGCGGTTGAACGATGGTCCCGAGTGATCACGAGGCGGCCGATGGCCATGGATGGTCGCAGGCCGGCCCTGGGTGGGCGGCGACGCACCCACCTCGAGCGGCTGGCCCCAACCTGTCGGACGCACGCGCTAACGTCTGGAGGCAGCATGGACGGCACTGCCGGATCATGCCGTCACGGCGGTCGGGCCGTCCTACAGAACGTGATCAGTACGTGATCGGAGGAGCGACCATTTCGGCGCAGGTCGGGCGGTCCGCATCGGGCGGCCGGCTACCACGGCAGCGCGGCGCGGGATGGGTCCGTCCCGGTGGCGGGTCGGCTCCGTGCTGACGCCACTGGTCGACGGCGACCCGCGGCGGGTCGGTCCGTTCACCATCCACAACCGCATCGGCGCCGGCGGCATGGGAACGGTCTATCTGGGGTTCAACGCCGAGGGTCGGGCGGCGGCGGTGAAGGTTCCCGACGCCCGGTTCGCCGGCGACCCGGAGTTCCGGGAGCGGTTTCGCCGTGAGGTTGCGGCAGCCCGGCGGGTCCACGGGCGGGCGGTCGCCGCCGTGCTCGACGCCGATCCGGATGCCTCCTCCCCCTGGCTTGCCACCGAGTACGTCGAGGGCACCAGCCTCGCCGACGCGGTGCTGCGCCACGGCCGGATGGAGGAACGCCTGCTGCACGGGTTCAGTGTGGGGCTCGCCGACGCACTGATCGCCATCCACGCCGTCGGTGTCGTGCATCGCGACCTCAAACCGTCGAACATCCTGCTGGCCTGGGACGGCCCGAAGGTCATCGACTTCGGCATCGCCCGGGCCGCCGGCACCCCCAGCCACACCCGCACCGGGATTCTGATCGGCACCCTGGCGTGGATGGCCCCCGAGCAGCTGCGCGGGGAGCGGGCCGGCCCGGCCGCCGACATCTTCGCCTGGGGTGCCTGCGTGACCTACGCGGCGACCGGGCATCCGCCGTTCGCCTCGGAGGAGGCGGATGTCCTCAACCGGATGCGTGACCAGCGACCGCCCGACATCGCCGGGGTACCGGAGGCGCTGGTCGAGCTGGTCCGGGCCGCGCTGACGCGCCACCCGCAGGACCGCCCGAGCGCGGCCGACCTGGTCCGTGGCCTGGTCGCCGATCCGCAGGTGCGTACGCCCGCGGACGCCGACCGCGCCGCGGCGCTGGCACTCACCCCGTGGCAGGCCCGACCGCCCCTGAGCTCGCCCGACGACCGCCCCCCGGCGCTCGACCCCGACCGGCCCGACCAGCCGACCCACCCCCTGGCACTGCGGCCCACCCCGCCGCCGGACGACGACCACTCGGCCGGCACGGTGCCGGTGCCACGGCGGCCTGGCCAGACCGATCCGCGCCTGAGCGCCGCCACCCAGCTGGCCATCGGTGCTCCGCGCCAGGTCGTCGACGGAAGCGACCGCGGGGCCGGTGGCAGCCAGGGCCCTGGCGGGGTTGGCGGGCACGGCGGCGGGAGCGAGCGTGGGCTCGACATCGGCCCGGGTGGCATCGCGGCCGGCGGGCACGGGGTTGGCGGGCACGGGGACGGTGCTGGTCGGCGGTCGGGCGGGTCCGCTGGAGTGCCCGGCGGCGGTGGGCGTCTCGAGGTGATGTTCGGCTGGCTGCCGGCGCCCTGGCGTCGGGCCGCGCCGTTGGCCAGCGTCGCGCTGCTGATCGTGCTGCTGGCCGGTGTCGTCGTCGCGTTTGCCGCCAGTGGCGGTGGCGATCCACAGGTGGAGCCGACACCACCGCCGGCCCAGGGCGGTCTGGCGCCGGGCCCGGGGGGTGGCCTCACCCCGGACGGCGCCGATCCTCGCCGTGGCGATGGTCCGCATCGGGGCCCGTCGGTGCCGGCAGGCGGTCGCCCGTCCGCACCGGTCGGCACGACGGCGTCCTCGGGTGCCGGCCCGTCGGCGACCGCTGGGGTCACGACGACGCCCAGCCCGTCGGTCCCTTCGAGTCCGTCTCCATCCGTCACGACCGGGCCGACGTCCGGCGCGTCCCCCACCACCAGGCCGACGCCGTCCACGGAGCCCACGGTCGGTGCCTCTCCGTCGAGCTGCCCCACCGGTAACCCGAACGGCGCGGCCGGCAGTACCCCGCCGGCCTGCTGACGTCCACGCCGCCAGGCCCGGATGGCGGCACCGCCGGCAGACCCTGGCGTCGTCGGACTTCAGGTCGCTTCTCGTGGATCTTCGATCACCCTCGCCATCCACGAACTGTCGTTGCGAAGCCACCAGGTGGGTACACGGCAGCGCTCTCGCTGCCGTGCTCGATTCTGCTGGCCTATTCGGGCAACACGGCGTCAGGCAACACGGTGCCGTCCAGCGACCATGGCCACGGTCTGTGACGCCGCTGTCGAGCGGTCGCTGGGTGTGCCCTGATCCGCGAGAAACTGCCCAGCGCCGTCAGGTCGGCGAAGGGTCAGGCCATAAAGATCATGTTGTGGTCGCGGTCGGCGGGCAGCAGTCCGAGCCAGCCGGGTCGGGTCGGGCAGGACGTGTCCGAGGCCGCGGCGTCGCAGGTCGACGTTGCTCCGGGAGCGATGGACGACGTCGCGGACGTCTCGGACGTTGCGGAGATGGTCGACCTGATCGTCGGAGAGGCTGTCACGCGCCCGGTGGCGCGCACCGTGGGACGAGCCGTCGTGGGTTCGGGCGAGGGTTCCGTGGTCGGTGACGGGGGGTCCGGATCCGGCGAGCGGGTCGGTGACGAGGGGGCGTGGGTGGGTGCCGCAGGTGTGGTCGGTTCCGGCGCGGCCGGCGTGGACGCCGCCCCCGGGGCCGGTGGCGGGGCGGCCGGACCCGGTCGACCACCGGTTCCGCCGGGAACAGTGCTGGATCCGCGGGACGCCGGCCGCCCGCCGCCCTGCGGGTCAGCGCCGGGAACGTCGGTGCCGCCCTGACCACCAGCACTGCCCGGCACGGCGGGTAGGCCTCCGGGTCCGGTCCCCGGCGCCATCGGGGTGGCGCCGGACGACGTGCCGCTGGGCTGCGACGTCGGCTCGGGAGACCGCGGTGAGCCACCGCCACCACCACCGCCACCACCGCCACCGACGGCGACGATCGCGGCGAGGATCACCAGGGCCGCCGCGACCGCGGCGATCACGACCCACCGGCCACCCGAGCCCAGGCGGGACCGGCCGGCCGGCGCCCGATGCCCGCCGCCCCCGGTCGCCGATGATCGTCGATCCGCCGGCCCGGACATCCGACCCGGCCCGGACATCCCACGCGGCCCGGCCGTCCCGCGCCCCGACCCGGCGCGCACCGTCGGGTCAGCCGCGGCTGCGGCGACGGCCGGGCCACGCGCCGCGGCGGGTAGCGAGGAGGCGATGACCGTCTGTTCGGAATCGGGCCGCGCGCCGGCGGACGAACCTGCCGCGGCAGCAGCGGTGTTCACGCTTCCCCGCCGCGACGAAGCGTCCGACGAGCGCGCTCGCGGCTCGGAGGTCCGACCCGCCGGCGGCGGAACCAGCTCGGTGTGTTCGGTGGGCGCGGTGTCCACCCCGGGTATCGGCACCGAGAGCGGCACCGACAGCGGCACCGACGGTGCCGGGGCAATCGGCGGTGCCGACGGTGGCGTCGAGGTCGACGGTGGCTGCACCGTCGACGGCGGCAGCGATCCTGACGGTGGCAGGGACGCCGAAGACGGCAGGGATGCCGACGGTGGCAGCGATGTTGGTGTGGTGATCGGTTCCTCGGACCCGGCCAGGTCCTCGCCGCCCCCGGTTGCCGCCGTGCCCGCCGGTGACCGGGCCAGTGCCGAGATGCGCACCGGCGTGGTCACCGGTTCGTCGGGCCCGGCCCCCGCCGATGCCACCGGTCCGGCCACCCCGACGGCCTCGGCTCCGGTGATCGGCGCCGGCAACGGGGTCAGCAGCGCGGCCGCGGCCTCACCGGAGGCGCCCGGGCGGGCGGGCACGCGGATGGCGATCCCGGGACGGAACCGGGTCTGCCCGGGCACGGGAATCGAGTGGATCCGACTCGAGGCTGGTGGCGTGTCCAGGCTGAGGCCGGCGGCCATACCCGTAAGCCCCGGCAGCAGCGCCTGCAGCCGGTCGATGTCGGGCCGTTCCCGCGGATCCTTGGCGAGCATGGCGGCCAGCACCGTCCACAGCTCGTCGGGAATGCCCGGCGGCCGGCCCGGGGCCAGATCGGCATGGGCCCGCAGAATGGACAGCATTTCCCGGCCGGCGAACGGCGCGACGCCGCACAGCATCTCGTAGAGCATGGTGCCGGCGGCGTAGACGTCCGCCGCGGGCCCGACAACTCCGCCGTCGACGCTTTCCGGCGCCATGTAGAGGGGGGTGCCGAGCATCCCTCCCGGCACGGTCAGACGGGTTGCCGAGGCGCACAGACCGGCGATGCCGAAGTCGGAGACCTTCGGCCGGGACATCCCGTCGCGGCGGTCGAGCAGCACGTTCTCCGGTTTGAGATCACGATGGACGATGCCCAGGCGGTGGGCGGTCGCGAGCCCGGTGAGAATGTCGACGATCAGACTGACCGCCTCGGCGGGTGGGAGTGTGCGCCGACGGTACAGCTCCTGGCGCAGGTCCGAACCCTCGACGTACTCCATCACGATGGCCAGATCACCGCGTTCGGCGACCAGGTCGTGGATGGCCACCACGAACGGCGACTGGACCCGGATCAGGATGGCCCGTTCCCGCATGAACCGGGAAACCACGCCGGGGTCGGCGGTGAAATGCGGCAGCAGCAGTTTGAAGGCCAGGACATTGCCCGCCTCGTCGTGACCGCGCCACACTTCACCCATGCCGCCCCGGCCGACCCGCGACAGCAGGGTGTAGGAACTTCCCAGCCTTCTAACCACTGCGTGCCATCACCACTTCGCTGCGCAGTTCCACGTCGATCCGCCGGCGTCTCCCCATGCGTCGCGCACGTCGTCCCTCCCGCGTCGGCGTCGGCGTCGGCAGTCGACCTGCCCCTTTTTCTCCCTGTGCCGCGGGCACGAACCGGTACCCGACAGTCGCTGGTGCGGTCCCTGGTCAGGATGCCGGACGTCCCTGGGCGCACGGTCCGGCGTCGATATGGGTTTCATCACCGGGGGTGAACGGTTCGGTGCGGGTCACCCCGCCCGGGGACCGGGAGCCGATCACCACCCGCGGCCCGGGCACCTCAGGCAGGTCAGGCGTCCAGGGCTGGCACCGCCACGGACGCATGGCCCGCCGGTGCCCGGGCGCCCGCAGCGACCCCGAGTCACCTGGACGGCCCGAACGGACAGCCCACAAACGGGCCCCCGGCCTCGGGCACATCCGTTCAGGGTCGGCCGGGCCGGGGCCGTCCGGGCGGTGCGGTCAGGCCATGGATGGGCGCAGGTCGGCGGCCAGGCGCAGGGTCCGGGCCTGTTCCTCGGCGTCGCCGAGCAGCCCGACCAGCAGCTCGGTCGCGCCGGCGTCCCGGTAGCGACGCACCGCCCGCGCGACGGTGGCCTCGTCGCCGGCCACCACCGTCTCGTGCACGCCGGCCAGGCCCTCGCGTTCGAGGGTCGCCCGGTAGGCGGGCAGGCTGCCGGCGAAGCCGAGCCGCTCGGCCACCGAGGCGCGGATCCGGTCCGGGTCGCTGGTCACGCACAGTCCGACCGCGCTGACCACCCGCGGCTTGGGGCGTCCCGCCGCGTCGGCCGCCTTGGTGATCGTCGGCACGATGTGGTCGGCAACCGTTCCGGGCCCCGTCCACACCGTCACCGTGCCGTCCGCGAGCTCGCCGGCGACGGTCAGCATCGTGGGCCCCAGCGCCGCCAGCAGCAGCGACGGCGTCTGGATGGCGGGCAGGTCGAGCTGGCCGACCGCGGTGAGGGTCTGCCCGCGCACCTCGACCGGCTCGCCGCGCAGCAGCGGGCGCAGCGCGGTGAGGTACTCGCGGATGTGCCGCACGGGACGGTCGTAGCTGTGGCCGAACACTCCCTCGATGACGACCTGATGGCTGGGCCCGACGCCCAGGGTGAGCGGACGCGAGCTCACCGCCTGGGCGGTCATGGCCTGCCCGGCGAGGGCGACGGGATGGCGCGGGTAGGTGGCGACGACGGCGGTACCCAGCTCGATGTCGGGCACCGCGGCCGCGCCGATCGCCACCAGCGTGAGCGCGTCCCAGCCGATCAGCTGACTGAGATGGACGCTGTCCAGACGGGCGTCGGCCGCCGCCCGGACCCGCTCGACGACGTCCTGCGGGCCGGCCGCGTTGGCAAGGTAGATCCCGATCTTCACTATGACTCCAGGTGCATGGGGCGTGACATGGTGCGGCAAGCTGCCGCGACCAGCGTCGTGCTCACGGGTGGTACGTAGCGGTAGCCGACAGTGGCCTCGTCAGGTCCGGGCCTCGCCGCGGCTGCCCCACCGCTCGGCGTGCAGGACCTCCGCCAGGGGACGTCGCCGGGCCCAGCCGTGTCGTTCCAGGTCGGGGAGTTCCGCCAGGGCGGTCACCGGACCCACGCACAGCCAGGCGACCGGGCGGATCCCGGCCGGGATGCCGAGCAGGTCACGCACGAACGGTTCGCGGTAGAACGACACCCAGCCGACCCCAAGTCCCTCGGCGGTCGCGGCCAGCCAGAGGTTCTGCACGGCCAGGCACACCGAGTAGAGGCCGGTGTCGGCGATCGCGTGCCGGCCGAGCACCGCCGGGGCGCCTCGGGCCGGGTCGTAGGTGACGACCAGCGACAGCGACGAGGCAAGCACCCCGTCGATGCGGATCTGGGCGAACCGGGCGGACCGCTGCGGATCAAGCGTCGCCTCGAACACCGCCCGTTCCCGCTGCACGTGCGCGGCGAACGCGCGCCGGGTCTCGAGATCATGAACGACGACAAAATCCCACGGCTGACTCAGCCCGACACTGGGCGCGGCATGCCCGGCCGCGAGCACGCGACGCAGGACGGGATCGGGTACGGGGGCGCCGGTGAACTCGCCACGCACGTCCCGACGGCGGTGCAGCAGGTCGTAGAGGACCTGCGCAGTGGAATCGTGCTCGGTGGAATGGTGCTGGGTGGAATGGTGCTGGGTGGAATCGTGCTGGGTGGACACGCCAGGCTCCCGCTGCCGGGCCGCCGGTGAGGGCGGCGCTGTGGCGGGGCCGGTCTTCGGACTCCCGGATCGACGCCGGCCGCCCGCCTTCCCAGGCCGCACGGCCCAGTGGCTGCGTGGGAGACGCGTGGACGGCTGCTCCCCGGTCACCGCGGCGGGCCCGTGCCGGACTTCCACCGGCTTCCCGATTCTTCCCGGTCACCCGGGACACCCCGCTTACGTTGCCAGGGCGGACGCTACCAACTCACCCGGCCCGATCAGTCCGGCCGTCACCCGTCCGGGCCAGTGCCGGCGCACGGGCCGCCGGGCCGGGCCGAAATGCCGATAACCGGGTGGCGAGCCTCATTCCGCGGAGACTTTTCGCTCCGGTATGGTTCCTTCGAGCAGCCGGACTCACCGGAGTGCGACTGGTCGGATCACGTCGGACGGGAGCAGCGTGACGGGCAGCCCGGGATTTCCGGCAGGCGGGCATCCTGTGCCGGGTAACGGACCTGGCCGCCGGTCGGACCTGCCCGGACTACCCCTTCGCCCCCATGATCCGGACGAAATCGGTCCATACCGTCTGCAGCGCGTCCTCGGTGAAGGCGGGATGGGCACCGTCTACTATGCGGCGCGCGATCACGACGCCCCGGTGGCCGTCAAAGCGATCCGTGCCGAGTACGTGGCCGCGCCGGGATTCCGCGGTCGCTTTCTCCAGGAAATCAGAAGCGCCCGGCGGGTACAGCCCTTCTGCACGGCGGCGGTGCTCGACTTCGATACCGGGGCCACCCCCTATCTGGTGACCGAGTATGTCGACGGTCCAGATCTTCGCCGCCAGATCACTTCCGGCGAACCGCTGTCGGAGTTCGACACCAAACGGTTCGCGATCGGCGTGGCCTCCGCGCTGCGGGCCATCCACAACGCCGGTGTCGTGCACCGGGATCTCAAACCGGCGAACGTGCTGCTGGCCAGGTTCGGTCCCCGGGTCATCGACTTCGGGGTGGCCGCGGCGCTGGTCGGCCCCGAGCGCACCGGCGCGGACGCCGGCGACGACCCGGACGTCCCACAGTGGCTGACCCCGGCGTACATGGCCCCGGAGCAGGCGCAGCGCGCCCGCCACCAGGGCATGTTCGATATTTCCCGACCCGCGGACGTCTTCGCCTGGGCCGGAGTGGTGCTGTACGCGGCGACCGGGCGGGCGCCGTTCGGCGAGGGCACCTTCGCGGAGCTGTTCGAGCGGGTCGTCTACGAGGAGCCGGACCTGACCGGTCTCGCCCCCGACCTCGAGGTGATCGTCCGCCGGGCTCTGCACAAGAATCCCGACCGTCGTCCCGACGCCCGCCAGCTGATCGGCAGCCTGCTCGGCGACACCGAGCCGGAGCCGTTCGAGTCCGGCAGTTCCGGCGCCAGACGCGACTGGGAGACCACGATCATCGCGCCGCCGCGCCAGCGCGTCCCGGTCGGCCCGACCGGCACCGCCGAGCCCTCCACCGCGGTCGACCCGTCCGACACCCGGCCCAGCTCGACCCTCGTCGGCCCGCTGGTCGGCGCCGGCTCGTCGGTGGGCGCAGGTGCCGCGGATGGTCCCGGCGGCTCGGATGGTGCCGGCGGCTCCGATGGTGCCGGCGGCTCCGATGGTGCCGGCGGCTCCGATGGTGCCGGCGGCTCCGATGGTGCCGGTGGCGCGGCGGGTCGGACCGCTCCCGGACCGCGACCGCGACGTCGAGGGCGACGCGCGCTGTTCGGCCTGGCCTCGGCCGCCGCGGTGATCCTGGCCCTGGTGGCCGTGCTGGTCCCGCCGTCGCCCGTCTCCCCGTGGCATCCGGCGGCGCGGCTGGGGACCTGCACGACCGTCACCATCAACACCGGGCAGCACGGCACCCCCTACTACGCCTACGGCAAGGCGCTGAAAGCGCGCATCACCGACCGCTATCCCGGCACCGACGTGGAGGTGCTGGCCACCAACGGCACCGGCGACAACCTGCTGCGCCTGCAGGATTCCACCGGCACGACCTGCGCGATGGCTGTGGTCCAGCTCAACACCACCGTGGACGCCCGGTTCGGGGTCAACCAGTTCAGCAACGGACCGCTGCCTGACCTGCGCACGGTCGGCCCGCTCTGGTTCGATCTGCTGCACGTGCTGGTGCGGGCCGACTCGTCGATCACGACGGCGGCGCAGCTGTGCGGCCACCGGGTCTCCACCGGGCAGAACAACTCCGGCACCGAGCAGCTCGGCGACGTCCTGTTCAAGAACGTACTGAAATGTAATCCACCGACCGTGCCGAACAATCTCACCAGCGGCCTGGCGGATCTGCAGGCACACCGGGTCGACGGCCTGGTGTGGGCTGGTGGCGCGCCGACCCCGCAGATCGTGCAGGCCCTGGGCGCCGGGCTGCGGGTGCGGCTGCTGCCGCTGGCGGACTCCCTCCCGGCGATGATGACGAACTGGGACGACGCCTACCGTTACCGGCTCGGTGACCGGTTCGTCGCCGGTCGAGTGTACGAGCCGGTGGCCGTCAGCCCCGGCGACTACGCCGGCGTGCCGGAGGTGAACACCATCGGTGCGCCCAACGGGCTGGTGGTCGACGCCGCCGCAGACCCGGCCCTGGTCGCCTTCGCCGCCCATACGCTGGTCGAGGACCGCGCCGACTTCGAGCGCGCGCTGTGGGGCGCCGACGATGACCGGCATTTCCGCTCCGTACGCGATGCCATCACGGCCAGTTCGCTGTACTGCCTGATCCCGCTCGCCCCCGCCGCCGAGCGCTACTACGCGGGCATCGACATCCGCCCCTCCTGCACCGCCCACTGACCGTCCCCCGGCGAGGACGGCCGTTCCCGCGGACGGTACGCCGGCACGGCACCTGACCCACACGCTCACCGCGTGCCCCCTGCTCCTGCCGGTACGCGACCGACGCCTGCGTTCGCCACTCCAGGCGTGGTTGTTGTGCGACACTCAGACAGCGGCCTTGACCTTCTGCCCGACAGGTGACGTTTCGGCTGCCGGTTTCGGTCACTGAGCGGAACCGTCGGGGATGAACGGGAGCGCCATGGCTGACGCCGCCCTCGGTTTGCAGCTCGCCGACGTACGCGAGCTGAGTCTCGACAAGCTCCGGGACAGCGCGGACGAGGTTCTACGGTCCGGCGTCGACCAGCTGCTGCACAACGTCGATGCGTTCAGCGCATGGTCTGCCAACGACGACAGCGGCGGCTGCCGTAGCCGGCTGGACTGATGCCGGCGGCACCGCCCGGTCGCCCGCCCGACAGTCCGCAGATCGGCCTGCACACGCTGTCCGGTACTGACGTCGACTCGCTGGCACTGGGCAGGCTCGATCACGGCGTCGTGCGGCGGCTGCTGGACGCCGAGACCAGTTATCGCCGCCTGGCCCTGCGCGCCGCGCTGGAGCTCTTGCGGGTACAGCCCGGCGCTGCGGGACCGCTGGTGCCGGTGGACGACGCGTGGGAGCTGCTCGTCGCGGCCGAGCGCCGCGACCCCGCGGCGGCCCGGGCGGTCATCGACCGGCCGTTCACCGGGGCCTGGGCCGCCCGGCTGCTGCGCCGGCTGCGCGGTCAGCCCTCCGGCGCCGAGCCGGCAGGGGTCCATGCGGAGTTACCGCTGTGGGTGGAGGTCGGTTACCTGCATGCGCTGGCGGTCGCGACCGCGGTGCGCGCCGGATGCGCCTGCACCCTGGCGGTCCCCGCCCGCCGTGGCGTCGTCCATCTGCCCTCGCTCGGCCATGCCCACCTCGCCGGGCTGGATCTCTGGGACCACGCCACGGTCGAGGTGACCGACGCGGGCGCACGCGTCGTCGGTCCCCTGGCCGCGGTACACCTCACCGTTCCCGGCCATCCGGACGGCTCCGACCGTCCATCCGATGCCGACCGTCCAGGCGACCTGCACGACGCGCCGTCGCAGCTGCACTGGCGGGCGACCCGATCACTTGCCAGTGGGGTCACCATCGAGGACGTCGACCCGTATCGCCAGGTCAGCGGCACAGCCGGCCCGGACTGGCTACCCGCCGTGCAGATCGCCGAGTGGGAAAGCCGGCTTGCCGCGGCCCGGCGTGTGCTGCGGGCGGGGCATCCGCGGACCGCGGCGGCACTCGACGCGACGATCACCGCCATCGTGCCACGGCCGGCCGCCCAGCGCTTCCGATCATTCAGCGCCACCTCGGCGGACGCGGTCGGCAGCGTGGAGCTCTCCGTGCCGTCGGACGGGGTGGACGGCGCCGTGATGCTCTCCCACGAACTGCGCCATGCGGTGCTCGGCATCGTGACGCACCTGGGCGATCTGCTCGATCCCGCGGCAGCTGCACGACGGTACCGGGTGCCCTGGCGGGACGACCCGCGCCCCGCCAGGGGCATGCTGCAGGGGATGTACGCGTTCTTCGGCGTTGCCGACTTCTGGCACGTCCAGCGCCACCTGGCGCGAGGCAACGAAGCGATGCTCGCCCACTTCGAGTTCGCCCTGTGGCGGGGCGCAGTGTTCGACACCGGCCGCGAGCTGCTGCGGACCGGGGCGTTGACCGCGCTGGGCCGCCGCTTCGTGACCGGTGTCGTCACCACGGTGCGCAGCTGGCTCACCGAGCCGGTACCGGCCGAGGCCGGCCGCCTCGCGGAACTGGCCACCACGGATGCCCGCGCGCTGTGGCACGTGCATCATCATCTCGTCGCGAGGTCGCAGGTCGCGCGCGGCCTTGCCGCAGCGTGGCTCGCCGGCGCCCAGGTGCCGCCCGTCGAGCCGGCCGCGATCGCCTATCGCCTCGATCCCGATCCGGATGCCCGCGCATTCGACACCCGGGCCTGCCTGGCCCGGTTGTGGCTGGCCGACCGGGATGTCTTTCGCCGCACCGAGCGGGAGGGGGCGCAGCGGGTCTATCGCGGCGCGAGCGCCGCCGACTGTGCTCTCGTACGCGGTGACCGGGACCGAGCGCGGGCGCTCTACCTGGCACAGCTGAACCGGCCCGGGCAGCACCGGCGGGCGCTGGTCGGGCTGGGCCTGGCTCTCGGCGCGGACCATCCGGCGGGCCGTGTGCTGCAGATGCGGCCCGAGCTCGTCGCGGCGGTGACCCGGGAGGTCGTCCGAAGCGACGGGCCGGCGGCGGCGCAGGGGGTAGTGCCCCATCTCGCCGCCTGGCTCGCCCCCCTCGTCGCGCCGCCGTCCCCTGCTCCACCTGACGCCTGACCCCCCACCGTGGCACGCCCGGCCCACCGCGGCGATCGCCCGGGCAGCAGCCACCCGCCGCCCGATCCGACGGCCCTGGCCGGACGGATCAGATGGGCATCGGGTCGATGTCACAGTCCAGCCGGATCCAGGCGACCACCTGGCGCGCGGCGGGGTGGTCGCGGCCGAGCACCGCGTCTATCCGGGTCAGCGTGCTGGCCTGCCGCTCGCGTGCCTCATCGGTGCGGCCGAGGGACCGCAGGTCCATCGCCAGGTTCGCCGCCACAGCCAGCGTGGAGGGATGCTGCTCGCCGAGCACCTCGGTCGAGATCGCCAGCGTGCGTTCGTCCCGCTCGAGCGCCGCGGCGAAGCGGCCCAGCGCGTGCAGGTCGCTGGCAAGGTTCGCGGCTGCGGCGAGCGTGCTGGGATGGGCCTCATCGAGTCGTTCGACGAAGGCGGCCAGGGTCTGCTCGTCGAGGTCGAGCGCGGCGTCGGCACGACCTGCCAGCCGGTCGATGACGGCAAGGTTGACCGCCGCGGCGAGGGTGTGCGGATGCGTCTCGCCGATTTTTTCACCGTAGCGACGCAGCGTCCGCAGGCACATCGCGCGGGCCTCGTGCAGCAGCCCAGCGTGGCGCAGATCGATGGACAGTCCCAGTGCGGCGGCGAGCGACGACGGGTGCCAGCCACCGTAACGGTTGAAGAAGCGTTGCTCGACCTCACGAGACAGGGTGAGGGCCCGCGGATGGTCGCCGGCCTTGCGATGGGCCACCGCCAGGTAGCGGCTGGCGTGCAACCGGGACGGATGCTCCGCCGAGATGTCGTACAGCCGTCGGAAACCGGCCTCGATGTTCTCCTGCGCGGCCCGGGCACCGAGGTAGTCACCGAGCTCCCGGTGGTCGAGGGTGACCCCGGTCAGGGTCGACAGACTGCTCGAGCTGTCCTCCCCGAACAGTCGCACGCTCTGGACCCAGGCCTGTTCGCCGAGCACCACGGACTCGCTGAACCGGCCGAGCAGGCGCAGGCACACCGCCACATTGTGGGCGGTGCTCAGCGTCTGCGGATCATCGGAGCCGAACGCCCTGCGGGCGCGGGCATGGGCGTCCTGGGCGATCTCGAGTGCCGCCGCGAACTCGCCGCGCCAGCGCAGGTCGGCGCCGACGTTGCCCATGAGCTCGTTCGTCATCTCGGCGTCGGGACCGTTGATCCTGGTCGACAGCTCGTAGGTGCGCTGGTTCACCTCGGCGGCCTCGGCGTAGCGGCCGACGGCGACCAGCCCCCAGCCGAACCGCAGCCCGATCTGGAGGGTGTACGGATCCTCGTCACCGAAGCCGGCCCGCCACGCGTCGTACACCCGGCGGCCGAACTCGACACTGCCCTCGTGGTCGCCCCAGGCCCAGAGGTAGTCACACAGGTTGAGCAGCACCTGTCGGACCCGGGGATCCTCGCACCGCTCGGTGTTCGACGCGACCAGATGCGGATACAGGTCCGCGTACACCGGCCACAGCGCGGGGTTGAACGGGTCGTTCGGGTCGCTTGCCGCGAGCATCACATGCGCGCCATGGCGCATGGTCCCCTGCTGCTGCGGCGTCATCCGGTTGACCAGCACGGCCTGCACGAGCCGGTGCATTCCGATGGAGCTGTCGCGATGGTCGATGCGGGCCAGCGCGAAGCGGTGGACGTCGCGGATCGCGCGGCTGAGCTTCACCGGGTCGCGCAACGCCGCGTCCAGGGGCGGGGAGATCGTTTCGTTGAACGCCCGGGACAGCAGCTGACGGGAGATCGGCGCCGGCGCAAAGGAGGCGCATACCTGGAGAAGCTCCAGCGCCGCCGGGTTGCTTTCGGCCAGCCGGTCCAGCGACACGTTCCAGGCGGCGGTGACCGGGCGCGGGTAGTCGGCCGTCTGGGTGTCGAGCAGATCGGTCAGCTTGCTCTCGAGCAGTAGCAGATACTCGTCGGCGGACATACCGGTTTCGGCCCGCCAGGTCGCGGCGGTCTCGATCGCCAGCGGAAGGTCACCAAGGGCGGCGGCGAGCCGGTCGGCGTCGGCGTCGGTCAGCGGGCCGCCGCGGCTACGCAGCAGGTCGATGCTCTCGTCACGGCGGAACACGGCCACTTCGAGGGGGCGGCTCACGTTTGCCCACCCGGGATCACGCGAAGTGACCAGGATCCGCCCCGTCGGGGAGGCGGGGAAGTACTCTCGCACCGACGCGGGGTCGTCGGCGTTGTCGAACACGAGCAGCCAACGCGGGTACGGGTCCCCCAACCGCAGCGCCTCGACGACCTGCCGGACGGCGACGTTCGCCTCGGCACCGACGTCAAGGCCGAGCCGCTGGCCCAGCTCGATGAGGGCGTTGCCGATCTGGACGCTCTGCTCGGCGGGAATCCACCAGATGACGTCGAAGTCGCCCAGATGCCGGTAGACATACTCGGCGGCAAGCTGCGTCTTGCCGACCCCGCCCATCCCGTGCAGCGCCTCGGGCAGGACGGAGGTGATCCCCTCGCGCAACCGGACGTCAAGGTCGACCAGCAGATCGTGCCGACCCGTGAAGTGGGGATTGCGTGGCGGCACGTTGGCCCACACCCGCGGCAGGTGACCCGACGGCTCAGGGGTACTCGGTTCCGGAGTACTCGGTTCCGGGGCACTCGGTGCCGGCGTTTCGGTGCCGCGCACGGGTGGACCCGTCCCGCTGTCGTCCCGCCGGCTGGCGGGAATCTCCGTCGAGGACCCGATGGCCTCGGGCATGAGTCGACCCACCCCAGCGATACTACTCATAGTGATGAGATTTTCACTCTCAGTCTCGGATTGTGGACGTGGTGTCGGGCTGCGGGTCGGGCTGGGCCCCGGCGACCGCGTGGGTGGGCGCGGGGGCGGCGGGGTGGTCGGGTCGACAGCGCGGCGCACCCGTTCGACGTCGGAGCGGGTGAGCTGGGCACGCAGGGCGCCGCGCAGGTCGGGATCGGGCTCGAACGTCGTCCGGGCGGTACCGGGCGTCAGCAGACCGAAGGCGAACACCTCGGACAGGTCCCGCCGGTGGGCACCGGCAATGCCGGCGACCGCACGCAGGCCACGACGTCCCAGCGCGGGGACGACCGCCAGCAGCGCGGCCAGGCGCTGGGCGGTGGGCGAGGCGTAGGCGCAGAAGGCGGCGAGCCGCTCGGCCGCCGATGACGCCAGGTCCGGTGCGGCCGGGTCTGGTGCCGGCGGTGCGCCGGGCCCGGCGATGACCGCAGCGGTCTCGAACCAGCTCAGATCCCGCGCGGCGACGAAGTGGGCCCACCGGGCGATCCACCCTGCGTCGATTTCCAGCACGGGTATCGGCACCGTCGGGAACCCGGCTGCCACGCCGGCCCCGCCCGCAGGCGCACCCACGCCGTCCGGGGCGCCCGCGCTGTCCGTCCCACCCGCACGGCTCGTCCCGGTGGAGCGTGGGGGCGCCTGCTGGCCGTAGTGCCACGAGCTCACCCGGCCCGGATCGTCGGCACCGACCCCGAGCATCCGCACCCGCGCGGCCCGCAGGTCGCTCTGCTGCCAGGTGTGCGCCGCGAGCACGTCGAGGACCGCCACCGGCCCGCCGACCGCCCAACCGCCGAGTACCCGCGCCATCCGTCCGGACCGCCAGGCCGGGCCCATCCCGTCGGTCAGCAGCCAGGTCATCCGCCGCGCCGCGCCCCCCCGGGGACGGACGGCGTCCAGGTAGTCGACCAGGCCACGATCGGTCAAACCACGATCGGTCGGATTGTGGTGAGTCGGATTGTGGTGAGTCGGATCGTGGTCGGGAACCAGGTAGGTGACCGCGACCCGGTGGAACGCCCGCTGTTCCCGCAGCGTCCCGGCCAGCACGGGAACCGCATCGGACCACACGGCGGAAAACGTCGGGTTCGCGTCGACCACGAGGTGGAGATCCCAGGGATCCGCCGGCAGCGGGCGCAGGGCCAGGCCCAGGGTCTCGGCGAATCCACGCTCGTCCCAGCCGGTCGACGGCAGCCCACCGCGAGGTGACTCCCGCAGGTATCGCAGCCGGGTCGGCTTGTCCGCCTGGTCGTCGGCCGGCCGGTGCAGGCCACGGGCGTCGTCCGCCGTCATGTGATCTCCCACGACGTCGCGTCGGACCGGGCACATCCGGCGAACTGTCCCGGATCATCCCAGAGCAGGGTTGCCGTGCGCCGGGCAGCGGCGTCGCGGGCCTTCGCCGGATCGCCGAGGGCGGCGAGGTCACCGAGCGACTCCAGGCGGGCGAGGTTCTCGATGCGGAAGCGGTGCGGCAGGTCGAGGGGACTGCCGTCGACCAGCAGGGAGATCAGGGCGGTGTCGTCAGCGGGACGGTCGGGGTCGGGCTGCTCCCAGGCAGCGACACCGATGCCCGCCGCCAGCGCACCGGTGAGCTGACGGTGGGCCGGCGATCCGGGGGTGGGCAGACCGCTGATCGCGACCGCACTGATCCGCTGGTCGGTGTCCAGTCCATAGACGCCGACCTGGGCGGCGTCTACCGCCACCGGAGCGGCGCCGCCCGCCTGCGTGAGCGCGGCCCAGCGCTGCAACCAGCGAAACCGGGCGGCGGCAGGCCAGTGCGCACGGTCAAAGCTGCGCACCACGAGGGCGTGGTCCTGCAGCAGGAGACGGCGGGTGCCACCGACTGTGCGGCCCCACCCGGTGACGGGCAGGGCGAGCTGCTCCACCGGTAGGACGATCTCCACGGTCAGGGTGGCAAGCGCACCGGTCGGCAGCTCACCCGCCAGGACCTCCTCGGCCTCGTCGATCACCTGGGCAGCGATCTGTTCGAACTCCTCCGGGAGCGCCGGTCGGGCCGGACCACGGTAGGGGACGCTCTCCCCCGCCCAGCCCAGCCACCAGGCCGCGCGATGCGTGCGCGCCGACCCGAGCGGTTGGAACTGCAGGCAGACCACGCAGGTGCGCCGCGCCCCGGACCAGGTGGAGAAGACAGCGGCTTCGAGCCGGGACCGGTTCAGCTGCGGGGTGAGATCCCGCTGATAGGCCAGCGCGCGCAGCCACGCCTCGACCCGGACCGCCGTGGTGGGTGTGAGCAGATCGGCGCAGCGCAGCAGGAACATCGCGTGCGGCGCCAGGGCATCCGGGGGCGGCTCCCGCCCGGCGGCCCATACGAACAGCTGCCAGGCGTCCACGCAGTGCTCGGGCGGCTGCCCCGGGCGGCAGGCCTGGCGAAACGCTCGAGTCGCCGCCTCCGCGGGGATCGCACCCAGCTCCGTGCGCAGCACCTCCCACAACTCACCAGCCTGGTCGGCGACCTCCAGGGCGTCCCATTCATCCTGCAGGTGCCGCAGGTTACGTACCAGTACCGAGTTCGGACGCAGGTCCTCGACCGCGTCGACGAGGGTCTGCACCCCGTCGTCGAGATCGTCGACGCATCCCGTCACGAACTGGAAGCACCAGTCGCGGGGAACGTCGAGCTGCGGAAGGTACAGCCGGACGCCGGCACGCCGCTCGAAACACTCCACCAACAGGGCCCGCTGGGCCAGGTCGAGCGGAGCGGCGCGGTGGTCGAGCACGTCGACGAACCCACGCAGCAACTGCGCACGCAACAGATCACGCCGCACGGACGACGATTCGCGCTGGGTCACGGCCCCCCCGGGTGCTCGCACCAGGCTCGCCGGCAGCCGCCCCTCATCGCGCAGCTCGCCGAATCTGGTGCACAGCGTAACCCGACGGACAGATCGGGGAGAGTCTCTCCTCGACTGGCCGATCGTCATCGGACGTTCCCGTTCCTCGTCGGACACCACCCTCATGAGCAGACGCTCCGTCAGGAGCCGTCGGTGGCGAACACGCGGTTGCCCGGAAAGGCCCTGGCTGCGGCCGCGAGGACCCGCCGACGCCCGTCGCGGATCAGCCCGTGCCCGAGCAGCCATGACACCTGCGTCCAGAAGGCAGCCGCGTCGCCCTCGGCGACCGGGATGCGTTCCGCCGGCAGCCCGGCCGCGACCAGCAGCTGCCGCGCGCCGACCCCGGTACCGAAGATCACCGCCAGCTCACGGAGCTCGACCGGTTCCAGCTGCCGGTGCTGCTGCATCGACGCCCGGTCATCGGGTGCCTCCTCAGCCACAACGAGCCGGGCGAGCTGGCGGGACAGCCGGGAACCGGGCTGGAGATCATCCACCGCGCGACACAGCGCGGTGAGCCCGCCCGGCTCCTGCGCCAGCTCGTGGATGAGGGCGGCGAACCACTGGTGGGGCACGTCGTACTCGGCGAGGTACAGCTCGCACCCCGGCCCAAGGTGATCGACGACGCGGTCATGCAGCAGCCGGCGGGCGGCGGCACGTTCGAACGTGGGCGCGTCAGCCAGCGCGGCCACGATCAGCGCACGCGCGACCCGGGGGTCGTCCGCCCCGTCCTGCGTCCGCACCTCGCCCCCGCTCCAGGCGTTCGGAAACCACCTCGCCGCGACCCCCAGCCCCCACCGGTGCCGTCGTCCGAGGCTCGACAGGCAGCCCTGCCGTCACCCGAGTTCCCCCGATAATGCATTATGCGACTGATCCGCCACCCGGCGGGTCACCTTCGGGTGGGAGCCGGCCGTCGGCTGGGAGACCGTCGGGGTGACGGTCAGGCGCGTTGGTAGACGCGCAGGTAGTCGATGTCCATGCTGGCGGGGAACGGGGTACTCGCGTCCACCCCGCCGCCGAGGGGACCCCAGCTTCCGCCGACGCTGAAGTTGGCGATGACGTAGAACGGGGTGTTCTTCACCGCACCCGGATCGCTGACGGTGCGACCCATCTTCTTTCCATCGACATACCAGGTCAGGCCGTCGGGCTCCCAGTCCAGGCCGAAGACGTGCCAGCCGGCGGACGCGTCGGAGATCGTCGCCTGCTGCGGGGAGCAGGGGTGACCGCATTCGCCGCCACCGCCACCCCAGTGGGCGGTGAAGTGGTACTCGGACGGATTGTTGCCGGGGATCTCGAAGACGTCCATCTCGCCGGTGTCGGGCCAGCCGGCGCCGCCGGTGGTCCCTGCGGGCAGCTGCCACATCGACGGCCAGAACCCGTTGCCGCGGGGAATGCGGACGCGGCCCTCGTAGTAGCCGTAGGTGTAGGAGAAGGGCTGGTAACCGGCCGGGGCGGGGCCGAAGGAGGCCGGCCACGGACCGGTGCTGACCATGCCGGAGTGGATCTGCCCGCCGGCGTCCCGGGTGGCGCTCAGGTGCAGCGCGCCGTCGGCCACGCGGACGTTGGCGTTGTCCGTCGCGGCGGTGTTGAAGATCTCCTTCTCGTTGTTCCACGGCAGGCACAGGGAACGGAAGCTCGGATTGCACAGCTGCCACTTCGTCCGGTCCAGCGCGGTGCCGTCGAAGTCGTCGCCGAGGACGAGCTTCCAGCCCCGACCCCCCGGGCTGACCGGCCCGACCGGCTGGGGTGCCCCACCCCCGGTGGCGGCCAGCGGCGCCCCGCTCGTCGATGGCGCGACGGGCGTGGACGCCGCCGGGGACGCCTCGGAGCTGGCGGCGGTGGCGGCGGGCGTCGCACCCGGAGCCAACGACGGAGCCGACGGCGAGGCCGGGGAGGACGTCGAGGGCGAGGGCATGGGCGACGACGGAGTGGGTGCGGAGGAGGCGGTGGACGGCGAGGTCGTGGCGTGCGGGGCGGCGGTGGGCACGGTCACCGCGAGGGTGCTCGTGGCGCTCGTCGGGCCCGAGGTGGCGGTGACGGTGACGGATCCGTCGTAGCCCGCGGGCAGCAGGAAGCCGACGATCAGGCGCCCGTCGGCGTCGGTGCGCGTCGTCGTGCTGCCCCGCAGGCCGGTGGCCGTCGCGGTCAGCTCGATCGGGGCCTGTACCGGAAAGCCGCGCGCCGCGACGAGCACGATGTCCTGCTCGAACACCACCAGGCGGAGCCGGGGCGCCGACGCGTCCACCCCCGCGGACGGCGAGGCCGATCCCGCCGACGGCGAGCTCGACGTCTGCGTCGACACCGATGCCTCTGCCGATGTGCCCGTCGACGCGGGAACGTCCATGGGCTCTGCCGGCGGCTGTGCGGCGGGCACGGCAGCCGGGGTGGGCACGGCGGTCGCGGCGTCGGGGGATCCGGCCCCGTGGTGCGCCCGCGACGTCGCGTCGGCAGCCGGCGCCAACCCGAAGGCAAGGGTGACGGCGGCGACTACTGCGAGCATTACTGGACGACCCAGCCGTATCGCCATGAGCGCATGGTAAACGGCAGGGCGCTCAGTGCATATGACTCGATGGCCTGTAGGATTTCTGTTGTGAAAACGCCGTTCGCCTGGTTCGTCGGCGGACGGTGGCAGTTCAACAATCCCCGCCTTGATCGAAGCGATCTGCCCGTTGTCGGCAGACCGTCCTTCTGACGCACCCGGTCGTCCCACCCTCTTTCGCCTACCCCCGCACGTTCGCCTACCCCCACCCGGGGCCGACCTGCGGCCACCCCGGTGTGGGTGGGCCTTCGTCCACTCCGTCCGGAGCGGGCTTTCCACTGCTCACCCAAGGGCCGGTTCCTCCTCCCCCGGTTCGGGGCTGACCTGGGGGTTGTCGGCGCGCAGACGCCAGCCGCCGGCCCGGTCACGTTCGCGCCAGAACGCGGCGTAACGGCCGTCCCGGGCGAGCAGCTCGGCGTGGGATCCGGATTCGACGACCCGCCCGTCGGCCAGCACCGCGATCTGGTCGGCCCGCACGACCGTGTTCAGCCGGTGCGCGATGACCAGCACCGTCCGCTCGGCGGCGAGTTCCGCCAGGGCCTCGTGCACCGCGGCCTCGTTCTCCGGGTCGAGGGACGCGGTGGCCTCGTCGAGCAGCACGATCGGCGCGTCCCGGCACAGGGCGCGGGCGATGGCGACCCGCTGGCGTTCCCCGCCGGAGAGCAGCCGGCCGCCCTCGCCCACGCGGGCGGCCCAGCCGTTCGGCAGCCGGGCGACGACGGTGTCGACCCTGGCCCGGCGGGCGGCGTCGCGGACCTGGGCGTCGGTGGCGTCGGGGTTGCCGAAGCGGATGTTGTCCTCGACGGTGCCGTCGAAGAGGTAGACGTCCTGGAAGACGAACGCGAGGTGGCGCAGCAGCGTGGCGCCGGGCAGCTCGCGGACGTCGACGCCGCCGACGCGCACCGATCCGGAGGCGACGTCGTGGAAGCGGGCGATGAGCCTGGTGACCGTGGTCTTGCCGCCGCCGGAGACGCCGACGAGTGCCGTGGTCCGCCCGGCGGGAATCGACAGGGTCAGCCCGCGCAGCACCTCGGGTCCGTCGGGGTAGGCGAAGTGGACGTCGACGAGGTCGACCCCGGCATGGGTGATCCGGCTGACGGCGGCGTCCGGGGGTGGTTCGGGCAGTGGGGCGACGGTGAGCAGGCCGTCGATGCGGGCGGCGGACGACTCGGTGCCCCGCAGGGCCGCGCCGAGTCCGACCAGGGCGTCCAGCGGGCGCAGCAGGCTGATGCCGAGGACGACCAGCGCGATCATCCGCTCCGGGCCGAGCGCGTCGTGGGTGGTCAGGGCGACCCCGGTGAACAGCAGGGCGGTGAACGCCAGCTGCAGGCCGAGCTCCCCCAGGTACTCACCGGGCAGTGCGGCGACGATCTGGCGGCGGGCCGAGCGGTGCTGGGCGGTCAGGGCCCGGTCCAGCTCGGCGCGCCCGGCGGCGCTCTGGCCGGCGGCGCGCAGGGTCGGCTGGGCACCGGCGAACTCGACCAGCCGGGTGCCGGCATCCGTCGTCGCGGCGTGCTCGAGGGCCTCGGCGCGGGCGGTCAGACGTCGCGCGAGGGTGAGCGCGACGAGCACCAGGGGGATGGCGGCCAGGGCGGCGAACCCGATCCGCCAGTCGTAGGCGAACAGGAACACCGCGACGGTCGCCGGGGTCAGAATCGCCCCGAGCAGCGCCTGGGCGAGAAAGACGATGTTCGCCACCCGGGCCACGTCGGCGGTGACCAGCTGCGGGACGACCCCGGCGCCGCCGGCGTCGAACCAGCCCAGGGGCAGGGTCAGGAGTGTGTCGCCGAGCCGGGTGTACAGATCGCGCCGCCAGGCGGTGGACAGCCGCAGTGCCCGCGAGCCCAGGTAGTAGTGCGCCCACCAGCCGACGACCGCCGCCACGGCCATCGGGATCACCCAGCGTCCGGCGGTGGCGGTGTGCCCGCGCAGCAACGCGGTCAGCAGCGGGGCGAGCACCCCGAACGCCACTCCCTCGGCGACGGCGTACCCGCCGATCGCCACCAGATAGCGGCGCAGCGGCGCCCGCTGATCCGCGGGCACCAGCCCGCGCAGCGCGCCCCTCATCGCCGGCCCCCCTGCTGGGCGGCCCACAGCGCGGCGTAGCGTCCGCCGGCGGCCAGCAGGTCGGCGTGGCGGCCCTGCTCGACCACCCGGCCGTTGTCGAGGACGAGAATCTGATCCACCTCGGTGATCGTGTAGAGCCGGTGGGCGATGACGAGCAGGGTGCGTCCGACGGCGAGGGCGGCCAGCGCGTCCTGGATCTGGGCCTCGGAGTCGGGATCGGCGAAGGCGGTGGCCTCGTCGAGCAGGATGATCGGGGTGTCGGCGAGCAGCGTGCGGGCGATCGCGACCCGCTGTGCCTCCCCGCCGGACAGGTGTGCGTCCACGCCGACGACCGAGTCGTAGCCGCGTGGCAGGGCGCGGATGCGCTCGTCGATCGCGGCGGCCCGGGCGGCGGCGTGTACGGCGTCGTCGCCGGCCGCCGGGACGGCGAGCGCGACGTTGTCCCGGATCGAGCGTTCCAGCAGCACCGAGTCCTGCAGCAGGAAGGCGACGCGGCGGTAGAGCTCGTCGCGGGTGAGCTCGCGCAGGTCGACCCCGCCGAGGCGGATGGCGCCGCCGGTGACGTCGGCGAAGCGGGCCAGCAGCATCGCCAGCGTCGACTTGCCGGCACCCGACGGCCCGACCAGCGCCGTCACCGTGCCCGGGGCCAGCGTCGCGCTCACCCCGTGCAGGACGGCGTGGCCGTCCGGATAACCGAAGTGGACGTCGTCGAGGTCGACGGTCAGCGGGGTGCCCGGGGTGCGGGCCCGGTCGGGTTCGACGGCGGGCTGCGGCGGCTCGCGCAGCAGCGCGGTGATCCGCCCGGCCGCGTCCCGGGCGGATTCACGCAGGTCCTGCGCCAGGTAGATCGGGGTGAGCTGTTCGAACAGGCCCACGCCGAGCAGGGCGAAGGCGACCAGGTCAACCGGGTCGGACCAGCCGGCGCCGACCAGCGCCACCCCGAGCCCGGTCACCACGAACACCACGGTGGACGGCGCCACCGTCGCCCGGGCCACCCCACGCGGGCGCAGGAAGATCCGCTGAGCCTGCTCGTCGGCGTCAACGTAGGCGGCGGCCGCGGCGCGAAACCGCGGGGCGTGCCCGTCGCGGGCGAAGGCCTTCAGCTCGGCGATGCCGCGCACGGTCTCCAGCACCGCCGCGCCCAGTTCGGTGCTCGCCGCGGCCATCCGCGCCCGCTGGTCGCCCGCGCGCACGGCCAGCCACATCCGGATGGCCTGGGCCAGTGCCACCAGGCCCATCGTGACCAGCGCCAACGGCCAGTCGACCCACAGCAGGTAGCCGACGACGACCACCGGCCCGGCGATCGCCGCCGCGAGATCCGCCCGGGCGTGGGCGATCGCATGGTGCAGGGTGGCCACGTCGTCCTGCACGACCGAACGCACCTGCCCGGACACCCCACCGGCGAACCAGCTCAGCGGCAGCGCGCCGAGCTGCCCGGTGAGGCGCCGGCGCAGCAGATGGGCGAGGTCGGCGTCGGCGAGATGGCTGAGCAGGCCGGCCACGGCGTACAGCACGAGCCGGGCGAACAGCAGGCCGACGGCCAGCCAGGCAAGCCCCCACACCGGCCGGCCACCGCCGCCGCCGCCGGTACCACCGGTGCCCCCGCCGTCCAGCAGCCGCCGGGCGATCTCCACCAACACGACCGCCGGGGTCACCGCCAGCACCGCGGCCAGCGCCTGCAGCACCGCGGCCACCGTGATCCGGGTCCGCACCGGCCGCCGCAGCGCGGCCAGCTCCTGCCCCGGACGCAGGTCCGCGACGTCTATCGCCATCCCAAACCCTCGCCCATGCCGTCCCCTCTCCCAAACCGGACCGATGAATAGGTTAGGCTAACCTAACTCCTAAGGTCATGGTTCGTCCGCGGAGCCGGTCGCCAGGCGGCCAGGCGGCCAGGCGGCCAGGCGGCCAGGACGAGCCGATCGGTGGACGGCCGGCGGCGAGCCGGTCAGCGGACCGCAGCGGACGTCAGCGGGCGGCCGGGGCGAGGCGGTGGTCGCGGGGGCTGGTGCCACGGACGCGACGGAAGGCGGCGGACAGGGCGAAGCCGCTGCCGTAGCCGACCTTGCGGGCGACCGCGTCCACCGTTGCCGTGGGTTCGCGCAGCAGGTCGGCGGCGAGGTCGAGGCGCCAGCCGGTCAGGAACGCCATCGGCGATTCGCCGACGAGCTCGGTGAAGCGCCGGGCCAGCGTCGCCCGGGACACCCCGACCTTGGCGGCGAGACTCGCGACCGTCCACGGATGTTCCGGATGGCTCTGCAGATAGCGCAGCGCCGAGCCCACCACCGGATCGTCATGCGCCCGGTACCAGGCGGGTGCGGCCTGGCCGGCCCGGGCGAACCAGACCCGCAGCACGGCGATCAGCAACAGGTCGAGCAGCCGGTCGAGCACCGCCTCCTGCCCGGGCTCGTCCCGGGTGATCTCCTGGGCGAGCAGCCCGACCAGCGGCGAGTCCCAGCCGTCTCGGCGCACCACCACCTGCGGGGGCAGCGCGCGCAGCAGCCGCTGGCTCACCTCCCCCTCGAGCAGGTAGGTGCCGGTGAGCATGACCGTCGGGCCGGAAAGGCTGTCGCCCCAGGTACGCACGCCGAGGTCCATCGCCGCGGCGAGGCTGTTGCCGGCCAGATCGGTGCAGTGCTGGTCGGGATGGATCACGATGCTGGGCGGGGTCGCCGGATCGTCGGCGACGGTGTACGGCTCGGGTCCGCGCAGCACCACGACATCGCCGGCCGCGAGCCGGGTACGCGTCCCGTCGTCGGCGAGCACCCACGCCTCGCCGCGGACCATCGCCGCGATCGACAGCGGCGCCCGGTCCTGGATCCGCAGCGACCAGGGCGGGGTCAGGATCGAGCGCAGCAGGAACGCCCGGTTCGCCCGCGGCCCGTCCAGCAGCCCGACGATCGCGTCCACAGCCGCGAGGATAACGCCCGATCTGGACGCCCGAACATGCATCCGAGCGTCTCGGCCATGGAGCATCCCCACGCGTTGACCTTGACTGGTCCTCATGACGAACACCACCGGGCAGTACCGCCCCACGCCCGTTGTCGGTACGCCCCGTCCTGCGGAAAGGTCGAGATCGTCGATGGACCTGTTGCGCCACGCCTCGCTGGTCGGTGCCACCGTCGCCGTGGGCCTGATGGCCGGGCTGTACTTCGCCTACTCCTGCTCGGTGATGCCGGGCCTGCGCCACACCGACGACCGGACCTTCGTCGCCACGATGCGCTCGATCAACGACGCGATTCTCAACGGCTGGTTCTTCCTCGCCTTCATCGGCGCACTGCTGCTCACTGGCCTTGCGGGGGTGGCCCAGCTCGGCAGCGGCCACCGCGCGACGCTGGGCTGGATCGCCGCCGGGTTCGTCCTGTACGGCCTGACGATCGTCACCACCGGCGCGGTCAACGTGCCACTCAACAACGACCTCTCGCACGTCGGCCAGCCCGGTGGACCCACCGACCTCGCCGCCGCACGGGCCGCGTTCGAGACGACCTGGGTCCGCTGGAACCTGGTCCGCACCGCCGGTTCCACCGCGGCCTTCGCCTGCCTGACCTGGGCCCTGGTCCTGCACGGCCGCACCCGCCCCTGAACGGTCGGCGCCGCTCTCGGTCACGCTCCCACTCCCACTCCCACTCCCGGCCCCGGTCCCGGTCACGAGTGCCGAATTGACGGTGTGACATTAGGTACTGGACGCGGCACGAAGTGACACGAAGATCCTTGCGGCTTGGGTCGCACCTCGGCATCGAAGGCTGGTTCAAGATGTCACGCGGTCGCGCCTCCGCCTCCGGTGGACCGTCGAAGCCACGCTGGTCGCCTCGCGCCGAGGCCTTGATCACGTCTTGCCGAGGCCTGGTGAAGACACGAGGCCCCGGATCCGTCACCAAGCCTCGGCAGGATCGGCGCTGGCGCCGAACTCCTCGGCGATGTGGTCGTCCCGGGTATGCCGCTGCCCGTCGGGTCGACGGGCCCCCTCCCGTCCAGGGTTGGGATGGGCAGGTTTTCGTGGATCAAGGTGCCGGCCGGTCGGGACCCGAAGAGCGGTCGCTGGGCACGGTGATAGCCGGGCTGAACGACCACGGTCTGTGGGATGCCCCCGAACGTGGCGGCGATACAGCCGCGACATGCACCCACGGTGCCTAATAGTGGCGGTGTGTAGATGGCAGGGGTGGTTGGGAGCCGACGAGAAACGGCCTAGCCGTGGGCGCCCGCACCTGACCAGTCGGCGAGCTGGGTGATGACGCCGTTCGGGTCGCGTACCTGGAACGCCCGCTCGCCCCATGCCTCCTCGGCCAGCGGCATCGTGATCGGCACATCCTCGGCCTGTAGCCGGGCGAGCTCCCCCGCCAGATCATCGACCACAAAGGCGAGGATGAATCCGCTCGCGTGATCGTCACGCTGGTCGTCCGGCAGGGTTGGCAGGCCACCGCGCAGGAACACGACGCTCATGCCGGCGTCGTCGCGGGGAACAACGTGTACGGGCAGCTCGGCGACGGCACCACCACGGACGCCTCAACCCCGGTCCGCGTGGCCGGGCTGACCGGCGTCACCGCGATCAGCGGCGGCCGATGGGCCGGCTACGCGCTACGCACCGACGGCACCGTGCGGGCCTGGGCGCGAACTGGCACGGCCAGCTCGGCGACGGCAGCCACACGAACCGGACGACCCCCGTGACCGTGGTCGGACGGTCTCGGACCCCGCTGTCCACGGTCCGCACGATCGCCGGCGGCGGGGACTTCGCCTATGCGCTGCTGGGCGACGACACCGTGGCCGCCTGGGGCCGGGGTGACCTGGGTCAGCTCGGCAACGGTTCCCCGGCGGACGGCCGGGTGGCCAGACCGGTGCCCGACCTGACCGCCGTCACGGCGACAGCCGCCGGCGGGAGGCCGGTTACGCGCTGCGCCAGGACGGTCCCCACACCGGGGGCCTATGGCAACCGCGCGATCTGGGCCTGGGGCAGCAACGCCCACGGGCAGCTCGGGATCGGTCAGCCACCCGCCCACGGGCCAGCGAAGGTGTTCCGGCCTCGGCAGGTCCCCGGGGCGGCAAACCTACAGGACGTCGCGGCCGGCGGCTCCTCGGCGTACGCGATCGTCCAGCCCTTACCTGCAAGGTGACCCTAGGAAGCCTGGCGCTCCTGCGTACTCCAGGCGTAGCGCCCCTGGTGCCCGTCGGACGCCAGCACGGCAACCGTGCGCGCGGCCGGAATGCCGACACCAGCACCGACACCCGCACCGGCGAGGGCAGCAGCAGTGACGGTGAAGGCAGGAGGAGCGATCACCACGGCGGCCGGGGAAACGCCGGCCGACCTGGCGGGGCGGAGCCGGGGGCCGCCAGGACGAACCCGTTCCCCGCCAGGACGAACCCGCTCCGCGCCAGGACGAACCCGCTCCGCGCCAGGACGGACTCCGACGTCGGCGGGACGGGGCTGGACAGCTGCGGGGCGAACCCGCGGGCGGGCGTCGGCGGGGCGGTGACGCTGGATGGGGAGTTCGAGCAGGTAGTAGGAGGCCGAGGCCAGGGCCACGGAGATCAGGGCGACCAGGACGATCGCCGGCCACCGGCCGAGCGCGTCGGCGAGATCCGGGCCCCAGTGGGCGACGACCGGGAAGTGCCACAGGTAGAAGCCGTAGGAGATCCGGCCGAGCCAGGCCAGCGGGGCGGCGGCCAGGCCGCGGAACAGCCAGCTCGAGGTGGACCCCAGCTCCAGGGCGAGCACAAGTGCACCGGCGACGAGCGCGACGACGGTGTAGCCACCGTGGGACAGCAGGGCCGGATGCGGCCCCCAGTCGGCCGGCACCTTCAGTGCCCCCACCGCCAGCAGCGCGAGCGCCACCGGGCCGACGACCGGCAGGGCGGCCCGGACCCGGTCGACACGGCGCCGCCACACCAGACCCGCGGCGCCCTCGCCGTCCACACCGGCCCGGGCCACCCGCAGCCAGGCGGCCAGCGCGCAGCCGACGAGCAGCGCGTCGGCCCGGGTGTCGAGGGCGAAGTACATCCGCCGGCCGGTCGCACCGTGGGCGATCAGCAGGTCGCGCCACACCAGCACGGCGACCGCCCCGGCGAGCAGCGCTGCCGGCAGCCGCCGGGCGAGCTGACCCCAGCGGCACGCGAGGACCAGCAGCAGCGGCCAGAGCAGGTAGAACTGCTCCTCCAGCGACAGCGACCAGGTGTGGCCGAGCCAGCCCGCCCCGGTGGACTGCGACCCCACCTGGACGTAGTTGTTCACGTACAGCAGCGACGAGGCGAGGCTGCCCCGAAACGAGGAGCGTTCGGCTGCCGTGCTGATGCCCAGCACCAGTACGGCCGTCGCGGCGACCGCGATGAGCAGCAGGAACGCGGGCAGCAGCCGGTAGGCGCGGCGCAGGTAGAACCGGGTGAACGAGACCCGTCCGGTCCGGTCCTGTTCGGCGAGCAGCTGCCCGGTGATGAGAAATCCACTGAGCACGAAGAAGACGTCGACGCCGAGATGGCCGCCGCGCAGCGAGTCCATGTGGAAGACCAGCACGGCCAGTACCGCGAGTCCCCGCACGCCGTCCAGCGCGGGGTTGCGTCCGCCGCGGCGCACCTGCGGTCGGTCGTTCCTGTGCCGCGTCATCCACGCTCCCCTCGTGTCTGTCGATCCGCCTGCCCTTCGTCCTGCGCTCCTGCCTATCCCGCCAACCTTTTAGTCACCTGTCAGTCCTGACCGGCCTGTGCGCGCACACCGCCACACCGAGTCCACCGAGGGGCATCCGTGCGGGAGATCCGTGCATCCCGCCGGGCCTGCGGGCACGCCGACGTCGGCCCTACCCGCGGGGCCGAGCGCCGGTCAGGGCACCCCCGCTGGTCCACCCCGAACGGGGGAGCAGTCCTCCGCCGCCGCGAACCCGGTCGCCAACCCATTTACTCTCCGCAGCCAGAACGCGCCTCACCCGCACAGACAGCAACCCACCCCTGTCACCACCACGCCCCCGTCACCACCACGCCCCGCGACCGGCCCCCAGCAAGATCGCGCTACACGGGTCCTCGTGGGGTCATATCGGACACGAGCACCCCCACAACGACCCATGTGCACCCTCCACACCCGCGGAGCCCAAAAACAGCATCACAGAAAGTGACCATGGTTGAGGGACGGTGCCACGTCGCATGCGCAAGCCAGCACGTCGCATGCGCAAGCCAGCAGGGTCGTCGTGGTCGGAATGGACGGCGTTCTGGTCAACCCTCGTCTCACACGCCCGTGCGCCCGTGCGCCCGTGCCTCCGTGTCCGCCTTGGACGGCGACCATTCCGCAAAGCCACGGATTCCTGCCGAGGCGGAGTGAAGATTCCGGCCCGCCGATCCTTCACCAAGCCTCGGCAAGAACGGATCATGGCTTTCGGTTACCCGCGACGGAGCCGTTTTCGTCGCAGGAAGTGGTGCGGGTGGCGCGGAGGGTATCGGTCGGCGGGTGTTGGGGGCGGATGGGCATGAGGGTGTTCTGGCGGGACGTCCGCCGGTCCCCAGGGCGGTCACTCTCCGACATGTCCGCGCGGAACGTGTGACATATCTACATCTCGACGAGCCAGGGCCACCGGTCGGGCCGGACCCGCGGATCGTGGGGTTGCCACGGCCGACGTACGCGGTAGGAGGCCCGCCGGAGCACGGACAAGACCCCAACATCGGGGTGGACGGCTCCAGGGCGGTCAGGCTGGCAGCACGGCGACCTGGGTGCGGTGGAGGGTCGGGGTCTCCGCCTGGTCCGCGGCGGCCCGCGCCAGGTCGTCGTAGCTGAGCGTGCCGGTGGCCCGGGCCCGTTCGACCGGCGGCACGACGAGCGCAGGGCTGTTCGCCGCCACGCCGCCACCGGGTACCGGTTCGCCCGACGCCGGTTCGCCCGACGCCGGTTCGCCCGACGCCGGTTCGGCGAGCGCCAGGCCGGCGGGTGGGGTGAGGACAAGCCAGTCGAGTGCGCCGGCGTGGCGTTCCAGCGCCGGCAGGACGCGGGCGTGCGCGCGGGCGAACGGCAGCAGCGGCGGTGGGAACAGCTCGGCGTCGTCCAGCACCAGCCGACCGTCGGCCAGGGGCAGGGTGGCGAACAGTCCGATCGTCAACAGCCGGACCGGCGGGGACGGCCGCGCGGCAGCCACGACCGCGTGCACGACATGTTCGTAGTAGGCCTCGTCGAAGCCGTCGAAGGTGGGTGGCGGGGCGGTGAAGGGGGTGACCGCGACGACGATCACGTCGGCGGTGGCCAGCACGTCGATCAGCTCGGCTTCGCGGGTGGCGTCGGCCGGCGCCAGCTCGACGCCGGCCGCACGCAGGTCGGCATGCCGATCTACGTTCCGGACCACGCCGAGGACGGCATGGCCACGCCGGACGAACTCCGCGCTGACGGCGCGCCCCGCGCGACCACCGGCCCCGAGCACGGCCACCCGCAGCCCGTCGAAGGCAGGACTTTCCGTGGTGATGGGACTTTCCGTGGTGATGGGTTCCATGGCGCGCCAAGGTAGGCGACGACCTGCCGGTTACCGCAAGGTGACCGGCCACGCGGTCGGCCGCGGCATCGGCCAGAATGCCTGGCCGCGCAGGATGACTCCCCACCGCCTTGCCGATGAGTCCGGTGGAAAACGTCGGCTATCGTGATCAGGTGCAGAGCGTGGCCAACGCCCCGACGTTCGACCCAGCGTGCCCGATGAGTGCCTTCCCCCTGCGCATCGGCGAGAAGTGGACGGCGATGATCGTCCTGTGTCTCGAGGCCGGCCCGCGCCGGTTCACCGAGCTGCGCCAGATCCTGGTAGCGGTGAGCGCGAAGGTACTGACCGAGACGCTGCGCGCGATGGAACGTGACGGCCTGGTGAGCCGCCACTGCCACGACGAGAACCCACCCCGGGTCGAGTACCGGCTAACCGAGCTCGGCCAGTCACTGTTGCAGCTCATCGAGGCCGCCCGCCTGTGGTCTCGGGACAACCTCGGTGACCTGCTCGCCGCCCGCGAACGCTACGACGGCGCCAGTCTCTGACGGCCACCGCGACCTGGCCACCACCTGGGTTGGCCACCACCTGGGTTGGCCACCACCGCAGTCCGATCGTCCCGACCCGCCGTCCGTCAGGGCGCGAGAAAACCGAACTGGCGAAGGTGCTGCTGGGCGACGGGAGTCGTCAGAAACGACACGAACGCCCGGGCGGTGTCGGTCTGCTGCGCGCGCCGGAGCACCGCTGCGACGTACTCGGCGGGCACCTGGTCGGCATCCGCAACGTCGACGCCGGTGACTCTGGTGCCGGCCGCCCGCACGTCGGTCCCGAACACGAGGCCCGCGTCCGCGTTGCCGGTGGCCACCTTCTCCGCGACCTCGGCGCCCCCCGGTTCCCTCGACGCCGGCCGCACTGTCACGCCGGCCTTCGCCAGTGACCGCGCCGCACAGCCGCCGACCGGAGTCGACTCGTCCGGCAGGACGACGGTCAGACCGGGCTTCGCCAGATCGGCGAGGGTGTGGACACCCCGGGGATTACCCGCGGCGACGATGATCTGCAACCGGTTGCGGGCGAACACCGTCGCCCCGCCGGCGACCAGCCCGTCCCGCGACGCCCGGGTCATCGAGTCGGAGCCGACGGTGAGAAACACGTCGGCCGGAAAGCCCTGCCGGAGCTGCAGCTCCTGCGCCGGCGAGCGGCCGAGGTTCGGCGACACCGTGGAACCTGGATGTGCCGCGGCAAACGCCTCGTCCAGCCGCGCAAGCACCCCGGAGAGCCCCCCGGGGCCGAGGACGACCAGCGACCCCGGCAGTGCCGACGTCGAGGCCGGCGCAGTCCCGGAGCCGGACGAAAGGTTCTCCTGCCCGGCCCCACCCGAGCCACAGCCGGCGAACGCCAGCACGAGCGCCAGGCAGGCCCCAAGCGTCGAGGCCGCTGCACGGGAGACCTTCCGGGGCGTCATCGTCCATCAGATACCAGTCCGGCAAACCCCCGGCAAGGCCCATGGTTGGTGATGTGAGCTGGGTCTTCAGCCCGGGGGGTGACGGGCGATCGCCTGGTGTGGGCGGCCGACTCTAGACTGATCGGCGTGGCCGTCACCCTCACCTTGCTCGCCGGGGTGCGGTGGGAGGGGATGTCGGTGGTCGGTGATCGGCCGCAGGCACTGCTGGCGGCGCTCGCGTCCGAGCCGGGGCGGCCGGTGCGGGCCGAGCGGCTGGTCGAGCTGATCTGGCGGGGCGAGCCGCTGGCCAACGCCGCCAAGGGGCTGCAGGTGGTCGTCTCCCGCACCCGGGCGACCTGCGGTGCCGCCGCCGTGCTGCACGACGGCGCGGGCTACCGGCTCAACCTCACGCCGGCCCAGGTCGACAGCGCCCTGCTCGGTGCTCTGGTGGCCGAGGCGCACACGCTCCTTGCCGCCGATCCGCCGGCCGCCCGCGAGCGTGCCCGCCAGGCGCTGGAGCTGGGCGCGGCCCTGCCGGCGGTGCCGGCGGGCGAGCAGGGGC
>NZ_JAMQQG010000014.1 GCF_023716925.1 Frankia sp. R82
CGGTGCGCGGCTACACCCGCTGCCAGCGCTGCGGGCGGTCCCGCTCGGTGTACCGGGTCTTCGGACTCTGCCGGGTCCACGCGGGTGAGCAGGGACTGGAGGCCGAGACCAAGCGGGTCGGGCAGGGAGTCGTCGTGGCGGGCTGGCTGCGGACGGCTGCGGGTGATGATCTGGCCGGGCACGCCGACGACGACCGCGCCGGGCGGCACTTTGCGCACCACGACGGCGTTGGCACCGATGCGGCTGTCGGCACCGACGGTGAACGGGCCGAGCACCTTGGCACCGGCGCCGATGACGACCCGGTCGCCGATCGTCGGGTGTCGTTTGGTGGGTTCGAGGCTGGTGCCGCCGAGGGTGACACCGTGGTAGATCGTCACGTCGTTGCCGACCTCGGCGGTCTCACCGATGACGACACCGGTGGCATGGTCGATGAACACGCCGTCGCCGACCTGGGCACCCGGGTGGATCTCGGCGCCGGTGAGCGCCCGGGCGACGGTGGCGCCGACGCGGGCGGGCAGCGGCAGGCCGTGCGTCCACAGCCAGTGGTTGACCCGGTAGGCCCACAGCGCGTGGACGCCGGGGTAGCACAGGGCGACCTCAAGGCTGGAGCGGGCGGCCGGGTCACGGTCGCGAGCGGCGCGCAGGTCGCGACGCAGCTGCCCGAACCCGGCCGCCCGGCGCCGGACGGGCAGGGGTGGGGCGAGCCTGCGCGGGGCGGGCCTGGACATGGTCAGTCCTCGAGGCCGGCGAACAGCGGGGTGGACAGGTAGCGCTCACCGAAGTCGGGCAGCACGACGACGATCAGCTTTCCGGCGTTCTCCGGCCGGGCCGCGACCTTCAGCGCCGCCACCGCCGCGGCACCCGAGGAGATGCCGACGAGCAGTCCCTCCTCGCGGGCGAGCCGGCGGGCGAGCACCATCGCGTCCTGCGCCTCGACCTGGACGATCTCATCCACGATGGCGGTGTCGAGCACCTTCGGGACGAAGCCGGCGCCGATGCCCTGGATGGGATGCGGCCCCTTCGCGCCGCCGGAGAGCACCGGGGACGCGGCCGGCTCCACGGCGACGAACCGGGCGGACGGCCGGCGCTCCTTGATGACCTCGGCGACACCGGTGATCGTGCCACCGGTGCCGACACCGGCGACGAGGATGTCGATCTGCCCGTCGGTGTCGCGCCAGATCTCCTCGGCGGTGGTCGCCCGGTGGATCGCCGCGTTCGCCGGGTTCTCGAACTGCTGCGGCATGAAGTAGCGGGAGTCACTCCTGGCGAGCTCCTCGGCCTTGGCGATCGCGCCACCCATCCCCTCCGGACCGGGGGTGAGCACGAGCTGCGCGCCGTAGGCCCGCAGCAGCATGCGGCGTTCCACGCTCATCGTCTCGGGCATCGTCAGCACGCACTGGTAGCCGCGCGCCGCGCACACCATCGCCAGCGCGATCCCGGTGTTGCCGCTGGTCGGCTCGACGATGACCGTGCCCGGCCCGATCGCGCCGGCCGCCTCGGCGGCGTCGATGAGCGCGAGGCCGAGCCGGTCCTTGACGCTGTGCGCGGGGTTGAACGACTCGAGCTTGGCGACGACCTGCGCCCCCGCCCCCTCGGTGACCCGGCGCAGCCGCACCAGCGGGGTGTTCCCCACCAGGTGCGTGATGTCCTCGGCGATCCTCATCGACGTCCCTACTCCTCGCACCCGTGCCCGCCCGTGTTCACGGGGCGCGCCCGGCCTCGTCGGCGTTCCGGTCCATCGGCAAGGGTATGTCGCGGGTCCGACCGGACCGCCCCCTGTGGGCCACCCGGCCCCGTTCCCGACCGTTCCCGACCGCTCCCGGAAAGTGCGCTGCCGTCTGCAGCCCGCCAGACCGGTCGGGCCTGCCGCGCGTCAGGTCAGCCGACGACCGCTGCTGCCAGCGTTTACCGACGGGCCGGATACAGTGAGCTGATTTCATCGTTGTAGGTGACCGACGCGCAGGTACGGGGGTCTGGCCGTGTCCATCGTGCATGGTGCCGGCCGGCCCGCGGGGGAACGCGGCGGGCCGGTCATCTTTGTCGGCAGCTCGGGGAAGTCGGTCGAACGCGGGATCGTCACGAGGCTCGCCTCGGAGCTGGTCGATCTCTTTGACCTGCATCTGTGGCGCAATGCCTTTCCCGCCGGCTCCTACATCCTGGATGTGCTGGTCGCCGAGCTGGACGTCGCGGACGGGGCGTTGCTGGTATTCGCCGCCGACGACGAGTACGCCCGCGAGGAGGGAGACTTCGTCGCAAGCCGGGACAACGTCATTCTCGAGTACGGCTTCTTTGTGGCGGGCCTGGGCCGGGACCGGGTCTTCATCGTCGCCGAGACCGGCGTCACCCTGCCCTCGGACCTGACCGGGCTGACGGTCGAGCGGTTCGATGCCCGTGACCAGGTCACGCTCGGGATCACCCTGGACAACTGCGCCCGGAAGATCAAGGAAAGGTGGCGCTACCTGCCGCCGCGACGCTCCGGCGGCATTGCGGACGACGGGCCTGCGGCCGCCTTCGGCTACGCGGAGACCCTGCGGCGGACCGGACGCCGGTTCGCCGACACCGTCGCCCGGGTCGAACAGGTGCCAGGCGCTCTGGTGGCTGGGGTGCCTGGCGGTGGAGTACCTGGCGGCGCCGAGCTCCCGCCCCGCGGCAACCAGGTGCCCGACTCGACGGTCGGTGGGGACGCGCTGGTGTTCGACTCGGCGGAGGCCGCACTGTCGACCTACGTCGAGGCCCTGGCCCGCGTCGAACGGCGTTTCTGGACGACGACCTTCCTGTCCAGCGGTTTCTGGAACAGCCCGCAGCCGGGCGTCCTGTCGGCCAACAACCGGATGATGAACCGGCTGCGGGTGTCCGTGGGACAGGCCCGGCGCCTGTTCCTGCTGGATTCCGAACCGGAGGCGGTGCTCGCCGGCATCCGCGCCGACCGTATCCATCTGCGGGCCGCCGGACGCAGCCGGGAGCTGCGCCGCAGCGCCAGCGAGTTCGAGCACATCAAGCGCAATGTGCGCCGGATGGTCGCCACCGGCTGCGAAGTACGGGTCGCCTTTGACTCGCAGGACCTGCACACGGCTCTCCCACCCGGACTTCTGGACAATCCAGAGGACACAGAGCTTGCGATCTACGACGACTTCCGCGTCGACGCCTTTGCGGGAGGCAGCGTCGGCCAGGTGCTCCAGGTGAAAAGCTTCTGCCCGACCGTCGAGCATTTCGAGACCTACCGGACGGCCGCCGAGGGATACTTCGACGACCTGTGGCAGCAGGCGCAGCCCATCGAGGGGTTTCTCGAAGCCATGCAGCGGGCGTTCGACTCGGCGCGCACCCACATCAGCTACACGTCGAACTGGCTGGTGGACTACGAGTTCGACCTCGACCGGGTGGACTCCCGCCTCAAGGCCGCGGAGGCCGCGCGGGTGCACGCCGTCCTCACCGCTGCGGGCCGCTGGGGAGAGGTGGGCCGCTACCTGGATGTCGGCACCTGCACCGGCCGCTACCTCCTGCTCATGCGGGATGCGGTGCGCCCCGACGGCGAGCTCGTGGGCATTGACGAGGACCTCGACTGTGTCCGGTTCACCGAGGCCGCCCTGGACCGGCACTGCCCACAGGAGACCCGGATCAGGGTCGAATGCTCGGACTTCCTCACCGTGCCGACGGACACCGGCCCGTTCGACACCATCACCTGCATGCTCGGCACCCTGTCCCACTTCGGCTGGAACCGGGCTCTTGACCACGATGACGCGTTGCAGGACGCGCTCGTCCTCATGCGCTCGCTGCTGGCGGACGACGGCCTGCTGATCCTCGGGACCTGGTCGCAGCTCGCTCGCGACCGGCACGCGATGTTGGCGATCTACCAGGACTCCGACCGGCACCAGCTGGCCCGTTGGACGCCGCCGATCGAGGAGCTGCACACCCGGCTGCGGGAGGCGGGCCTCGAGGTCGTCCGGTTCGAACGTCCGGAGGCCCGGCTCGACCTCACCGTGGCCCGGCCGGTCACGGCCTGATCTCGCCGGTGCGACCGGGATCATCCGCACCGGCTGTCCACACCGTGGTCGGCTGGACGCCCGGACAACGGCAGACCGGAGGTCAACATGTCATGCTGATCGGGTGATCGGCGGGGGCGACGAGGGCGCCCTCGACTGCTTCGTGTCGTACGCGCAGGACGCGCGCCCGTGGGCCGAGTGGATCGCCGACACGCTGGAGGTCGACGGCCTTCAGGTCGCCATCGACTGCTGGGACGTGGTGCCCGGCACCCACCGCATCGCCTGGCTCAACCGATCCACCCTCCACGCCCGCCAGACCATCGCCGTGGTCTCCGACGGCTACCTGCGTTCCACCACCGCGGTGGACGAGTGGGGAGTCGCCTGGTCCGCCCGGCACGACCCGCCCGGACGACCCCGAGGTGACGGCGCGGGGCCCGCCGAGCCCGGCGAGCCCGGCGAGCCCGGCCGCAGGCTGCTGGTCGTGCGGGTCACCGAACAGCCGATTCCCGGGTTGCTGGGGCAGATCGCCCCGATCAACCTGGTCGACCTGAGCCCTCGCGCCGGACGGGAGGCGCTGCTTGCCGCCGTCCGGGGGGATCGGCCCGGCCACGAGGCCCGCGAGGCCCGCGCCGGCGGTCCGCCCCGGCATCCCTACCTGGCGCTGCATCCCAGCGAGCTGCCCACGGTGTGGAACGTGCCAACACCGCCGGTGGCGCTGGTGGGGCGGGAGACGTCCCTCGCCCGGGTGGACGCGGCGATGGCCCGGGCGCCGCTGGTCGCCGTCACCGGGCTCGCCGGGGTCGGCAAGACGAGCCTGGCCACCGCGTACGTCCACGCGCACCGCGCCGAGTTCGACGCGGTCTGGTGGGTGCCCGCCGCCCAGCCCAGGCTGCTCGACGAGCGCATCCGCGCCCTCGCACCGGAGCTGGGCCTGCCCGCCCACGCGCCGCCGGCCGCCGTGCTCGCCCAGCTCGACCGGGCCGAGGCCCGCTGGCTGATCGTCCTGGACAACGCCCCCGACGCGGCCCTACCGGACTGGCTGCCCGTCCCGGGGCCGTTCGGGTCGGGCCGGGTGCTGGTGACCTCCCGCAATCCCGACTGGGACCGGCTCGGCGCGGCCGTCGCGCTGGCGCCGATGGAACGCCGGGAGTCCGTCGCGCTGCTCACCGACCGGATCGCCGGCATCGAGGCGACCATCGCCGGCCGCATCGCCGAGCAGCTCGGCGACCATCCGCTCGCCCTCGACCAGGCCGCGCACCGCATCCTCGCCGGACGGTTACCCGCCGAGACCTACCTGGCGGAACTCATCCGCGCCCCACGACGTCTGCTGGCCGAGGGCGAGGCCCCCGGCCGTCCCGGCAGCACCGCCGCGAACCTGTGGGACGAGTCGCTGCGGGCCCTCGCCGCCGACTCCCCCGCCGCCGCGGAACTACTCCGCCTGGTGTCCCGCGCCGACGCCCAGGGCCTGCCGCTACGCCTGCTCACCGCCGACCCGCTCATGCTCGCCGACACCGTCGGCGCCCTGGAACGCTCGGGTCTCGCGCACCGGGACGGCCCGTCGGTCACGGCCCACCGGCTGGTCCGCGCCGCCGTCCGTGCCGACACCGCCCCCGACCACGCCGCCGAGCTCACCCGCACGCTGCGCCGCCTGCTGCGCACCGCCCTGCCCGAGCGGATCACCGCCACCCCGGACGCCTGGCCGGCCTGGCGCGAGCTGCTCCCCCACGTTCTCGCCGCCCTGGACGGCCCCGAGGACTCCGACGGCCCCAACGACCCCGACGGCCCCAACGACCCCGACGGCCCTGCCGAGACCGATCGCACCGACGGCCGTTCGGCCGAGCGCCCATCCCGGCCGGACGACGACCTGCACGCCGCCTGGCTCGCCGAGCATGCCGCCGCCTACCTGGTCGAACACGGCCAGGGCCGGCAGGCCCTGCCACTCGCCCTGCGGGCCGTCGAAACCCGCGGACGACTCGCCGGCGCCGACCATCCCGACACCCTCACCGCCGGCGCCACCGCCATCCACGCCGCGATCGCCGCCGACCGCCTCGCCGACGCGGGCCCGCTGGCCACCCGACTGCTCACCGAACGCCGCCGCATCCTCGGCCAGGACCATCCCGACACCCTCGCCAGCGAGGCCACCCTCGCCACCGCCTACGAACGCGCCGGCCGCTTCGACCGCGCCCTGGAGCTCCTCCCCCACACCCTGGCCGACCGCACCCGCCTGCTCGGCACCGAGCACCCCGACACCCTCGCCACCCGCCACCAGCTCGGCCGCGCCCACGACGGCGCCGGCCACCCCGACCAGGCCCTCGACCTGCTGCGCGCCGTGCGCACCGACCGCCGCCGCCTCCTCGGCGAGGACCACCCCGCCACCCTGGAAACCACCCACCAGCTCGCCGTCACCTACAGCCGCCGCGGCGCCTTCGGCGACGCCCTCCCCCTGCTCGAACGCACCCTCACCGCCCGCACCGCAGTCCTCGGCGAAGACCACCCCGACACCCTGCACACTCGCCACCAGCTCGGCGTCGTCCTCTCCGCGTCCGGTCGGCTCAGTGAGGGGACCCGGGAACTTGGCATCGCCCTTGACCGGCGCGAACATGTCCTTGGCCCTCGCCATCGCGACACCGGCGAGAGCGCGCAGAGCCTCGCCGAGGCACACCTGAACAGCGGCAACACGGAGCGAGCTCTGTCACTGTTTGATCGAGCTCTTGCGGCCCGCGAGGACTCTCACGGCCCCGACCATCCGTTGACGAACCGCACGCGGGAAATCCTTTCCGAGGTGTACCTGCGTTTGGACCGTCCTGGCGACGCCGTCCCCCATCTCGAACGCGTTCTTGACGGATATGAGCAGACAGCTGGCGCGGCGTACATCCGAACCGTCGACGCCAGGGCCGACCTTGCCTCCGCCCTTCGTCGCAACGGCCAGGCGGAGGAGTCCATACCGCATCTGGAACAGGTGCTGGCGGACCGTGGCCGAGCTTTCGGCATCGCGGATTCCCGCACCCTGTGCACGGCGGACGACCTCGTCGCGACCTATCAGGAGGCTGATCGACGGCACCTACCGAGAGCCCTCTGGCTCAGCCAGCGGACTCTGGAGACCCGCAGACATGTCCTCGGCCGTGCCCACCCCGACACCCGCGACAACGAGCACAGCCTCGGTGAGCTCTACCACCGGGCCGACCAGCCGCGAACCGCCGCCCAGCTCTACCGGGACGCACTGCGTGAACGCATGCGCGAGGACGGGCCGTTCCACCCGGACACCATCCGGGCCCGTCGGTCCCTTGCCGACGCTCAGCAGGCCATTCAGACAGAACGGAACCCGAGCGAGCGACCGTTCCAGGCCGAGCCGAGACGGGATCGCTGGTAACCAGAGGTTCCAGGGCGGCGTCCGATGGCGCGGTCAGTCGCCGCGATCGCCGCCGTCAGAGCCGCCTGCACCGGACTCTCCTGCATCGGGCCTCAGCAACCTGTCCAGCTCGCTCTCCCGGGCCCTACGCGCGGACAGGTCCTCTTCGGACGGACGCCGATCCCGCGCTTCGCGCTCGGCCTCCTGCCGTTCCCGCCGAAGCCGCTGGAGCAGCTCCTCAGACCACTTCTCAGACTGCTCGGCGAAGAGCTGGTTGGTCACGTCGTTGCCGTGGCGGGCGTCCCAGACCCGGCTGGACGAGCCGTCCCAGTCCACGGGACGCAGTAACGGGCGACCGTCGCCGCCTGGTGCATCAGCATCGGTCCTGGCCGCATCGACGTCGAACTCCTCAAGCCCGGACTGGTCGGGGCCGGCCGGCATAGGACCACCCGCCTCCGCCGATTCTACAGGCAATGGAGAGGTCGCACTGGAGTCGGGCTGCCTACCAGATGAGTCGTCTGGCCTTGCCATCCACGTCCCTTCCAGAAATCGGCGGTGACAACGTCAGTATATGTGTTTGCGCGCGTTTTCGACGACAGTCCGAAACACACATGGACGCCGACGTTCCTCGGCCCGCACCAAGCACGACCTTGATCCCAAACCGGCTTCGGCCATAGATCGGGGCCAGTCAGCGACACTTCACGCCGCACCGCATCGCAAATGACATCCGCGACACATGCTGCGATACTCGGCCGCCCTCCTGGTGCGGCTGGCGTCAACCAGCCACCTCCGACACGTACCCGTGATGCGGTGGCGAGACCTTCTACTCTGATCGGATGCCTTCGGTGGAGATCCGCACCTGCGATCAAAGTGATCTTGAGATCCTTGACCGATACATCCCGACAGGAGGCCAGATGAGCCATCACCGCCGGCGGTTCGAACGGCAGAGTAGGGGCACTGCCGCATACCTCGTGGCCTGGCTTGCCGGGCGGCCCGTGGGACATCTACTGATCATCTGGGCGGGCTGCGACGTCGACCAGGTGCGCTGGGAGACCGCTGGATGCCCAGAGCTGAACGCGCTTGGGGTTTGGCCACCGGAGCAGCGCCGGCAGGGGACAGGCCGGGAGCTTCTTCGTCAGGCCGAGATGCTGGTCTCCGCGCACGGCTACCGAGTGGTCGGGCTTGGCGTGGCCAACGGCAACCTCGAAGCTACCCGCCTCTACCGAAGCCTCGGTTATGTCGCGCGGGTGCAACGTTATGTCGATCGTTGGACCTGGGTCGACCATGATGGCGTGGAGCACGAAGAAGCAGAGGAGGCGAGTTTTCTCGTCAAGTACCTCGAGACCGCAAAGAAAAGATCGCCGATTTATTGAATTTTTCCGGGTAGCCCTTCGGCGGCGTTGCATGACGATAGGTGGTGTGCTGCCAGTCAGACAGTTCTGCGGCGCCCGACGTTCAGGCCGTCAGACGTTCACAGGAACTGTTCAACGGGTGGCAGTAGTACAACAGCCAAGAGTCGCACGGCGATGTCGGAGCGGGCGGGACCAGGATGCTCATTGAGATCGTCGACCGGTGACCGTGGGCGTGACGTGATCGAAGAGGGTTCCGTGCTGGGCTCGCAGGGTGGACTCGACGGAGGTGGCGAGGGCGGTGTCGTGGACGAGTAGGCCGAGTTCGATGTTGGTGGTTTCCGCTCGGTAGGAGAAGTTCGCGCTGGTCGTCAGCACGACCGTATGGTCGATGACGATCATTTTCGCGTGACTGACCAGGGGGCGGGGCGCGCCGGGCAGCGTGGTGGTGGCGAACACCGTGGCGGCCGGAAGGTGGTCGGCGACCTGCTGCGGGGTGCCCGCGACAGCGTCGACGTAGACGGTGACCGTCGTCTCGGGGCGCAGCGACGCGGCCCGCAGCGCGTCCCACATTCTGGAGTGCGAGGTGAAGTTGTAGCTGGCGCAGGTCACCGAGATCCGCGCGCCGTCGATGAGGCGCAGCACCTCGCTGGTCAGCCGGCCGTGTGTGCTCTGGGGGCCGGGCATGGTCCACACCGGGGTGATGCTGGTGCGGATGGAGCGTGCTCCGGCGATCGCGCGCAGAATCGCGGCAGCGGAAGAGACGTCGTCATGGCCAAGCCCGGCAGCACGCAGTAATCGTCCCGCTTCGGGGCGACGGATCCGGGTGATCTCCCGCAGGGCACCGGTCGTACTTTCGCCGGCTTCCAACGCCACGACGAGCCGCTCGGCCTCGTACTCGGTAAGGAACTCCCCAAGCGCCCGGTGCGGGTCAGCGGTGTCAGAGGCGGCATCGGGATCAGACAGCATCGGCGGCGCCGAAGAATGCGGGCACGGTGTCGCCGTTGCTGGTGGGCAGACGCAGCAGGAAGCGGCGGTCGAGGAAGCGGTTGGCCTTCTCGCAGGACGTCTCGGAGGCGAAGCAGCAGCAGTGGCAGGCCGCGCCGTGCAGGAAGTCCTCGGGATCCCGCGGCACCCGGCCGGCACAGACCGGGTCGGACGAACAGCGGCTGGCCCGGCGCAACGCCGAGACCACCAGGGCCTGCAGGCGCTCCGGCTCGCCGAGGGCGACCAGGCCGCCGAGGGTGCCCTCGCTGTCGGCGGCGGTGGTGGCGATGAGCAGGCCGGCGGCGGCCGGGCGAGTGTCGGTGGCCGGCCAGGCGTAGAGACGTTCGCTGAGGCTCGCCGCGCCGTACCCGCAGGCCATCGCCATCTCGCGGATCAGCAGGTGGGCGAGGGTGTGCACGAGCCAGTAGCGGGGAGCCGGCAGCCTGGTGGCGGGGTCGACGAGCGCGGCGGTGACGGAGAAGCGGCGGGTGAAGTTGCGCTCGTGCGCCTGCCGGTGGGCCGTCCAGATGCTGGTCTGCAGCACCTGAGCCTCCCAGGCGGTCACGGCGGGCTCGTCGAGCTGCAGGAACACGCCTTCGCCACGGTCCTCGGTGGCCGGTACCCAGGTCGGGGGCCGGGTGGAAAGCTTGACCAGCCGGCCGCTCACGTCGGCGACCCGGTCGAGCTCGTCGATGCGGGTGAAGCCGATCATGGCGTTGATCTTCTTCATCCGGTTGACGGCGATGACCCGGCTGATCGGTGCGGGCAGCCGCTCGCCGGTGGCCTGCTCGGTGACCATGAGTCCGCTGGCGTTCTCCTGACGCGCGAACAGGCTGGGCTTCTGCAGGTACTCCCATTCGGGGACGAGCAGGTCCACCGGGTCCCAGGTGCGCAGTCGCTCCTCACGCTCCTGTTCGTCGGGGGGTGGGGCGAGCGCCTGGACGGCGGCGGCGAGCAGGTCCTCGTCGCTGACACCGGTCAGGTCGGTGCGGCGGTCGAGCATGGTGCGCATGATGCCCGGGAGTGTCGCGACCGCCGTGATCTCTTCAGCTGAGCAGGCCGCCCGCAGGGTGTCGGCGAGGACGGTGCGCTGTTCGCTGGTGGTGCGCGGCATGACGATGACGGACTGGGTGGCGGAGAACCACAGGTTCGACGCGCCCATCATGATCAGCTTCGTCTGGTTCTCGCAGCCACGGTCGAAGGCGTTCAGGTGCGGGTGGCGGCCCCGACAGGTGGGGAGTTTGCGCTGCCCGGAGTCGCCGCGGGCCTCGCCCATGCTGCGGGTCGTCTGGCAGGCCTCGCAGCGCACGATGGCGCTCGCGCCCTGCCCGATGTTGGTGTCGATGAGCTTGAGCTGCGGTGCCTCGGCTCCCCTGGGGCAGTCGTTCCCCCGGTGGACCCACAGCGCATAGGGGAACTCGTCCAGATGCCCGTCGGGGCAGGCCAGCAGATAGCGGGCGGGCACCGCCGGGCTGCGCCGCTGCCGTTTCTTTGGCGCTTTGCCCTTCCCGCCCGGGCTGGGCTGGTCGTCCGTCTGCCGGCGCCGGCCGGGACAGCCGACATGTTCGAAGCAGGCGAGGTCTGGGCGGAAGGGATGGGTGTTGGTGTATTCGAACCGGGCGAGTGGTCCGAGGAAGTCGCAGCCGGTGCAGCGCATCCACTGCGGAAAGACCCGTGCCGGAATGCCGAGGTCGCTGCCGTCGGCGGAGCGGGCGTGCGGCACCGGCTGCCAGGGGAACGGGCGCAGCTGGCTGACCTTCGGTAGCAGGATCCGGATGGCGTCCAGCAGCCGCGGCTCGTCGATCTGGGGGACGAACTGGCGGCGGCGCCAGATCGGTTCCCAGTCGTCCAGGCCCGCCGGCATGATGGAGAACTGCGGCAGATCCATGACCGATCCGATGCCGAAGGTGTACAGCAGCGCGGACGGGCGGGCCGAGCCGACCTTGGCCCTGTTCTTCACCTGGGCGTCCTCGGCGTCACCGAGCGGGTCCAGTGGAAAGGTCGAGGCGAGCAGCATCGTCGGCACGTCCACCGGTGCTGCCGCGTTTCCTCCCGCGGGGGGCGCGTTGGGATCGAGTGCGGTCATCTCAGTCCTCCTGCGCCGGCAGCTGCCAGGTGGGGGCGTCCGGCGGGTCGACGACGGCCAGGCGCTGGGGTAGCGGGGACACGAGCAGATTGATCTCCGGCTGCACCTCGCGCATCGAGTTGGCGACGACGAACGGCGGCCGGGGCAGGCCAGGCGGGTGGGCCCGGCTGTTCTCCGGGCTGATCATCAGGGCGCTCAGCGCCTTCGAGTCGCCGACATGCTCATAGACGAGGGTCTGTCCGGCGCCCACGGCGTGCTGGCGCCGCGCGCTCCACTGGTCCAGCCGGTTGACGAAGCGCTGTCTGACCTGCTCGGCGACGCTGTCGCTCTGCGCCGCGGCGAGGATGCGGGCGCGCAGCCGGGCCACCAGCGCGTCGAGTGCGTCCCGTTCCTGCTCGACGCGCCATGCCTCCCGCTCCGGCGACAGGCCCTGCACACCCAGATGGCCCTGCATCACCCGGGCGGCGGCAACAAGCACGCCGTCGAGGCCGCGCTCCAGAGCCGTGGGTGAGAACGGGGTGACAGATAGCGCCTCGACCTGCGCGTAGAACGTCTCGTGGTAGTAGCGGAACTGCTCGTAATGAGCAAGGTCGCGAGGGCGGGCCCAGTTGCCGAGCGCGACAACCAGACCGGGTCGCCGCTGCGGGTCGCGCCCAACTCGGGAAGATGCCTGGATGTACTCGGCGGTGTTCTTCGGCTGGCCGACAACAAGCATCAGGCCGAGACGTTGGACGTCGACACCGACCTGCAACATCGAGGTGGCGAGCACGACGTCGAGGGGGCTCGCGGGTGGCCGCGGAGTGGGATGTCCGGCAGCCTCCGCCGCGATCCGGGCCTGTAGGGCCGCCGACGTGTAGTAGCCCGGGTCGAACTCGAGGGCCAGTGCGTCCAGGGTGCGGCCGATATCGGCGGACGCGATTCTGGCGGTGAGCTCACCGGTGTTCAGGTAACCGAAGGAACCGTAGCGGCGCGGGAAGCCGGAACCACGCTTGGGGCTGCGCACCCGGGTCTGGACGTCGTCGCCGATGTAACGGGACATGCCGGCGAGTTCGCGGGTGGCGTTGAAATAGCCGACGAGGGTCATGTACGGGTCGGCGGCGGCTCCGCTGCGGTCGAACAGCAGCTGCCCGGCGGACAGCAGCACCTCGGCGACCCGGATCTCCGCACTGGACAGGCGAACGCCCTGCGCGCTGACGCCGATGTAACGCCGGCCGGGATTGTCCGGACTGATCGGGACCTCTTCGGAGAAGAAGGTGTCGGCGACGTCCAGAACCTGCGGGGGGAACATCTGCACGCGCCGGCCGTAGAGCGCGCGCACCTGTTCCTCGGCGTTGCGGACGGTGGCCGTGGACGCAACGATCATGGGCTGGACGGGTCGGCTGGCCGCGTCCCGCCAGCTGCAGAGCGTCTCGACCGCGGCCTCGAACAGGCCGACCGTGGTGCCCAGCGCCCCGGTGATCAGGTGCAGCTCGTCCTGGATGATCAGATCCGGCGGGCGCAGCCGCGCCACCGGCCGCACGCCGGCCGCTGGGAGGCCCTTCTCGGCCCGATGGCTGGTCTTGATCGAGCATCCGGCGTAGTCGGGGTGCGCGTAGCCGTGCCGGCCGCAGCGACCCGAGACGTAACCGAACAGCGAGGCCGCTTCGCCCTCACGGGCGAGGCGGGCGAACTTGTCCACCGTCGCGATGACGAAGGCGGGGGTGAGCCGGTAGATCTCCTCGTCGACGGTGAGGACCGGCAGGCCCTCGTCGACGCCGCCGCCGCGGGAGAACGGGCAGCGGCCCAGGTCGTCCCCGCAGTAGACGAACACCCGGCGGGTGGCGGCATCCGCCCGGACCTGCGCCGGAGTGATCGGAGTACCGCACCAGGGGCAGCGCTGGATCTGTAGGACGGTCAGCCGGTAGCCGCTGCCGTACTCGTTGGCCTTGCGAAGCTGTTCGTTGGCTTCGTTCCAGCGTTTCGGGCTGACGTCCGTGCCGACCCACAGGCCGATCCGGAACGGCTCGCGGCCCCAGCGTGTTTCGTCTGCCCGGCGAGCCAGTTCGGCCGCGCAGATCATCGCGGTGGCCCGCTGGAACTGCTGGGAGGTGAGCAGCCGCAGCGTGTACCGCATGAGGACGCTGACACCGTCGCGCCCGTCGAGCGGCCCGTCCGCGGTCTGCAGCACACCCTGCCTGCGGCGGATCGCAAGTGTGTAGGCGGCAAGCCCCAGGTAGGCCTCGGTCTTGCCACCACCGGTCGGGAAGAACAGCAGCTCCACCCCGGCCATGCCACCACTGCGCGCCGGCGAAGCTGGGTCGGTCAGGCCGGGCAGCTGCAGCAGGATGAAGGCGAGCTGGAACGGGAACCAGGACGCCGCCGCCGGCCCACGCGCCCGCACCCGCTCGGTGGCCTCCGCCAGGGACAGCCCAGCGGTGGAGCTGCGCAACGCCGCGACCTGCGACTGCAGCCGCTGGTCGCGCATGACGGCGTTCATGAAGTGGAAGCACTCCAGCGCCTGCGGCTCGATGACCAGGTGCTCAAGCCCTGCCGCGAGCCGGGCATGAATTCTCCGCGCCTCGTGCACAGCCTCGTCGGCGTCGGTGCGCAGATGTTCGGGCAGCGTCGCGGCTTCGGCGGCACGCGCGTCGAGCCAGCTGCCGTAGCCCTCGACCAGCGGACGAAGCCCCTGGCGCAGCTCGTCTGCGGTGGCGTGCGCCAAGGCGTCCATGGACAGCAGGGCGTCGGCCACCGAGCCGGCTCTGGTCTGCGGGGTTTCCGCAGTTGGCAGCCAGGTCGTCCAGACGGCGCTTGCCCGGCGCCTGCGCGGCTCGGCCGCCCAGTCGGCCGAACAGGTGCGGCCGATGGCGAACTCCAACCGGTGCCGGTATTGCAGGTCGAGGCGACGGACCTCCTCGTCGTCCTCGGCGCGGTCCTGCTCGAGGACGTCACGGACCGGTAGGAACACCGCCTCGCCCCCGGCGGCCACGTGCAGCCGGGTCTGGAACATCCACTCGGCGACCGGGATCGTCGGCGGGGTCACCTTGTCATTGCACAGGGCAATCTCCACCAGCCGGCGACCGAAGCGCTCGTCCTCGTAGAGGTCGATACGCAGACACACCTTCTGGCTGAGCACCCGGGTGTGAGTGCGGCCCGGGGTGAGCTCGGCAAGCCGGACGGGCTCGACGATCTCCACCGGAGTGCGCCGGTAGGCCCGCAGCGGCCGGCCCTTGCGGTCTACCTCCTCGGTGGCGACGCCTTCGTAGGTGCCCCACGACGCGGTCACCGTGACCTCGGCCAGATCGGCCGGCACCTGAAAACGCAGACCCATCGACGCGGGGATCATCAGCCCCTGCTGGGGTGCCCTGTCCTCGTTACCGTCGCCATCGCCGTCCCCGCTGTCGGGTCCGCCGTCTTCTACAGACATCGCGGGGATGCCCTGCTGCGTGGTCGGCCCCGACAGGTCATCGCGGGCAACGGCCAGCGCCTCACCATCCTCAACCGCGGCCTCATCGATCCGGTTCTCCGCGAGCTTCACCGGCGCGATGTGCCCCACCAGGTACATCTGCCGCGGGCTGATCGACAGCAGCTCCTCGGGCCCACCTGCGGGCCCCAACAACTCCCGCTCCAGGATGTCGACAAGGTTCTCCCGAACCGTCACCGACGACCCGTCCGGCTGGTGCGCCAGCCGGTACTCCGGCGCCAAGCGCGCCCCCGACGGCGGCGCCGAACCCACCATCAGAACAACCCCCCCTGGTCGTGCTGCCCCTCCACCTCGGCCGCCGCCTTCTGCCGACCACGCCCTTTCCTACCGGCGGGCACCGACAGCTTCTCTTCCTCCTTTGCCCGCCTTAGGTTTTCCTCCAGCAGCCGATCCATCAGCTCCACCCGTGCCGCCGGACTGATCGTCCACCGCCGCACCTGCCGATACGTGTGAAACCCATGCCCCAACTCGACGTCCGACCACCCATACGCCGCCACCACAGCCTCATCCACTTGCGCATGCAAAGCCCGCACCAGATCAACATCCTGGTCACCTACAACACTACTATCGTTAACCAGATTATAAAGTTTAGTTAGCCCAAGACTTCTACGCTCCATTATCTCCCGACGCCCCATCTCCAGATTTTCGCCCAACTCCCACATAACACCTGTAAAGCCCGGAAGAGGGAAAGTCTCGAAAACATTTGATGGCGTGTAGCGAGGATCACTTCGCATACCGAGACCATATTTGACTACCCATGCCTGATGGAGCCCCGACGACAAAGAAGCCAGCAAAGCATACGAATCGCTGGCAAATACAATTACCGTCTGGTCGAGGACTTGACGCGATGAAACTCGAGTCGGAGCCAGCGTACTACTAGTTTGTGCGATCACAATGACCTCATCTAGGCCGGCCATTGCATGGCGCATCCCAGGTCGCTTCTCTGCAAATTGCCACCAATAATCTCGATACATTTTTCGATTATTTTTTGCACGCACAGTCTTGACTTTTTCGGTTACCCATTGAAAAATTTCCGGGTAACGCCTAGCGCAGCTATCACACCGATCACCAAAGTCTACTATCCATCTCCCCGCCACCCGGTCCGGATGAGAATTTAGATTACCTCCAGTAAGGTAGGGAAAAATAACGTCTCTATTCGCAGGATTCGCATGCATCCATACAGAAGCTTCCCGCTCAGTCAGCGTAAAGTTACCCAATGGAATACATCCCTGGAAGGCGATGTTCGAATTCTCGATAAGCCTAACCGGACTCCCATCGACACGCCCGACCCCCTCAAGAAGGGTGGAGATGTACCGAACCTTCGCGCCATCAATCACTCGATCAACTCCTTTTTCAGGAGCGAATCGACAGCCCCAGACAGCCGCGTATTCCAAATTTGCACTTGCGGCAGGCCAAGCAGCACTCTGAATCCCTCGAGTGATCGTAAAACCCATCTCGACGATCCGATCAAGACCGACTTCGCGACTTACCCCCTGAGCAATGGAGTTAGTGGCGATCAATCCAAGTACCCCAGAGGAATTCAAGAGATCGAATGCTCGCAGGAGGAAGTAAGCGACCAGATCGGCACTTCCACGGCACCCCGACGCAAGCCAGTGGACAATCCAGTCACGCACATCGGCGCCAATTGAACTGGTAAGTTTCTGCCCACCCAAGAAAGGCGGATTTCCGATTACAGCGTCAAATCCGCCACGGTCGACCATGACGTCGGGAACCTCAAGTGCCCAGTGGAGCGGCTTCCAACGGCGGTAGTCGGTACGAACGGTCGGGGTGAGTCCCTTGGATGTAATGGCATCGAGCAGCGTCGGGTCAGGTTTTTTGCCAGGACCGGGAAATGCATCGGCGGTAGCTGCCCAGAGATTCCCGTAGGCCTCGTCGAGCTGGCGGCCGGGTTTGCCGCCGAGCCAGAGGCCGGCGGCGATGATGCCGTCAGCGACGGCGGTCTGCTGGCGGGTGACCTCGTGTAGCCGGGCCAGCTGGCGCTGTTTGGCGTTGGCGTTGCGCTGGGGGTCGTCCTCCTGGACCTCGCTGGCCAGGCGGCGACGGATCTCGATCGCCTGCTGGATGACGTCGTCCAGCGGCTCGTCGCCGAACCGGGCCTGCTGTGGGCGGGTCGGGTCGATGTGCAGGGCCTTGAGCTGGCGGATGTCGGTGAGGCCGAGCAGCGAGTTGCCGTGCAGGATTTTGTCGTCGACGAAAGAGAACGGCAGGTCCCGGTCGAGGGACACCAGCCACAGCGAGAGTTTGCACATCTCGACAGCCATGCCGTTGATGTCCGCGCCGTACAGGCAGTTCGCGACTACCGCGCGAATGGCCCGGATACGCAAGTCGGTGCGACCACGCAGGGTCGGGTCCTGCCGAACCTGTGCCTCGACCACCCGGTCGGCGAGGTAGCGGGCGGCGGCAACCAGAAAGGCACCGGAGCCGGCAGCGATATCGGCGACCTTCAGCGACAGCAGCTCGTCCGAGGTCTTCAGCTTCCATGCGGTCTCGTCCGGCGTCTGATACGGACCCGGTGCGTAACACAGCGGCTGGAGGGCGTGGAAGACGACTTCTTCAGCAAGGTTGCGAGGGGTGTAGTGGGCGCCGGCATTGCGCCGTGACGGGGTTTCGGTGACCGCCATGCCGCCGCGCAGGATGACGGTGGGCCGACCCCGCAGGTCCCGCCGCACGATCGGCATCCAGCGCAGCAGCCGGACGCGCAGTCCGGCGCTGTCGGTGGTCGCGCGCAGGTGACGTTCCGCGGCGTCCTGACCATCGTCCTTCGCCAGGGCCCGGGTGAGTGCCGAGGCGCTGGGGGCCTTCGCAGCCGGCTGATGGGTCTTCACCCAGGCGAGGATCGCCGAGACCAGGGCGGCATCGGTCTCGTGCTGGCGGGAAAGGTCCTCCAGCACTTCCAGCGGGATTTCTGGTTCGGCGCCGGGAGCACCTGTGAGGCCCAGCAGGGCGATGTCGGTGACGACCGTGCAGGTGTAGCCGAGCAGGCCCTCGTAGATGTAGCCGATCTGCTCGACGTCGATGTCGCGAAAGGAGATCCGGCGGGCATCGGAACCACTGAGGTTGGCGATCTGCACCGAGCGCAGCACATGGAGCATGACCCGGTCCGGAATCGGCATGGCGAGCGAGCCACGCTCGCCAACGGCACGCAGGAACGGGAAACGGTCCTGGCCGAACAGAGATCCGCCGTAGGCGGGGATGCGCACGTCCTCGAAGGACGCGCCGCGCGACAGTGCCCGGGCGGTGGCGAGCAGCCGGTGCCAGGTGAGGAAGGTGGCGTCGAGGGCTTCCTCCCCGTCGTCGAGGGCACGGCGTTCCAGCGCGTCGAGCTCACCGCTGATGCCGTAGCCGGCGGTGAACAGGTGGCTCTGCGGGAGCAGGCCGCGTTCCTCGGCGAACAGCAGGAACACCACCTGCATCATGACCGTGACGCAGGCCTCGTAGACGGTGTGCCCGTTGGCGGGCAGCGGGGCGACGCGACCGTGGCGGCGCGCGTCGGACTGCGCCTCGGAGAACGCGGCGACGAGCAGTTCCACCGCCTGGCGAACCTGGGAGCCGAGCGCCTCGGTGACCTCCTCCGCCGCGGCGACGGATTCGGCGAACAGCACCGGAAGCCGCTCGTTCGCGGCACCACCGACGAGATGTCGGCGGTGGATCAGGGTGAGGAACGCGTCGCGGGTGCGGGTCTCCTCGGCCCAGGCGAAGGCGTCCACGATGCCGGAGGCGACCATGACGCCGGGCTGGGCGCAGACCAGCGCCCACCAGCGGCCGTCGGTGACGATGCCGATCGACACACCGCCCTCGTGCAGCATGTGTGCCATCCGGTCGAGCGGGCCCGCGGCCCAGCCGTCCGTGCCACCGGCCCGCAGGTCCTCAGTTGCCGGGATGACGCTGACCAGGGCGCCGAGCCCATCCGGTCCGGTCAGCGCGGCGGTGGGAGTCACCTGGATCTGCCGGTTCGGGGACTGCGCCGTGGCCTGCGGCGCGACCGCGGCGCCCCAGGTGAGCATGTCCTGCCAGCCGGCAACGTCGGCGAGGACCGTGCGGACCCACGTGATCTGGGCCTCCCCGAACGCGGTCCGGGTGGATTCGCTGTCCGGGTCGTCGGCGCGGTCCAGCGTCTCCCAGGCCCGTTCAAAGGTGGCGCGGGCGGCGTTGAGCGTGTCGCGGGTGTCCTGGTCGAGCGCGGGGACGCCCTGCGGCCACAGCCGCTTCAGCGGTGGGACGGCGAGGAACGGGCCGTCGGTGTCGACGAGATCCAGCCACGACCGATGCAGCTCCGCGGCACTGGGCTCGCGGCGCCGGGCTGACGCCGTCCCGGCTCCGCGAGAAACGCCGGCCGGGCGAATGTTGTTGGCCGGGCGGGTGCTGGCCAGACGGGAGCGGATGGCGCGACCGGACGCGCGGGGGGCGCTCACCAGGAACCGGCCTGGGCGGCGTCGGCCTCGGTCAGGGCGAACACGACGGCGGCCGCACTGATGTGTGGTTTGACCTCTTCGTAGCGTTGGCTGATCGTCGCCACTTCGCGGGTCTCCTCTCCGGCGAGCGATTCCAGGCGTTCCCGCATCGCCTGGATGTCGCGGCGGCGCTGGCGTTGCTGGTCGTCGGGGAACAGGGCCAGCTCCGCCTCCATCTCCGCGGTCGTCAGCTGTTCCAGCGACTCGGTGAGGTTGCGGGCGAAGGCCTTGTAGATTCCCTGGACCCGCCGGATGTCGGACTCCTCGCGGCGAGCCAGCTGGTCGCTGACCCGCCGGTGGTAGGCGTCGGCCCGGGTGGTCATCGACTCCAGCAGTCGGGTGCGCAGCGGTGAGTCCGGCGCGTTCCAGGTGTCGGTCAGCGCGGTGCGGATCTCCGCGTCGGCGAGACGCAGGTCGGTGGCGTCCAAGGCCTGGTCGAGGTGTCGCTCGGCGCGTTCCTCGGCCATCGCCCGTCGTCCACGCAGCCGGACGCCGGCGAGGAAGACCTCCTCGTGCAGGCGCAGCCCGCCCCGCCCGACCAGCACCATGCGGGTCACCGCGGCCACGAACGACTCGGGCAGGTCGGGGACGACGACGGCGCTGACCCGGTTCAGCGGCGCGTCCGCGCTCCACAGTGAGCGGCGCAGCAGCCGTTGCGCCCGCGTCACCAGCGGATGGCCCAGATGCACGTGGACGAGATGGTGCAGGGCGCCAGCCTCCTCGTCGAAGGTGATCGGTCGCAGCTGACCGGGGGTGAGCACGGTGTCGAGGCCGGTCAGCGCCGGCTGCCAGGCGGGGCTCAGCTGTGGGACGGTGAACACGGCGGCGTCGGTGTCCTGGTCACCGGTTTCCACCAGCGGCGGCTGGTGGTCGATGCGCAGGGCGGTGTCGACGACCCGGCGCAGGTTCTCCGGGGTCAGGTGCAGCCGGGCACGTTCCTCGCCATATCCGCGTTCCAGTGCTGTGAGCTGGGCGTTTAGGTCCATGCCGCCCTTGAGCGCCCGGTTGATGACGGCGTTGCCGTCGACGGGATCGCGCCGACGGCGCGCGGGCGCCCGACCGGTGAAATGCTCCTGGATCTCGGTACTGATCAGCTGGTTGACCGAACCCAGATCGGATGCGATCGTCGCGACCTTCCGCGCGATCATCCCCATGAATGCCAGGTCCGCACCGTAGGTCTCGGACGAGGCCGGAGGCGCGAAGTAGAAGATCTCCGGCCGCCGCGTCTGCCCCCAGCGGTCGATCCGGCCGATCCGCTGCTCCAGACGCGACGGGTTGAACGGCACATCCAGGTTCACCAGCCGGTGGCAGTACCACTGCAGGTCGATACCTTCACCGGCCGCGTCGGTGGCAAGCAGAACCCGCACCTTTTCCTGCGCCGGATCGGCGGTGAACCGGGCCCGGATGACCTCGCGTTCCTCCGGTGGCGTCGAACCCTGGATGACCGCGAGGACGTCCGCATAGCCGAACTGGCTCAGCACCCGGTGCGCCCAGTCGATGGTGTCGGCGTATTCGGAGAACACCACCACCCGCTCGTTGGACCATGTCCCGGCGGGCCGGCAGATCGCGTCCAGCTCGACCATCAGCGCGTCCAGGCGCGCGTCCGGGCGGCTCTCGTATCCCCGGCCCCAGGCCGCGAGCTGCTCCAGCTCGCCCGGTCGGGCGGCGACCAGTGGGTCAGTGGACTTACTGGCCCGGATGTGGCTGGCCTCCTGCTGCTCCCACAGACCCTCCTCCTCGTCGGCCTGCCCCTCGCCGAGAATGTCGTCGTAGTCGGGGTCGGCCAGGCCCTGGCCGGTGACCTGGGCGGCCAGATACTGCTCCAGGGTGGTGGTGAACGCCCAGGGGCTGGACAGAAAGCGCTTCTTGAACAGCATCGTGGTGATGTCGCCGGACGGTCCACGTCCGTTCGCCCGGGCGCTGTCGTGCAGGATGCGTGCCAGCAGGGCGAACATCTCCTGCTCACCGGGGTCGGGCTGCACCGGCAGGGCCCGGAACTGCCGGCGCTGGAAGTCCTTGTGGGGCAGGTCGCTCTTCAGCCGGCGCACCGTGACATCACGCAGGGCCGACTCGTCGAGCTGCGCGCCGCGAGAGAACCGCCTGGAATCGATCATCTCCATCAGGGCGGTGAAGGACTCCGGATGCCCGTTGTGCGGGGTCGCGGACAGGAACAGCCGGTGTTCGCACCGGTTCGCGAGGCCCCGCACCGCCTCCGTGCGCTGGGTGTCGACCGCGTAGCCGCGTCCACCGCCGACCACCGACGGGCTCGCCGGCGCGACGTGATGCGCCTCGTCCACCACGAGGATGTCGAACGCGAACCGTTTCGCGCTGTTGATCTGCGTGGTCTGGCCGTAGACGTCGCGCAGCATCCGCTGCGCCCGCACCCCGGGCAGCCAGGCCAGACTCACGATCACCCGGGGGAACAGCAGGAACGGGTTGGCGTGCAGCCCATAGGCCCGGCGGACGTCCCGCAGCCGCTCGCTGTTGATGATGGTGAAGTCAAGGCCGAACTTGTCCCGCATCTCGTCCTGCCATTTGAGCGCCAGGCTCGGCGGGCAGACCACGATCGCGGTGCGGGCCCGGTGGCGCAGCAGCAGTTCCTGGATGACGAGGCCCGCCTCGACCGTCTTACCGAGGCCGACATCGTCTGCGAGCAGCAGGTTGGTCCGGGCTGAGGACAGTGCCCGGCGCAGCGGTTCCAGCTGGTAGGCCTCCACGGAGACGCCGCTGCGAAACGGTGCCTGAAAGCTCCGGTCGTCGGCGGAGGTCACCGCGCCCCAGCGCATCGCGTCCACGAAGCCGGCGAGCAGGTTCGGGTCGTCGAAGCCGTCGGCGTTCAGCGATGTCGGCAGGCCCTGGTCCGGGGTGATCGTGTGGCCGACCTCGAGCTCCCAGACAACGGTGAGCTCCTCGCCGAGCCGGTCCTCGTCCAGCGCCTGCAACGTGACCACGTGGTTCAACCCGGCCACCTCCTCGTCGCCGGGGCTGCGTGGCAGACCCTGCTCGGCGACCAGAGCCACCGCCCAGGTCGAGCCGCGGACCTCCACGACCTGCCCCTGCTCTGGAACGGCCGGCGCCGCTCCCCCGGTGACAGCGTCGGGGCGCAGGCTCGCGGAAACGGTCATTTTATTGACTTTAACGACAATATGATGCGGGCCGTAATCGACCCCGCGCTTTGCCGACCCAACCTGTGCCGTAAAGGAACATATATGGACACTTTGCGTCTCATGTCACGCCGTACGCAGACCACTCCACCCATCGGCGAGGAGCGGCGCGGCGACGTTAGAGTGATCGTCCATGAGCGAGGTCGAGCTGCGGGACCGGGTGGCGGCGCTGCGGGGCGAGGGGAAGTCGCCGAAGCAGATCGCGCGGATCCTGGGGGTGGCGCCGTCCGTGGTGGCGCCGCTGGTGCGGGCCGCCGCGGCGCAGGCCCGGGCTGCGGCCGGGGAGCCGGCGCTGGTCGGGTGCTGGATCAACGCCGGGTGGAGCCGGGGCCTGACGGTGGATCCGGCGCGCGGCTGGGTGGACGCGGCCCTCGCAGGCGGCGATGCCTCGGGTGGCAGCGACATCCTTGCCGGCGGCGACGCCTCGGACGACGGCGACGGGGCCGAGGACGTGGTGGAGCCGATCGTCCTCGATGCCCGTAACAGCCTCGGTGGTCTGGTGACGGTGCTGGTCGCGCGGGCGCATCGCTGGGGCAGCGTGTCGGTGTGCGGGTATCTGGCGGACGTCTACTGCCTCGGGGTCAAGAACGCGATGGGGCCGGACGTCATGATGGACGTCGAGCTGCCCGGCTTCCGGGAGCAGTACTTCGCCGCCCAGTCGAACGGCTGGCAGGACGCGCCGCTCGGGCTGGCCGCCGACCTGGTCTTCGGCTCCGTCGAGTACGCGCGCGGCCTCGGTTTCGAACCGCATCCCGACCTCGCGGCGGCCGCCGGCCATCTTGGTTCGTGGGCAGGGCCATCCGCGATCACGTTCGGGAAGGACGGCCGGCCGTTCTACGTCTCCGGGCCGTACGACGACCCCCGTCGGGTCATGCGGACGCTGCAGAGCGCCTCGACCGACGCCCAGCCCGGCTTCGTCCTCGGCCCGGCGGGTTGACGCCGGACCTTGCCGCCGACGCCGCCGACGCCGGATCGAATGGGCGCGTGTCGGCGGGCCACTCCCCCACCTGCACATCGGAGAGTGATTTCCTAACTTCATAGCGTCGCCACCAAGGCGGCCGGGTATCCGTCCTGGAGGCGGCGATGCGCCCGAAGCGTGCGGTCAGCATGGCGGCGGCAACGGCAACGACGGCGCTGGTGGCCGCGACCGTCGCCGCGATGTCAACCGGAGTGGCCGTGGCCGCGCCGCCCGCCGCGCCGCCATCGGCGCCGGCAGCGGCGAGCGTGCCCGCCGTCCCGACTGTGCCGCCGGTCGATCTCGGGGGCCTGCCCGGTCTGCTCTACACCAACGCGACCGCGATCAACGACCATGGCGACGTCGTCGGCTCCGGTTACAGCTCGCCATACGACAACCACGGGTTCCGCTGGTCGCAGGGCGCCCTCACCGCACTGCCCGACACCGCGCGCGCCCCGTTCAGGATCAACAACGCCGGGCAGATCGCCGGCACCCTGCCGGGCCGTTTCTACTCCCCCGGCTTCGTGCTCCGTCCCGATGGCACCGTGGTCGCCCTCGACTTCTCCACGTCCGACCAGAACGAGCGGGGCGAGGTCGTCGGCACGGGTCCGGTGACCGGCGGTGGAACGCACGCGAAGCTCTGGCGCGACAACCACACCTTCGACCTCGGTGCTCCCGCCGGTCACACCAGCGACGCCCGGGCCATCAGCAGCAACGGGTGGATCCTGGGCGAGATCCAGGACAGCAGCCACGGCGACGACTACTTCGCCCGCTGGATCCGTGGCCGCTGGGTGCCGCTGCCCACTCCGAGCGGCTACGGTTCGGACATCAACGGCCGGGGTGACGTCGTCGGCTGGGTCACGAACGCGGACGGCGTCACCCACGCCATGCTGTGGCAGGGCGACCATGCCATCGACCTGGACCCCACCGATCCGCTCAGCACGGCGGTGGCCATCAACGACGCCGGCCAGATCCTCGGCGACACGTTCGATCCGGTGACCAACATCGGACGCATCCTGCTCTGGGACCACGGCCAGCAAATCGATCTGGGCACCTTCGGCGGCCTGTTCACCCGGCCGATCGCCCTCAACCAGCGCGGCGACATCATCGTCGGGACCAGCACCGCGGCCTTCCGCCGCAGTCACGGGCGGACCGTGCAGCTCGGTGGCGTCGGTGCCTGGCCGGCGGCCATCAACAACCGTGGCCAGGTGGTGGGCACCATCCAGGCGCCTGACGGCACCAGCCACGCCGCCCTGTGGAACTGACCAGCCGGCAGCGACAGCACCGGCAGCGACACCGCTTGTGCCACGCGCGACCCAGCCGCTATATCTGACGTAAGGCACGTCACATCGATGTCGCGGCAGCTCGGCGTCGCGGCAGAGGCGGGGTAGATGGATCTCGGACTGGGCGGGGCCAGGGTCGTCGTCAGCGGCGGCTCCAGGGGAATGGGCCGGGCGGCCGCGGAGCGGTTCGCCGCCGACGGTGCCCGGGTGGCGGTGTTGGCCCGCGGCAAGGACGCGCTGGAGGAGACCGTCGAGGCGCTACGTGGGCTCGGTTCGCCGGACGCGCTCGGGATCCCCACCGACCTGACCGACGCCGACTCCGTGCAGGCCGCCTTCGACACGATCACCGAGCGGTGGGGCAGCCTGAACGTCCTGGTGAACGCCGCCGGCCCGGTCGAGGTCGGCGTCCGCCCGTTCGACGACCTCAACGACGCCGAATGGCTGGCCACCTTCGACATCGGCACCCTGAGCGCGGTGCGCTGCGTGCGCGCGGCGCTGCCGGCGCTGCGGGCGGCCGAGTGGGCGCGCATCGTCAACGTCAGCGCCCATTCCACCCGGCGGCAGTCCCCGCGGCTGGTCGCCTACACCGCGGCCAAGTCGGCGCTGACCAGCCTGAGCAAGAATCTCGCGCAGTCACTCGCGCCCGACGGGATCCTGGTCAACACGGTGTCGCCGGGGTCGTTCCTGTCCCCCGCGCTGAAGGGGTACCTGCGCACCCTCCCGCCCGAGCGGGGCATCGACCCCGACAGTCTTGAGGACGCGATGCGCGTCATCCGGGAGGACTACGACCACCCGGCCTTCCTGCCCCGCGCCGGCGACCCGACCGAGATCGGCCCGGTCATCGCCTTCGTCGGCTCCCGCCTCAACAGCTACATGACCGGCGCGAACATCAACGTGGACGGCGGCAGCGACTTCTGACCCGCACCTCCACCGGCGACACCCGCCAGATCCGTGCTCCAGGTCTGTCCAGATCTGTGACTCGTGCCCCTCCACATCTGTGGTTGACGGCCGTCCAGATCTGGGATTCAGGGTCGTCCAGATCCGTGGTTCGGGTAGCCTGGCGGCCATGGATGCACGGCTGCACGGGCTGGTGCCGCGACGGCTGGGGCCGATTGTCGCGCGCCGGATGGCCGACGAGCCGGTGGTGCTCCTGCAGGGGCCCCGCTCGGTCGGGAAGTCGACCCTGCTGCGCAGCCTCGCCAGCGACATCAACGCGGAGCTGGTCGACCTCGACGATGTGGCCGTGCGCGACGCGGCGGCCAGGGACCCGGCGCTGTTCGTCTCGGGCACCCGACCGATCTGTATCGACGAGTACCAGCACGTTCCGATCATCCTCGACGCCATCAAGGCCGAGCTCAACCGGGACGGCCGGCCCGGCCGGTTCGTTCTGACCGGCTCGGCCCGCCACGATGCCCTGCCCCAGGCCGCGCAGGCACTCACCGGCCGCCTGCACCGGCTACCGGTCTACCCGCTGTCACAGGGTGAGTTACACGGGGTCCACGAGCATCTGCTTGACGATCTGTTCACCGACCCAGGTGCCACCGTGGCCGCCGCGGCGGCTCGGCCCTCGGCGACGACCCGCGAGCGGTACATCGACAGCGTCACCATGGGTGGGTTCCCCTCGGTGCTTGCCCGCGCCTCCCTCACGTCGCGCAACCGCTGGTTCGACGACTACGTCAGTCTCAGCCTCGAACGCGACGTGGCGGGCCTGCGCCGGATCCGCCAGGCCGCCGCGCTGCCGGCCCTGCTCGAACGGCTGGCCGGTCAGACCGCACAGATCCTCAACATCACCCGGGCGGCGTCCGACGTCCGGCTCGACGAGTCGACCGCGCACAGCTATGTGCGCCTGCTCGAAGCGGTGTTCCTGCTGTACCGGCTACCCGCCTGGGGCACCACCCTCACCGCGCGCTCCGCCTCCTCGCCGAAGCTCCACGTCCTGGATTCCGGGGTCGCGGCCCGACTGCTGCGTCTCACCCCGCAGAAACTGGCGGCCCGCAGCCCGGCCGCGCTGACCGAGTTCGGGCATCTGCTCGAGACGTTCGTCGTCACGGAGCTGCTCAAACAGGCCTCCTGGGCGGACTGGTTCAGCGGAGCCGGCCACTGGCGCACCCGCGGCGGGGACGAGGTCGATCTTGTGATCGAACGCGACGACGGAGCGATCCTCGCGTTCGAGATCAAGGCCGCCGGCCGGGTGCCCGGCGATGATCTCGCCCCCCTGCGGAAACTCCGCGACACCGTCGGCGACGCCTTCCTCGCCGGCGTCGCGCTCTACCTCGGCGCGCGTTCCTACACCTACGAAGACCGCCTGCACGTCCTGCCCGTCGACACCCTCTGGGCCCCCTGACCACATGCTCCGCTGACCGTGTTGCTCCTCTCGCTGGCTGGGCTTCCGGCGGCTGATCACCTGGAACGGTCGGCGGCGACCTCGTCGCGGGTGTGCAGGGAGGCGAGGTCGGCGGCGGCGCGGCCGGAGGCCCAGCCCTCGCCGTCGTTGGCGCGGATGGCGTGCGAGGTGAGCTGGGGGAACATCGCCGTGGTCGCCGCCTGGACGGAGTCGGTGCGGGCGGCGAGCACCGGCAGCAGGCGGCTGTCGCCGGCCGCGGCCACGGCCTCGTCGCGGACCTGCTCGGACGCGGCCCGCAGGCGCTCGCCGATGCGCATGGCGAACGACGCCAGGAACGACTGGCGAAACGAACGGGTGCGGGATCGTCCCGCGCGGTCCTGGCGGGCGCCGGCCCGGGTCATCGCCGTGGTCGCCTGCAGCAGCAGCGACGTGTAGAGCAGTTCGACGGCGTCCAGATCGGGTTCGAAACCGATCACCGTCGAGTGGCCGAGGTGCTTCGACCACACCGTGCGGCAGCGGTTCGCGTCGGCGACCACGTCGAGCAGGGTCGCCTTGGCCATCTCGTAGGGATTGTCGATGCCGACCCGGCGCCCGGTCGGCTCCTCCCGGGAGCCCTGGCCGGCCGCGAGCAGCGCCTCGTCGATGCTGTGGCGGGCCATGAGCTGCTGGGCCTTGGCGGTCAGCGCCTCGGCCTCGTCGGCGAACTCGGTCGACTCGGCCTTCGCCAGCAGCGCGCGGACCTTGTCGAGGATGCGCGTGTCGGCACCCTCACCGGCGCCCTGACCGACGTTCGGACCGGCGCCCCCGGCTGGTCGAGAACCGCTGCCGCGCGAGGAGTGCTCCCGCCGAGCGGTGCCCGGTGGGGGGCCGAGCATCTCCACCTCGGGCAGCCGGTGCAGCACCCCGAGCAGCTCGATGACGTCGCTCAGGACCATGACCCGCACGCGTCCCTCCCGCTCGCCCCAGGCATCCAGCCACTGGTCGTCGTGCTCCCACCACACGCTGGCGCCGAGGCTGCCCAGCTGGGCCGGCCACCGCTCGTCCACGGTGGCCGGGGCGTAACGCCGCAGCTGGCCGGCGATGGCGTCGAGCACCAGCCGCACGCGGCGCTGGTCGCTCTGGCGGCCGACGATCCGGTGCAGGTCCACCGGCTGCCAGCCACGCCGCCAGAGGGTCTCCAGGACACGGTCGAACCAGCCGACCAGCGCCCTGTTGACGGTCCGACGCCCGCTGGGCCCGTTCGGCGGGTCGGACAGGGCGCTCAGGAACCCCATGAACGACTCGTCGTCCTCGGCGAGCAGTGCGGTCAGCGCATCGGCGATGATCAGATCGACGAGCTCCGCCAGCGATTCCCGCGGCGGCACCGGCGGCCCGAACGGACCTGGCTGCCCGAACGGACCCGCCTCGGTCCCGGCGTTGCGGGCCCGGGCCCGGGCCCGGGTGGCGCGCGCCTTCTCCTTGGCCTTACGTCGTTCCCTGTTCTGGCTGCCCACGCGTCTCTCCCGCTGATCGACCCTACGCTCGCCGAGTATCGCAAGCCGCCCAGGGCCCCGGAGAACAGACCAACGGCCAGCACCCGGGCCTACACGTGGTCTCGATGCAGTGCACCACCGCCGCGCCGACCGACGACCACAACCACGACCGTGGCCACGGCCACGGCCACGGCCACGGCCACATCAGCCGTCACGGGCCGTTGCCGACTCCAGCGGCCCGGTGGGGCGGATGGGTCCTTCGGCAGGGATTAAACGCGCTGGGCACCGGATAGCTGCCTTCCGCCCAGGATGGGGTGCGCAGCCGGTTCACCAGCATCCGAGCCACCATCGGAAACGTTCGTGGACAGCGCGTTAGCCGCCCGGGCGGGCCGGGACGGGTGCCTGGACGCCAGCAGCCGGCGCCGGGGGGCCGAACAGGGCGGCGCGCACGGCGGCGAGGTCGGTCAGCCCGGGGAGCACGGCGCTGGCGCCGGCCGCCGCAAGCTCCTCCAGGCTGGTCGTGCCGGTGGCGACACCGACCGCGCGCACCCCGACGTCGAGGGCGCCGCGCATGTCGTGGACGGTGTCACCGACGACGATCACCCGGGCGGGGTCGAAGGTCGTCGTGTGGGCGGCCTCGGCCCGTCCGACGGCAAGGCGCACCAGGTCGGCCCGGTCGGCGCTGACATCCCCGTAGCCACCCAACTCGAGATCGAGATGCCGGGTGAACCCGAACACGGCCAGTTTGACCTCGGCGACGGGACGGACGTTGCCGGTCACCACCGTCTGCACCACCCCGTCGGCGGCCAGGTCCGCGAGGGTTTCCCGGGCTGCGGGCAGGGCCCGGCCGCGCCGGTGCATCTCGTCGCGCAGGGCGACCGCGGCCAGCGCCATCTCGGCGTAGAACACGGCCAGCATCGGCGCGACGTCGCTGATCCCGGAGCGCTGCAACGTCTCGGTGACACTCGCCCGTTCGGTTCGGCCGGTCAGATCCACCTCGATGTCCAGCGGCCGTCCGACGACCCGCTCGAACGCCCGGGCATACAGTTCCCGGCTGATCCCGCCGGCGTTGAGCAGCGTTCGGTCGATGTCCCACAGGACGAGCGCGGGCGCAGGCATGCCCCGATGCTCCCATGCGCCGACCGCCCGCCGCCCCGAAGCTGCGTTGCGTCGACGCCGGCTGGCTGATCCCGGCCACCGGCGCCGAACATGTCGGACCCGGTCGCTAGGCTCGGCCGCGCCGGATCACGAGAACTCCGGATCATGAGAACGCACAGCTACCTGTACAGGGGGGCAACAGTGGCGCGAGAGGTCATCTCCATCGTCAACGTGTGGTGCGACAACGGCGGGCGTCACCCACACGAGCGGGCCGCCGCGACGACGAGCGCGGCGTTCGCGTTCGACGGTCAGCTCGTCCGCCTCGATCTGTGCGCCGAATGCCGCGACGAACTGTCGTCCGTGCTCGGTGAATACGCCGAGTTCGGCGAGGCGACCCCGCTCGCCCGCGGCGCCCGCCTCGACACCACCTGGTCCACGATCGAGGAGAACGACGCCACGAACGCCTCGGAGCCGGCTCCGGCCACCTCCGCCGGATCGGCCCCGCGCACCCGGAAGCCGGCGGCTGCGGCCTCGGCCTCGGCCTCGGCCGCCGAGGATCAGCCCCGGCGGCCACACCAGATCGCCTCCACCAACGAGGTCCGGGCCTGGCTGCGCGACCACGCCGGCGAGTACGACGCCCCCGTCCCCTCCCGCGGCGCCCGCCTGTCCGCCGACCAGAAGGCCGCCTACGATCAGGCCCACGGCTGGGCGCAGGTCGACGGCACCTGGCGCCCCGCCGCCCCGTCCGACGGCGATGCGCCCGCGCGGACCGGGGCCGAGGCCACCGAAACCGCCGATGCGCCGTCCGACGCCGTCCCGGTAACCGCCGACCTCGCCCACGTATGACCTGCGACCACTGACGTCGGCCACGTACGTGTGCGGAGACAACGCCTGCTGGGTACCTCGCCGCCCATCGCCGTCAGGCGGCGAGGTTCATCAGCTCGACCCGCTCACCTTCCCAGTTCTCCGGCGCAGCGGTCGCGACCACCGCGGCGACCGGACGATGCGGCATCGGACCCGCCGTGTGACGGATGTGGGCCGCCGCCCAGGTCTCGTCGCGCGCAACAGCGAGCGCCGCCGACAGGTCCAGGTCCACCATGAGCACGCCCGGCAAGGAGGCGATGTGCTCGGCCACGCCCCGACGGATGCGGTCAGCCTCGACCAGCGCGCAGGTCGGCGCGTACACCCGAGGGCCGCCGGGCTGCCCGGCGTGGACGATGAGCCTCGAGCCAAGCAGGTTCCCACGGCCGATCGCGAGCATCGCCGTCGCGTCGAGCACCACGTGGGCCGGCATGCTCACTGCGCTGGCCGTGGGCGGACGAGGTGCGCGCAGCGACGCTCGAGCTCCGCATCGCTTTCCGCGATCTCGGCCTCGGTCGGGTTGTAGCCGGAGTACGCGAACAGGGCCTTGAGCGCACGTTCGGACTGCTCGCGCCGTTCCTGATCCGTGTACACCTCCACCGAATGCGCCAGACGCGTCAGATACGTCCGCAGCGACATCCCCTCGTCCCGCGCGATCCGGACCAGCCGATCACGCACATCCTCAGGAACCTGGATCAGAGCTTCGGTCAGGGCCATCGATCCTCCACCCACCGATACGGACGGACGGTGCCCGATCAGGGTACGACAGGTGAGGCCGAAGTGGATCTGCTTTGAAGAAAATGCCCGCGCGTCACGACCGGAGCACCAACAGTGCTCCAGGGGTTCCGCGGAACCGCACTGCCGCCCACACCCGACGGCGGAACGGCGAGCCGTACTTCCTGACCCAACCGACCCGACCGGATTAAATGATCTTACTGGCCGCCGGCGAGCACGCGGCGAGCAGATCACGGGCCGAGTCGGCTTCGGCCGCCCGGGCCAGCGTGTCGTGCAGGTCCTCGACGCGGGCGCCGTCGAGGCGGGTCCGGGCGCCCAGGCGGAACTTCGTCGCGATCTCCTGGTCGTCCAGCGGCCGGTCAGGGCCGCCGCGGTTGCGCTCCACCCGAGCCTCGTGGCGGCGTCCGTCGGTCATCTCCACGCGCAGCACCGCAGGCAGGTGCCGTGGGAACAGGCTGTCGCAGGCCTCGTCGGGCACACAGGTGACCTCCGCGGCGACGGTGTACGGCCCGGAGAACGCCGCCGCATAACCGCTGGGCGGCGCGGCCTTGAGCGCCGCGGGCTCGGCGATGGTGCGCAGCACGGCACTCGGCGCGCCGAGCTCGATCCCGACGATCTCGGCCGGGTTCACGCCACGGTCGCGCAGGTCGAGGGCCGCGTCGATGCCGGCGTGGGTGAAGTGGTTGCACGGGTACGGCTTCGTGTGGACGTCGTCGGACTCCCAGACCTCGCCGAGCCCCGCGGTGACCCGCTGCGGCACCGCCTGGTCGCCGCACCAGGCCTGGAAGAAGCCGAACCGGCCCTCCAGTACCGTCGGCGGCCCGGTCAGGCCGGCGGCGGCGAGCTCGCTGGCCACGATCGCACTGTGCGCGGCCCATCCGGTGTGCACCCGTTTGGCCGTTCCGCCGGTGCGGTTTGCCTCCAGGAGGCCTGAGCCCATGCTGGCGGCGATCCCGGCGGCGTGGGCGACGCCCTCGGCGTCAAGGCCGGCGAGCATGGCCGCAGCGACCGCTCCGGCGACGGCCCCGCAGATCGCAGTGGCGTGCTGGCCCCGCTCGAAAAAGATCGAATTGCCGAGCGAGGGGTCATAGCCGGCCAGGCCGAGCCGCACGCAGAACTCGTTGCCGACCGCGATCGCGTCGAGCATCGCGGCGCCACCGTGGCCCGCGCGCTCGGCCGCCGCCAGCGCCACCGGCACCACCGTCGCGCTGGGATGCAGCACAGACGGAAGGTGCGTGTCGTCGAAGTCGAGCGCATGGGCGAGGGTGCCGCCGAGCAGGGCGGCGCTGGCCGCCGGGTAGCGCCGCGAGCTGCCGGGCACCGACGCGGGCCCGTCGCCGCCCCAGCCGTCCACCACGGTGCGCACGATCGTGGCAATCGGCTCGCCGCTGGCGGCCAGGCTGTTGCCGACGACGTCGAGCAGCCGTCCGGTCGCCCGGTGCCGCCGCTCGGCCGGCAGGCCCCGCTCCCGCACACCGACGGCGAACTCGGCCACCTGCTGGATCAGGGAGCCCTGGCCCGATGCCGGCCGGCCCACGCCACGCGGGTAGGTGGCGCTCTGATCCTGGTTGGGCGTGGTTGTCATGCGTCCTCCCCCATCAGGGTCGGGTCGGTGCCGAACCGGTCGGCGAGGGCGAGCAGACTGGTGGCGCGACGTACCACCGCCGCGTCGACGAAGTCGCCGTCCGCGGTGGCCAGCGCGCCGCGCCCGGCGTCGGCGGAGCGGCGTAGCCGAGCCACGAGCTCCCGCGCGGCACGCACCTCCCGCGGCGTCGGAAGCTGGGCCGGATGCACGGCTGTGCGGCCGAAGAACCCGGCTGCCCGCCCGGCCCGGGTCGTGCGTCGCAGCCCGGCCGGGTCGGCCAGCGCCGCGTGGATCGACTGCACCGGGCGCGGGAGTCCCCGTGCCCGGGCCTGGATGACGCAGTGGGCGCGGGCGTTGTCGAGGAGGGCGTCGGCACCGGCGGCCAGCCGGCGGAACAGCTCCTGCCCCCAGGCCGGCCGAGCTGCAGCGTCCTTGTTGCTGCATGGCACGTTTCCTCCTGTGCGTACTCCCCCGGGGTGCGGACCTCTGCGGTGCGTGCTCCGGCGGGACGGCTGCGCCGGTGGGGCGGGTCAGGCTGGTAGGGCGGGTCAGGCTGGTGGGAACGTCTTCGCCAGGTGGTCGAGGACGGCGTCGGTGTCGTCGACCTGGCTGATCCGCGGGAGGACCCAGCGCAGCGCCGCGTCATGCTCCTCGGCGCTCGGCCCGCTGATCGCGTCGGCGACGACGATGGTGCGGTAGCCGTGTTCCCAGGACTGCCGCACGCTGGACTCCACGCCCAGCGTCGTCACCAGGCCGGTGACCACCACGTCCCGCACGCCCCGGCGACGGAGCTGGTCATCCAGATCGGTGCCGTGAAAGGCACTCCATTGACGTTTGGTGATCACGATGTCACCCGGGCGCACGCCGAGCTCGTCGACCAGGGTGCTCCAGTGCGGGTCCAGGTTGGGCGGGACGCCCGGTCGGTCGACGGGGGTGCGCAGGGCCGCGCCGCCGTCGGGCCCATGATCCACCCGCACAGCGAACACGGGCCGCCCCGCGGCGCGGAAGGCCTCGGCCAGCCTCGCGCTGCGGGCCACGACGGCGCCTGCCGGGTTCGGCGCGATCGGCATACCCACGATGCCGTACTGCAGATCGATCATGACGAGAGCGACGTCCGAGGTCAGATGGGTCAGGGGCATGACTGTTCCTCTCCTGTGCAGGCGTGGGAACGAGCAGATGCACGGGCATGCCGGGCCGGCAGCGCCGCGGCGGCCACCAGCGCAAGGCTGATCACGGTGATGACGGCGGCCAGGTGGTGCAGACCGCGACTGCCGGCATGATCGCCGAGGGTGAGCCCGACGAGGGCAGCCGCCAGGTTCGCCCCGACGTACTGGGACGTGCGGTACAGGCCGGAGGCGGTACCGAGACGCTCCGGCTGGGCCGCGGCGTACATGGCGGTCTGGTTTCCCATGTTGTTGAAGCCGTTGGGCAGCCCGAGCACGGCGGCGGCCAGCAGCAGTACACCCACCGGCGTCGCGCCGCCGATCCCGAGCAGGGCGAGGCTGCCCGCGAGCAGGCCGACCGAGCCGATGACCAGCAGCCGGCGGTTGTCGCCGCGGCGCGACATCCGGGTGGCGAGCACCGTGGCCACCACCCCGAGACACGCGATCGGCAGCACGACCAGGCCTGCCTGGGCGCTGCTCATCCGCCGGCTCTGTTCCAACCACTGCGGAAGCCCGTAGAACACCGAGTAGAAGACGACGTAGGTCACCGCACAGCGCAGGTAGGTGGCCGTGAGCGGCCGGTTCGACGCGAGCATGCGCACGTCGATGAAGGGGCTGGCGCAATGCCGTTCCCAGCCGACCAGGACCAGCATGAGCAGCGCCGCGCCGACCAGGTCGAGCCAGATCGGACCGTGCGCCACCGAGAACAGGAACAGCAGTAGGAAGACCATGCCGCCGGCGAACAGGACGATACCGAGCGGATCGAGTGCCCGCAGCGCCGCGCCCGCGGGCGTGTTCACGCGCGCGTCCCGGCGGATCCGGCGCAACGCCAGGACCAGCGCGAGGGCCGCGACGGGGAGGTTCACCCAGAAGATCGACCGCCAGCCCGCCACCACCACCAGCACCCCGCCCAGCGGCGGGCCGAGCGCAACGGCGACCTGGGACGCCGCGGAGATCGCGCCCAGCGCCGACGCGGAGCTCGCCTCAGGACCGGTGCGGTCGGCCCAGTCCCGCACCAGTGCGACACCCGCGGGATAGGCCGCCGACGTGCCGACCCCCAACAGCACCCGCGCGATGAGCAGGTAGCCCAGGGTCGGGGCGAACGGCGCGGCACACGCTGCCACGATGATCATCAGGAGGCCGGCGCAGAAGATCCGGCGCGGGCCGAACTGGTCGGCGAGCCGGCCCATCGTGGGCTGCGCCACCGCGTTCGCCAGATAGAGGCCCGAGACCAGCCACACCACCGAGGCGCCGGCGTGAAAGTGGTCCCCGATGGCAACCAGCGCCACCGCGATCATGGAGGAGTTCAGCGCGTTCAGCAGCGTCCCCAGCACCACCGGCAGCAACAGTGCCAGCGGCGGACGTGTCGCCGCCAGCGCGGGGATCGGCTGCGGGGGGGAGCTGAGGGGGGGAGCGGGGACCGGCCTGGTGCCGGCCACCGCTCCGGTGTCACTCGCGGTCATGACAGCCTCCCGACTACCGGAGTGTCCGGTCATCCAGATCCGCTGGGCCAGCCAGGGTGGACGGGATCCTCCAGCACGGACGGATCGGGCTCGGCCAGCAGCGACAGCAGCCGCGCCGACGCCCGCAGGAAGTCCTGTTCGACCGGGGACAGCCGTTTTTCGATCGCCCGCGCCAGCCAGGCGTCGCGCTGGCGGCGATCGGAACGCAGCAGCTCGCGACCAGCCTCGGTGATCGAGATGATCGACTGGCGACCGTCCGTCGGGTGACTGGTGCGGGCCACGAGCCCGGCATCCTCCAGCCCGGCGAGGGTGCGGGTCATCGTCTGCGGCTGCACCCCCTCCTGGCCGGCGAGCTCCTTGGGGCTTGCGGGACCGAGCCGGTGCAGCCGCGAGAGCACGGACATCCGGGTCAGCCCGAGCTCATGCGCCGGGCGCTCCTGGCGCAGCCGCCGGGCCAGCCGGCCGACCGCAACCCGCACCTCGCTGGCCAGCGTGTCATCCAGCGACTCGACATCCTCACCCTCATCTCTACCCATATTGTCAGCATAGCTTATCAGCTTGGGGCAGACAAGTCTGCACCCCGACCGGCACGCGACACACCCCGCACATCCCGAGCACACCCAGCACAGCCGAGTGACAGTTGCCACATTTACCCACCAATGGCGAGCAAAAAGTTACTTTCAGTGAAAATTTTTGGCCATCTAGCGGCATATCTCCCGGTCAGGCCGTCATCACGTCGGTCATCGCGCCACACCGAGTAACACTTTTCCTGTACGAGCGGGGCACCCGGACCATCAGCCGACTCCACTCGCTACCCAGCAAAGATGTTCGCCATGCGCAGTATCTGGAGGCGAAAAGGTCCTCACGAAGGGAGAGGTTGCACAGGTGTCTCCTACTCCGAACGCGCCGCGCGGGCCGCTCGCGGGTCTGCGGGTCAGAGCACCACGATGAACCTCGGCCGGCCTGGGGGGCAGGAGCTGTTCCGCCGGCTGGCCGCCGGTGCCGACGTGGTGATCGAGAACTTCCGGCCCGGCACCCTGGAACGCTGGGGCCTGGACTACGACACGCTGCGCGCCGACAACCCCGGGCTGATCCTGGTCCGCGTCACCGGCTTCGGCTGACCAGCGGGCGCTGCCAGGACGACATCCAGGCGGTCTGTGGTCCGGGCCTCGCCGGCGTGCGGCTGCCGAAGATCGAGCACCCCGAGGACGTCCACCGGGTCGCCGGCTGGCTGGCCGCGGCCGACTGCGAGGCGGGCGTCGACCTGCTGTTGGAGTCCGCCTTCGCGGTGGAGATGGCCTACCCGCTGGCCATGGCCTCGCCGCGGGTCCGCATGCTCGGCCTCGGTGAGGAGGACCTGCGCGCCGACCTGCGCAGCGCAACCGACACGGCGACCCTGGACGCCAGCCGCACCCGCTGCGTGATCGCCTCCCGGGCGGCCCGGCTACCCAACCCCGCGCAGAGCGTCTTCCCCCAGGTGCGCGACCTCCCCGGGCTGGTGGCGTCGAGCCGGCGGGGCAAGGCCATGGGATTCGTGGGCCGGATGGCCATCCACCCCAGCCAGCTTCCCGTCATCCACGAGGTGTTCACGCCGACCGACGCGGAGATCGCCGACGCACTGGCGATCAGTGAGGTGGCGAGTGCGGCGCAGGCGCACAGTGCCTCGATCGTCATCACCGAGGACGGCCGCACGGTCGGCCCACCGATGCTCGCCCACGCCCGCCAGCTCCTCGACCTTGCCGCCACGATGGAGGTACGACAGGCATGCTGACCACTGCGCCAGTGACCACTGCGCCAGTGACCACTGCGGTGACCTCCGAGCCGACCGGACCCGATCGGCTGCTCGAGACCGTCCGGGCCGGCGTCACGGTGTTCGACCTGGCCCAGCCGCTGGAGAACGGCATGCCATGCTCGCCGAACCACCCCGGCTTCCGCCCCGGCCGCCTATCTGGGCACCGAGACAGGAGTGCCGGGTGCCACCGTGTCGGCGGCCCGGTGGCTGGCCGAACGGGGTGTCATCGCCGCGGGCGCCGACACCACCGCGTTCGAGCAGATCACCCCCGGCGCCGGACATCGCACCCTCCCGGTACACCGGATCCTGCTGGTCGAGCACGGCGTCCACATCATCGAGCACCTCACGCTGGAGTCCCTGGCCGACACCGCCCGCCCTCCGAGGTCCTGATCACGGCCGAGTCACCGAAGCCGGCGGCCCGCGGCTGCGCGCGGGCCATGCACCGAGTGCGAACCGCACCGGATCAGCCCGGAGGAGGCCGCGCGCTGACGGACCGAAGCAGCACCGTCCCGGGGAGCTGAGCGAGATCCCCGGGGCCGCGGACAGCCTGGATGTTCCGCCGGACCGTCAGCGCAGGCCGGTGGCGGCGCAGGCGTCGGGGAGCGTCGGCCAGCCGGTGCCGAGCATCAGCCAGCCATCATGGCCGGCGAGCCGGTTCGTCGGATCGTGGACCTTGACCTGCCAGCTGCCGGCGCTGGTCTCCCGGGCATAGGCGGCCTTGCCCTGGTACGTGCCGTAGTAGCTACCAAGCTTCGCTGCCGGTTGGGCCTGCGCTGCGGCGGCGGGTGTCGCGGTGGCGGGTGTCGAGGGGGATTCGGCGAGGACGTCCTTGGAGGGCATGGCTGGCTCCCACGGGGAGAGAGCACCGGGGTACCCGGCGGTGAGCGGTCATGCTCGCGGGATGCGGCATGGTTGCGGCGGTCCGCTCCGGGTCGGCTGGTACTCAGCATCCTCACTCTACGCCCACACTGCCACTCGAAACGTGAGGAGCGGGCGTGAGCGGACGACCAGGCCCGGACCGCGGTCGCCAGCGCCGAGTTCGTGCGGGCGGTGGACGACGTGCAGTACCGGCTGGGCGAGGGCCGTGCCTGCTGGCGCTCGAGTCGGGGCGCACCCAGGTGTCGCTGCTGCCCGATCGGGTGGTGGGCGCCATGACCGTCTACGCCCAGGTCCTGTCGCAGTCACAGCGGCTGGCCGCCCAGCTGCAGGAGGCGTTGACCAGCCGGGCCGTCATCGACCAGGCGCCGGGGTCATCATGAGCCGTACGGGCAGCGGGCCCGAGGAGGCGGCGGAACAGGACCCCACCGACCGCTGGGCGCCGTGGATCCACCCCCCAGCGGTCGGTGGCAGCCGGGCAGAGGACGGGTCAGCCCGCGGGCTCGAGCGCCCAGCCACGGTCCTCGCCGAACACCGGCGACAGGGCCACCATCGGCGGGAAGACCAGAGCTGGGTGCAGGCCGAGGGTGAGCTCGTTCTCCACGACGCCGATGGTGACGGTGTTCGGCCGTGGGCCGTCGCTGATCCGCCACTCACGGGCCTCGGGAAGGGGACGGACCCGCTCGAACACGTCCGGTTCGCCGTCGAAGCCGACGAACAGCGGCGCGGAGACCTGGCGAATCGTGTAGGTGCTGTCGCCGTTGTGACCGCTTCCGCTCTGCCTGATCTCCCAGTCCTGACCGGGGCCCTCGCCGGGCAGCAGGAAGATGTTGTTCCGGTCGGGCGAGCTCAGAGTCAGGTTGTCCCGGCCGTCGATTCTGATCCGGTAGACACCATCAGCGATTTTTCCCACGGTCAACCCCGTTCCTGGTCATGAGGTAACCGGCCCTAATACGACCGGTTCGGACAATCGGGCGCTGTGGTCTCGGCAGGACCACTTCCTGCGAGCCGGTACGCCACCCGTGTTGTCGGACCCATCATGCCCATGCGCTCGGTACCAGACCGCGAGCGCCACGCACTCGATTCCGCAGCGCACCCATTTTCCTGCAATCCTGACTACGTCTTCTTTGCCCTTTTTCCGTGCGCAGCCCGACACCTTTGCCCTGCCCAGGAGGACGAGCGGGAACCAGCACCGCAACGACGGACACCCCACCCGTGTGGTGACGGACAGGGGACCATCGCCCTGACCGGAACGCTTCCCATCGTTGGTGACCGGCTCCGTCATGTCTACGGCTTCGACGATCCGGGGGAACGCCCTCGCGCCATCGAGAACATCCACCGGTCCGCCGTCCGGACCCGCTGCCCGCCGCCGCTCCAGCGGAAGCCGCGGTCCACCCCATTTTCGGCACAGTCCCGCCTCGGGCGAGATACGCATCGTCGTGTCGTCGGGAAACCGACCCGCGGCCGGCAGGAGAGACGATCTCAGACCGCCGAAAAATCCGGCTGTTCCACCGGGATCATCTGAGCCCTGGGGATATCGGCCCGGACACGCCACTCAGAAAAGATCGGAGGGGCGTCGCACCGGGAATGGTCGACGCCCCACCCGTGTGGTGACGGATGGGGCGTCGCGGTGCGGGTGGCTCAGGTGGTGATGAGGGTGAGGGCCTCGTTGAAGGTGACCGACGGGCGCATCACCTCGGTGGCCTTCACCGGGTCGGGCTGGTAGTAGCCGCCGATGTCGGCGGGCCTGCCCTGGACGGCGAGCAGTTCGGCGTTGATCGCCTCCTCGGACTCGGCCAGGGTCTTCGCCAGCGGGGCGAACGTGGCGGCGAGGGTGACGTCGTCGGTCTGGGCGGCGAGTTCCTGGGCCCAGTACAGGCTCAGGAAGAAGTGACTGCCGCGGTTGTCGATGCCGCCGACGCGCCGGGCCGGGGACTTGTCCTCGTTGAGGAAGGTGGCGGTGGCGCGGTCGAGGGTGTCGGCGAGGACCTTGGCGCGGGTGTTGCCGGTGACGGTGGCGAACTGCTCGAAGCTGACGGCGAGCGCCAGGAACTCACCGAGGCTGTCCCAGCGCAGGTAGTTCTCCTTGACCAGCTGCTGGACGTGCTTGGGGGCCGAGCCGCCGGCGCCGGTCTCGAACAGACCGCCGCCGTTCATCAGCGGAACGACGGAGAGCATCTTGGCGCTGGTGCCGAGCTCGAGGATCGGGAACAGGTCGGTCAGGTAGTCGCGCAGCACGTTGCCGGTGACCGAGATGGTGTTCTCGCCGCGGCGGATCCGCTCCAGGGAGAGGGCGATCGCGTCCACCGGGGCCTTGATCTCGATGGTGAGGCCGGCGGTGTCGTGCTCGGACAGGTAGGCGCGGACCTTCTCGATGAGCCGGGCGTCGTGACCGCGGGTCTCGTCGAGCCAGAACACGGCCGGGTCGCCGGTGGCACGGGCGCGGGTGACGGCGAGCTTCACCCAGTCGCGGATCGGGGCGTCCTTGGTCTGGCAGGCGCGGAAGATGTCGCCGGCGGCCACCGACTGCTCGAGGACGGCCTCGCCGGCAGCGTTCACCACCCGGACGGTGCCGGCCGTGGCGATCTCGAAGGTCTTGTCGTGGCTGCCGTACTCCTCGGCCTTCTGCGCCATGAGGCCGACGTTGGACACCGAGCCCATGGTCGCCGGGTCGTAGGCGCCGTGGGCGCGACAGTCGTCGATGGCGGCCTGGTAGATGCCGGCGTAGCTGGAGTCGGGCAGCACGGCGAGGGTGTCGCCCTCCGCGCCGTCGGGGCCCCACATGTGGCCGGAGGTGCGGATCATCGCCGGCATGGACGCGTCCACGATGACGTCGCTGGGCACGTGCAGGTTGGTGATACCGCGGTCGGAGTCGACCATGGCCAGGGCCGGGCCGTCGGCGAGCTCGGCGTCGAACGACGCGCGGATCGCCGCGCCGTCCGGGAGTGCCTCGAGGCCCTTGAAGATGCCGCCGAGGCCTTCGTTGGGGGTCAGGCCGGCGGCGGCGAGCGCGGCGCCGTGGGTGGCGAACGTCTTCGGGAAGAACGCGCGGACGACGTGGCCGAAGATGATCGGGTCGGAGACCTTCATCATGGTGGCCTTGAGGTGCACGGAGAACAGCACACCCTCGGCCTTGGCCCGGGCGATCTGCGCGGACAGGAAGGTCTGCAGCGCGGCGACCCGCAGCACGGACGCGTCCACGACCTCACCGGCGAGCACCTTCAGGGACGGCAGCAGCACCGTGGTGCTGCCGTCGTCGCCGACGAGCTCGATGCGCAGCGTGTCGTCCGCGGCGAGGATGACCGACTTCTCGGTGGAGCGGAAGTCGTCGGCGCCCATGGTGGCGACGTTCGTCCTCGAGTCGCTGCTCCACGCGCCCATCCGGTGCGGATGTGCGCGGGCGTACGCCTTGACCGAGGCGGGGGCGCGCCGGTCGGAGTTGCCCTCGCGCAGCACCGGGTTGACGGCGCTGCCCTTGATCCGGTCGTACCGGGCGCGGATCTCCCGCTCGGCATCGGTGGCCGGGTCATCCGGATAGTCCGGCAGGGCGTAGCCCTTGGCCTGCAGCTCGGCGACCGCGGCGCGCAGCTGGGGGATCGACGCCGAGATGTTCGGCAGCTTGATGATGTTCGCCCCCGGCGTCCTCGCCAGGTCACCGAGCTCGGCGAGCGCGTCGTCGATGCGCTGCGCGGGCTCGAGGTGCTCCGGGAAGCTCGCGATGATCCGCCCGGCCAACGAGATGTCGCGGCTGTCGACCGGGACACCCGCCGCCGCCGCGTACGCCTGCACCACCGGCAGGAACGAGTACGTCGCCAGGGCCGGCGCCTCATCGGTCAGGGTATAGACAATCGTTGACTCAGTCACCGACACTCCGCTTCACGTCTGGTCCGTCTGGGTATCACGATATGCCGCGAGCTCTCCGCATTCTGGCCGCCACCGCTCCCACGCACCGTGATCACTGCCGGACCCCCGCCGAACCCCCGCCGATCAGGCGTCGAACCCCCCGTCCCGCAGCCACCGTCACGCCCCGCACCCACCCGGACCGGCCGGTGCACCGTCGACCCGGCGGTCGAGGTCAGGGCCCCGGCCGGAAGGATGCGACGACGGTGCGGAACTGGGCCGCACTGGCCGCCCACCGGTCCTCGGGGACCCGCCAGCGCAGGGCGTAGCCGTGCCCGTCGCGCACCACCCCGAGATCGAGCACGTGGATGGTGCGTCCGTCCGCGGTGAAGGTGAACTCCCAGGCCGCGGACGTGGTGCCGGCGCCGCCGTCGGCTGGGTCGATCGCCAGGCGCCGGTAGCCCGGCGAGGTCGTTCGGACGGCGGGCTCGAGGTCGTGCCAGGCGTCGATGGCCGAGGGGCCGGCCTTGGCCTGGGTCTCGATCAGCAGGTCCGGATAGCCGGATGGGGCGGTGGCCACGAACCTCGCGCCGTCACCCGAGGTCTGCCACCCGGACGGCAGCGCGACGGACCAGCCCAGGGCGTCCCGGTGCGCGGTGTACCCGGCCGGGACGGTCGCGGGCTTCGTGGAACTCGGGACCAGAGCACCAAGATCGTCAAGGCTGGCGGTGCCTCCACCCGCCCCGTCCTCGGTGCCGCTCGTGCTGGTTCGCCCACCGGACGGTGCGGCGCTCGCGGTGGTGGGCGAGCCGGCGGAGGCCGTCGGGGTCGGCGCCCCGGCCGTCCCGATCGCCGCGCCGGAGCGGGCCGGCCCGGCCAGCTGCTGCTGCGGCCTCTCCCCGTCCCCGCCGAACAGCAGGCCCACCAGGATGCCCGCCACGACGAGCACCGCGACGGCCACTCCCGCCAGCACCCACCATCCCCGGTACCGCGACCGTTCTCCCCCGACCGGGCCAGCGTCCACCGCCGGCGCGGATGACCCCCCCGCCACCGGGCCCGGCTCGTCCGACGCGGGCACGGCAGCAGGCGTGGGCACGGCAGCAGGCGTGGGCACGGCAGCCGGATCCGCCTCCCCGCCTTCGTCAGGTGCCCCGACATCGCCGGCAGCCGCAGCGGCGTCCGCCTCGACGAGAACCGGATCTGGCGGGACGACGGCCTCGTCCGCGAGTGGGTCACTGGCCAGGTCGGGGGGGAGGAGGTCGAGCAGGGTGCGGCCGGTCTGGGCCTCGCCAAGGCGTTCGGCGACCTCGCGCAGCCGGCCGCGGGCCTCGGCCAGAGACGGGCGGTGGGCCGGGTCGGCGGAGAGCAGTTCGGTGAGGACGCCACGCAGCGGACCACTGTGCTCGAAGGGACGGCGCCGGTCCGCGACCACGGCGGCGAGAATGCCCAGCGGACCCTCTCCGGCGAACGGCGGGACGCCCTCCACCGCGGTGAACAGGGTGGCTCCGAGGCCCCAGACGTCGGCGGCGATGCCGACCCGGGCACCGTGGGCCCGTTCGGGTGCGATGTAGGCAGGCGAGCCGACGAGCATCCCGGTCGCAGTCAGGGCGGCATCGCCCTCGGTGATGGCGATGCCGAAGTCGGTGAGCCGGGCGTGACCATCCTGCGTGACCAGGACGTTGCCGGGCTTGACGTCACGGTGAATCACACCCGAGCGGTGCGCGGCCTCCAGGGCGTAGGCGAGGCTGACGCCGATCCGGGCGACCTCCAGGGCCGGCAGCCGGCCCCGCTCGCGGATCAGATCGGACAGCGACGCCCCGTCGACGTACTCCATGACGATCCAGGTGCGGTCGTCGGTGTGCAGGACGTCGTAGACGGTGACCAGACCGGGATGACGCAGCCGGGCGGCGGTGCGGGCCTCGCGCAGCACCCGCTGGGCGAACACCTCCGCTTCGGCCTCGGATGCCGCCGGCGGGCGCCGCAGCTCCTTGATCGCCACCTTCCGGCGCAGCAGCATGTCCTCGCCCTCGCGGACGACGCCACCACCGCCCCGGCCGAGGACGCGCCCGAGTCGGTAGCGGCCGGCAAGGCTGCGCTCCTGGCTGGCATCTCGGTCGGTCGGCATCGGCATGGCTCGCCCTGTCCCCCCTCATGTCAGAGATGTCACCGCAATGCACCCATCCTCCGACGTGCGCACCGCGCAGGCCGGGTATATGGCACGGCGAGCCGCGATCCACATCTCGACGGTGACCGCTGGTGTACACAGACGCGTCGGTGCAGCAGGGTGGTGTCATGCCGAAGCACACACCTGTCCCGCCGCCCACACCCCGGGCAGCGGCGTCGGCGCCCACGTCGGCCCCGGCGCCGGCACAGGCCAGCCGTCCAGACCAGGCCGTCCGTTCGGATCCAGCGGTCGCGGCGAGTGAAGGGCTGCGACAGGCGTTCCGGCGGCACGCGGCGGGCGTGGCGGTGGTGACCTTCACCCGGCGCGGCGAACCGGTCGGCTTCACCGCGACCTCGGTGACCTCGCTGTCGCACCGTCCACCGCTGATCTCGTTGGCGCTGGCGACGACGTCCTCGTTGGTCCCGGCGCTGCACGCGGCCGAGACGCTCATCGTCCACCTGCTCGGGCAGGACGCACGGGAACTCGCGATGCGTTTCGCCGAACCAGGGGCCGACCGTTTCGCCCCACCCACCCGGTGGCGGCGGCTGGAGACCGGCGAACCACTGCTGGCGGACGCCGCCGTCTGGCTGCGCTGCCGCATCCGGGAGCGGATCAGCGCCGGTGACCACTGGCTGGTCATCACCGAGGTGCTCGACAGTCACCTCGAGCGCCCCGTCGCCCCCCTCGTCTACCACGACGGCGGCTACGGCACCTTCCACACCGGCGCCCCCACCGCCGCCGCCATCACTGCCGCCACGGGCCCGGGCATCGGACCAGCCGGGCAACCGGACGGAGACCTTGGCATCCGGTCAGCCTCGGGCTTTCACCGGGGTGATCGTCTGTTGGGTTGCCGCAAAGAGGAAAGTGCTCCTGAACAGGGAGGATCGG
>NZ_JAMQQG010000015.1 GCF_023716925.1 Frankia sp. R82
CCGCACCGCCGGGACCGTCAACGCGGCTGCCGGCCCGCGCGCCGACCCGGGCCCCGGCCCCGGCCCGAATCCCGCCACCGGGGGAGATTCGACCGGCGGCGTCGAGACCTGGCTTCGCCGCAGTTCCCAGGCCGGCCCCGCGACCGCTGCCGGCGCCCCCGGTCCGGGCGTCACTGCCGGCACCGTCGATGCCGCCAGCCGAGCCGGCTGCCCACCTCCGGGCCGGCGCGACGGCCGACCACGGCCTGGCCCGACCCGCCGCGGAGATCGCCGAGCCGGTGGCGCGACCGTTCCCGACGACGACGCCGGTCGAGCGGGGACTCAACGGCAGGGCTTTGCTGTCGGTGGTGCTGGGGCTTGGCTGGCTGTTCGGGGTGGGTAGTGTCGCCGCGGTCGTCCTCGGTCGGCTGGCGCGGACCCAGATCCGCCGGCACAACCAACGGGGCGAGCGGCTCGCCACCGTGGGGATCGGGCTGGGCTGGACCGGAATCGGGCTGACGGCAGCCAGTCTGCTGATCGTTCTCGCGTTGCGCTGAACTGCGATGCGGACCGGGATGAACGACCAGAAGGCCGACCACGATCGGTGTTGTTCTGCTGTGATTTCTGGCATACCCCGGGCCGAGATAGTCGTGATGTTGGACACCACAGATTGCCCTTACGGATCCAATGGTCACGCAGAGCTTCTCGATCTTGGTGTGGTGGCAGGTGCGGCGCGACGTCCGGACGGACCGCCGGAGCCGAACTGCCACCTCGTTTGTCCCGTATCGCCGGGCTTGACATGGCCTGGAGCTCGGCGGGGCCGTCCTGTCGGCCGGATGCCGACCGCCCGGACGGGCCAGCCGGCCAGGCCTTGTCGGGCCACCGGGGTGCCGGCGTCGGCGCAGCGCGTGACGCGCGCGGAAACCGGCTCGTCAGTAGGCTCTCAGGCGTTCTGTGCAGCCCCACGCAGCCCTACAAAACCCAACCCAGAACGACCGCATCCGACTGGACGGACCGTGGATCTCTTCGAATACCAGGCGAAGAAGTTGTTCGCCGAGCATGGCGTTCCGGTACCCACCGGGAAGACCGCGACCACTCCCGAGGAGGCACGTGCGATCGCCACCGAACTCGGTGGCAAGGTCGTCGTCAAGGCGCAGGTCAAGGCCGGCGGCCGAGGCAAGGCCGGCGGTGTCAAGGTGGCCGACGGACCGGACGACGCCTTCGCGAAGGCGACGGCGATCCTCGGGATGGACATCAAGGGCCACACGGTCCACTCGGTGCTCGTCGAGGAAGCCAGCAACATCGCGGAGGAGTACTACGCCTCCTTCCTGCTGGACCGGGCCAACCGGACCTTCCTCGCGATGGCCTCCCGTGAGGGTGGCATGGAGATCGAGGAGGTGGCCGCCACCAACCCGGAGGCGCTGGCCCGCATCCTCATCGACCCGCTGACCGGCGTGGACGCGGCCAAGGCGCGGGAGATCGCGGTGGCTGCCAAGCTGCCCGAGGCCGCGCTGGACGGCGCGACCGAGCTGCTGGCGAAGCTGTGGACCGTCTTCGTGAAGTCGGACGCCACCCTCGTCGAGGTCAACCCGCTGATCCTCACCGGGGACGGCAAGGTCATCGCCCTCGACGGCAAGGTGAGCCTCGACGAGAACGCCGACTTCCGTCACCCCGAGAACGAGGCGTTCGTCGACGTCTCCGCGGTCGACCCGCTCGAGCAGAAGGCCAAGGAGAAGGGCCTCAACTACGTCAAGCTCGAGGGCGAGGTCGGGATCATCGGAAACGGTGCCGGCCTGGTCATGTCGACGCTGGACGTGGTGACCTACGCCGGTGAGGAGTTCGGCGGCAAGCGGCCGGCGAACTTCCTCGACATCGGCGGCGGCGCGTCCGCCGAGGTGATGGCGAACGGGTTGTCGATCATCCTCGGTGACCCGTCGGTCAAGAGCGTCTTCGTCAACATCTTCGGTGGCATCACCGCCTGTGACGCGGTCGCCAACGGCATCATCCAGGCCCTCGACATCGTCGGGAACGTGACCACCCCGCTGGTGGTCCGCCTGGACGGCAACAACGCCGAGGAGGGTCGTCGCATCCTCGCCGAGGCGAACCTTCCGGTGGTCAAGCCGGTCGACACGATGGACGGCGCGGCGAAGCTCGCCGCCCAGCTCGCCGCGGCCGCGGCCTGACCTGCGCGAAGGGATTGCAAACCGATGGCTATCTGGCTTGACGAGAACAGCCGGATCGTGGTGCAGGGCATCACCGGCTCCGAGGGCACCAAGCACACCCGGCGGATGCTCGCGTCCGGCGCGAAGGTCGTCGCGGGCGTCAACGCCCGCAAGGCCGGCCAGAAGGTCGACGACGTGCCGGTGTTCGGCTCCGTCACCGACGCGATCGCGCAGACCGGCGCGAACGTCTCGGTGATCTTCGTTCCGCCGAGGTTCACCAAGGACGCGGCGATCGAGGCGGTCGACGCGGCGATCCCGCTCGCGGTGGTCATCACCGAGGGTGTGCCCGTCCACGACACCACCGAGTTCTTCGCGTACAGCAAGTCGAAGGGCACGACCCGGATCATCGGGCCGAACTGTCCGGGCATCGCGAGCCCGGGCGTGTCCAACGCCGGCATCATCCCGGCCGACATCACCCCCGGTGGGCGGATCGGTCTGGTCTCCAAGAGCGGCACGCTGACCTACCAGATGATGTACGAGCTGCGTGAGTTCGGCTTCTCGACCTGTGTCGGCATCGGCGGTGACCCGGTCATCGGGACCACCCACATCGATGCGCTCGACGCGTTCCAGGCCGACCCGGGCACCGACGCCATCGTCATGATCGGTGAGATCGGCGGTGACGCCGAGGAGCGCGCGGCGGCGCACATCGAGGCGCACGTGAGCAAGCCGGTCGTCGGCTACGTCGCCGGCTTCACCGCGCCCGAGGGCAAGACCATGGGCCACGCCGGCGCCATCGTGTCCGGTTCGTCCGGTACGGCGCAGGCCAAGAAGGAAGCCCTGGAGAAGGCCGGCGTGCGGGTGGGCAAGACCCCGTCCGAGACCGCCCGGCTGATGGCTGACATCATGCGGTCGTTGTAGTTCTGACCGTCTGATGGGTTCCGTGTGCGGCACCCGTCGTCGGACGGTCGTGGAGTCGCCAGGTTGTCGGGGATGAGGGACGCGCACCGCTTCCCTCATCCCCGCACTGCTGCGAGACTCCAGACCGGTGTGTCGGCGCGCTGCGTCCCACGCCGACCGACCTGACGAAGTGGGGTTTCCGCCGTGGCACGAATCGGCGGTCGCGAGATCGCGACCAACGACATCGGAGTGATCGCTGCCAGTGCGGTCATGTTCATCGTGAGCTTCCTGCCGTGGTACTCGGTGAAGTTCTCGTTCTTCGGTTCCGGCCGGACGGCGCACGAGAACGCATGGGGGCTCGGCTTCAACTCGTGGTTCCCCGTGCTGCTCGTGCTCGCGGTCGGCGGCGTGCTCGCGGCCCGGCTGTTCGCGGGGCTGCGCGTGCCCGACCTCGGCCCGGTGGCCGTGGTGTGGGTGCTGCCGGCCGTCTCGCTGCTGGCCTTCCTCCTGCTGCTGCTGCGGTGGATCCGCTTCCCGGACGTGCCCGCCGGGGTGGATGCCGGCCCCAGCGTCGGTTTCTTCCTGGCAATCGTGGCCAGCCTGGCACAGACGGTGTTCGGCGTGCTGGCGGCGCTCGCCAGCGGCGCCCCCCTGCCCTGGCGGCCCGGTGGCGGCGGGACCGGGCCTGGCGGCTCGGGCCAGTGGCAGCCGTCGGCCAACCAGCCGCCCTACGGTCAGCCCTACGGCCAGCAGCCGACTCCCGGTGGGTACGGCCAGCAGCCTGGTTACGGTCAGCCCGGCTATGGCCAGCCCCCGCAGGGCTACGGTCAGCCGCCGACCGGTGGTGGGTATGGCCAGCAGCCCCCGCCCGGCTACGGCCAGCAGCCCGGTTACGGTCAGCCGCCGGCCGGTGGTGGGTATGGTCAGCCGCCAGCCGGTGGTGGGTATGGTCAGCAGCCCCCGCCCGGCTACGGTCAGCAGCCCCAGCAGCCCGGTTACGGTCAGCCGCCGGCCGGTGGTGGGTATGGTCAGCAGCCTGCGCCCGGCTACGGCGGTCAGCAGCCCGGCTATGGCCAGCCGCCACAGGACGGCTACGGCCAGCAGTCCGCGCCGAATCGCTGAGTCCGACCTCCGGCTCCGGATCCGGACCAGCCGGGGCGAAGCGCATTTTGTCGGACCGAGGGACGGCGTGTTGGCTCGGCTGACGACTGACCGCATGCGAGCGTCCTGACGTGCCCGCCTTCCATCAGTCACGGTCCCTGCGACCGGATCTGGACCGTCTGTGGCAACGGGCCGGCCGGCCGGCGGTGGCCGCGATCGCGGCGTCGGCGGCCGGGCTGATCTTCATCGAGGTCGTCGTCCTGATCGTGTGGGGCGCCGACACCGGCTCCTCCACCAGCCCGGGTGCCGCGTTGCGGGTGGGGGCGGACCTCTGGCTCGTCGCCCATGGCGCCACGCTGCACCTGTCGGATGGCGTGATCGCCCTGCGCCCGCTCGGGTTGGCGCTGTTTCCGCTGATCGCAGCCCTGAGCGCCGCGCATCGGCACGCCGGTCTGGTCCCCTGGCCGGGGCCGGCGGGTGGTCCGGCGGCGGCTGTCGTCGCCGGACCGGTGCCCTGGCGCCGGGTGGCGGCGGATGCGGTGGAGGTCGTCACCGCCCAGACGCTGTTCGTCGTGCTGATCGCCCTGCTGGTGCAGTCCGGACCGGTGCGGCCGGCGCTGGGCTCGGCGGCGCTGGGCACGGTTGTCGTCGCCCTGCCGGCGGCGCTGCTGGGAGCGCTTGCCGGGCGCCACCGGCTGCGCGCCGCGTGGCGCCGGCTGCCCGGCTGGGTGCGGATCCCGCTGCGGTGCGGTCTGGCCGCCTTCGCGTCGCTGGTCGCGACCGCCGCCTTCGGCGTCGCCCTGGTCATCGCCGCGACGTTGCCCGAGGTGGCCGGCGCCGAACGGGAGCTCGACGTCGGCGTCCTCGGCGGGTTGGGGCTGGCGGTCGCCCAGCTCGCCGTCCTGCCCAACCTGGTGCTGTGGGCGCTGTCGTACGCCCTCGGCCCGGGTTTCCACGTCGGCTCCGGTCTGGTCCGCGCGGACACGGTGCAGGTCACCAACGTGCCGGACCTGCCGGTGCTCGCCTCGTTGCCGCCGAGTGCCCTGCCCCGGGTGGGCTGGCCGCTGCTGATCCTGGTGCCGCTTGTCGCCGGGCTGGTGTGCGCGCTGATGGCACACCGGGCGAGTGCTGGGCGGCGCTCGCGGGACCGGCTCGGCGTGGTGGGGCTGGCAGGGATCATCTGCGGACTGCTGTGCGCGCTGGCCTGCCAGGAGTCGCTCGGGCAGGTCGGCGAAGCCGGGCAGTACGGGCCGGCCGCCGCCTGGGTGTGTGGGCTGCTGGCCGGGGGCGAGATCGGGCTGGTCGGTCTGGTGCTGATCGGCGGCATCGACCTCGCCGCATGGCGGGCCGAGCGCCCGTTCCTGGCCAGGGACGCGGAGCCGTCCTTCTGGCGGCGGCGACTGGCCCCGGCGCGCTCCCGACCGGCGACGTGGACGTCGCGCCGGCCGGACTGACCTGGTGCGGTGCGCACTGATGCGGTGCCGGCCCGGCGCGGGTCGCGGCGGCACCCGAAAACTGTCGGTGCGCTCGGCTATCGTCCAGCGGTAGTGGATCACCGTCATGGAGGTCGTCGTGCCGGTCGCACTTGCCCACGTTCGCGCCGAAGCTCGCCGACTGCGGGTGCTCGGCTGGTCCTATCGTCGCATCGCGCTGCGCCTGCGGGCACGCCACGGCCTGCGCCCGCTGGCGGCCTTTCGCCTCGCCCGCGGGTGGACGCAGGAGGAGGCCGCCCGCCACTGGAACGAACGCTGGCCCGGCTCCGGCCCGGTCAAGACGGGCAAGGCCTGGTCGTACTGGGAAAACTGGCCGGGCCGAGGCGGTCGGGCGCCGTCGGCCGCCGTGCTGTGGCGGCTGGCCGAGCTCTATCAGTGTCGGCCCGGGGAGTTGCTGGACGGGCCGGATTTCGGCCGGTCGGATCCGGCTGCGGATGCGGCGGCCGAGCAGTCCGCGGCTGCCCTTGACGGGCTGCTGCCCGAGGTGGCTGTCCTGGGCGGTGCCACGCAGGACGAGCTGCCGTCGGCCGCGTCGATCGAGGCACTGTTGGCCGGGCTGCTCTCGGGTTGGGTGCCGGCCGCCTAGCCGGCGCCGGCGGCGGCCCTGATCGGTGCTGGCCATCGCGGCCCGGCGGCGCGGCTGCCGCGTGGCCAGCTGCGGAGGCGACCAGGTGCCAGGCGGGGCAGGCCACGCGATGCGGCGCGCGGGAGTGGCGGAAGTCAGTACAGTCGGACGGTCGCGGCATGTCATCGACGGTGGCGGCTGGGCATCCGGGAAGGTCCGTCCTGGTGGCGAGTCGAGGCTCGCGGTCGCGTGCGCCCGCGCGGTGCCCGCCAGGTTGTGGGCCGCTGACGGCTTTCGATGATCCGTGGGTTCCGCGACCCCTGGGTTCCGCGACCCGTGGGTTCCACTGGCCCTGTCTGCGTTACGGAGTGTGTTGTGGCTGCTCGCCTTGTCGTCCTCGCGTCCGGTGCGGGAACCACGCTGCAGGCGATCCTCGACGCGATCGCGCAGCCAGGGTTCGATGCGGCCGTCGTGGCAGTCGGAACCGACCGGCACGACACCGGCGCCCAGCGCCGGGCCGAGGCTGTCGGTGTGCCGGTGTTCACCGTTCGGCTCGAGGATCACGGCGACCGGGCGGCGTTCAACGCGGCCACCGCCGAACGTATCGCCGGGTTCGCCCCGGATCTGCTGGTGCTCGCCGGTTACATGAAGATTCTCGACCGGCAGGTCATCGCTCGCTTCCCGACGGTCAACACCCACCCGTCGCTGCTGCCGGCCTTTCCCGGCGCCCATGCCGTCCGGGATGCGCTCGCGGCCGGAGTGAAGGTGAGCGGTGTGACGGTGCACTGGGTCGACGAGGGGGTCGACACCGGTCCGATCATCGCTCAGCAGGCGGTGCCGGTGGAGCCGGCGGACACCGAGGCGACGCTGCGGGATCGGATCCAGGGGGTCGAACGCGGCCTGTTTGTCACGACGATCGGTGCGATCGTGCGTTCGGGAAACCTGTCGGGTGCTGCGGTGGCCGGGGTTCACGTCCAGGAGGAGTCATGACGTCATCGGGTGCCAGCGTGGCTGGCGGCAGCGGCGCGACCGGCGGGGCCGGGTCGGCCACGGGAGCGGGGACGGCCGAGGTGGTCCCCACCGGGCATCGGCCGTTGCGCCGGGCGCTGGTCAGCGTGTACGACAAGGTCGGGCTGGACGTGCTCGCCGAGGCGTTCCAGGCCGCCGGGGTCGAGGTCGTCTCCACCGGCTCGACGGCACAGGTGCTGGCCCGCCACGGGCTGGCGGTGACGCCGGTGAGCACGGTGACCGGCTTCCCCGAGGTACTCGGTGGGCGGGTGAAGACCCTGCACCCCAGGGTGCACGCCGGCCTGCTGGCGGACCTGCGTAACGCCGAGCACGCGGCCGCTCTGGCCGAACTCGACATCGAGCCGTTCGACCTGGTCGTGGTGAACCTGTATCCGTTCGCGGCCACGGTGGCCGGCGGGGCCACCGAGGACGAGGCGGTCGAGCAGATCGACATCGGCGGCCCGGCGATGATCCGGGCGGCTGCGAAGAACCATGCGTCGGTCGCCGTCGTCGTCTCCCCGGACGACTACGGCGCGCTGGCCGAGGCGGTCCGCGGCGGCGGTTACGACCTGGCGGCCCGCCGCCGGCTGGCGGCCCGCGCGTTCGCCCACACCGCCGCCTACGACGTCGCGGTGTCGTCGTGGTTCGCCAGCGTCGTCGCGCCCGACGAGGTCGCCCGCGAGACCGGCTGGCCCGACGTGCTCTCCGCCCAGTGGCAGCGCTCGGACGTGCTGCGTTACGGCGAGAACCCGCACCAGCGGGCAGCCCTGTACGTCGAGGCCGGCCACGAGGGGGGCGTCGGCGGTGGTCTGGCCGCGGCCCGCCAGCTGCACGGCAAGCAGATGTCGTACAACAACTACACCGACACCGATGCGGCCCGGCGCGCCGTGTACGACTTCACCGAGCCGGCCGTCGCCGTGATCAAGCATGCGAATCCCTGCGGCATCGCCGTCGGCGCCACGATCGCCGAGGCACATCGCAAGGCGCATGCCTGCGACCCGGTGTCCGCCTTCGGCGGGGTGATCGCCACGAACCGGCCGGTCACCGTCGACCTCGCCGAGCAGATCGCCGAGATCTTCACCGAGGTCGTCGTCGCCCCCGGCTACGAGCCCGGCGCGGTGGAGATCCTTGCCCGCAAACCGTCGATCCGGGTGCTGGAGTGCGCCGCTCCGCCGCACCAGCGTGGGGTGGAGCTGCGCCCGATCAGCGGCGGGCTGTTGCTGCAGTCGCGGGACGCGGTCGAGGAACCGGGTGACGAGCCCTCCGGGTGGACGTTGGAAGCCGGCACGCCCGCCGACGACGCGCTGCTCGCCGACCTGCGTTTCGCCTGGCGTGCGGTGCGCGCGGTGAAGTCGAACGCGATCCTGCTGGCCAGTGACGGCGCCACGGTCGGCGTCGGGATGGGCCAGGTCAACCGGGTTGATGCGGCCCGTCTCGCGGTGACCCGGGCGGCCGATCGGGCCAAGGGCGCGGTGGCCGCCAGCGACGCCTTCTTCCCGTTCCCCGACGGCTTCGAGGTGCTGGCCGAGGCCGGGGTGCGGGCGGTCGTCGAACCGGGCGGATCGGTGCGCGACGAACTGGTCATCGCGGCCGCGCGCGAGGCCGGCGTCACGCTCTACTTCAGCGGAGTGCGCCACTTCGCACACTGAGCTGCCGGCGGGAGGGGGCGTGGTGAACCCACCGCCCCCTCCGAACGTCGGCCGCCCAACGTCGCGGGTGCCGGTCAGACGCCGGCGTTCGCCTCGGCGGCGGCCGAACCCCGCCGGCCGCCCGTTCCGCTGCCGTTCGCGGTGGTCGCCGCCGGAGCGGTCGCCGCGGCGGCCCCACCCGGCGTGTCCGTCGTCGGCACGTAGCGCTGGGCGACCCAGTCGAGGGCGTCCCGCCAGCTCGCGCCGTACAGCACCGAGATGCGGTCGGCGGTCTGACGGGCCAGCGCCTGGACGAACACGCGGTCGTCGCTGTCCAGATGCCGGGCATCACCGAAGGTTTCCCAGGCTCGGAACATCAGTTCCTGCAGCTTCTTGCTGTGAGGTGATTCGTCTGCCACGTTGAGCTCCTCCCAAATGGGCACCGCGGCCGGAAGTCTGCCCTAAGCGTGCCGGGTGCCCTTAGGTGGGGGTACTCGTGGTTGTGTGCCCGATGGGTTCGCCTGGGTCAGTGAAAGGCCGGATTAGGGCCATGTGGTAGTGGCGCCACGTGCAGTGGCGGTTAGGAGCAGTGGTGAGGTCAGGGGGAGTCGACCGGCTCCGGGCGGACCAGACCCAGCCGCACCACCTCGTTGGCGAGCCGTCCACGCCGGTTCGATCCGGGGGCGATGTCGAACTTGCGGTACAGCCGCAACAGATGCTGCTTGACGGCACCCTCGGTGACGACCAGATCCTCGGCCATCTGCCGGGTGGACAACGGGATGACGAACGCACCCGGGGTGCCCGCCGGGCGGGACAGCGCTCGTAGCACGTCCCATTCCCGCCGGGTCAGGTCCGGGGGATCCGGCATGGCCAGCTCTGCGGTGTGGTCGCGGTCCCACGGCCCGGCCGCCGTCTCGATGGTGAACTCGATCAGCGCTCGGGCGTTCTGGATCCGCACGCCCGCAGAGCCGAACCGGACGACATCCCCGTCCTGCAGGATGTGCCGGCCGACCGGTCGACCGTTGACCTGGGTGCCGTTGCGGGACAGGCCCTGGTCCCACACATAAAGATGAGGGCCACGCCGGATGATCTCGGCGTGCAGTCGGGACACGCTGGGATCGTCAAGGAGCACGTCGACCCCCGGCCCACGGCCCACCGTGGTTACCTCTGGGCACAGCGCAATGACCTCACCGGTGACCTCGATCCGAACACTCGGCCCGTTCACGTTCTTCGACCTCGCTTCCGTCCGAACGCGATGGTGTTGTTCGCGGACTGCCTTCGACTGCAGATCCCCGGTCAGAGGTCGATAACACACCCGGCGCGTGGATCCGTGCAGGCCGTCCGGTCTGCTGGATCTGCGCCGGGTACGTCGCGAGACAGGGATACCTACCGGCTGCCCTCGCCATCAGTCATGCTGATTGGATAGGTTGCGCCGTCCAGCGACGTCGTGGGCCGGACACCACGTACTGACGTGGTCTGTTCGTCGTCCGGGCGCGTGACGGCATCTGCCGAGCAGGACCGGCGCCGGAGGTGGGTGCGGTGGATCCGGGTGGCCACGACCGCAGCGCTGGCGGTTACCGGGCCCCTGACGGCTCGTTCTCGCCCGGGCGGTCCTGGCCGCCTACCGTCCGCAATAGCCATGACGGTGATGACGGTGATGACGGCGCGACCGCACCGGTGCGCACCTCACGGCGTCGGCCCGCCGCCGGTCCGCCGAGCCCCGCGCAGCCGCCGGACGACCCGCGTGGTCACCGCGGTCCGGTCGGTCCCGGTGGCCAGCACGGCCAGGACGAGCCGGACGATCACCATGGTCCGACAGATCCGGGTGGCCACCGCGGATCCGGTGCTCGGCGGCGGCAGGGCCGTGGCTCCGGACTGGTGGCGTGGCTGCGCCGGGAGGCGGTCTTCGCCGCGGTGCTGGTCGGCGTTGCCGGCGGATTTCTGCTGGTCTCGCAGAACCGGTGGCGGCGCGGCCTGTTGCTGATCGGCATTGTTCTGGTGATGGCGGGCTGCGCCCGGTTGGCGTTGCCGGCTCGGCGGGTGGGACTGCTCGCCGTCCGGGGCCGTGTTTTCGACACCCTGCTGCTGGTGGCGCTTGGTGGGGCGGTGATCGGGCTCACCACCGCGGTGCCCTACCTCGGCCCCTGAGTAGCCCGGCCCTGAGCGGCCCGGCCCTGAGCAGCCCCGGGCCGCTGCCGGCTCAGCGCCGGCCGGCCATCGCACGCCGCACGGCCAGGCGGGTCAGGGTGCTCGCTGGGATCGTTCCGCGGCCCAACCCGAGCTCGACCAGCGAGTCGTACAGCTCGGTGCGGGTCCGGGCGGCCCGGGCGGCCGCGTCCATCATCGTGCTGCTGCGACCGACGAGCCCGGCGAGCAACGTGGTGTGTCGCAGATGGCGACCGAGTTCGGCGTCCAGCGAACGCCGGTACAGACGGCCCGCGCCGGCGGGTTGGGCCGCACCGACCGCGGCCTGCCCGGCGAGCAGGCCGGACAGCAGTGCGTAGTAGATCCCCTCACCGGTCAGCGGGTTGATCAGGGAGGCGGCGTCGCCGGCGAGCAGCACCGGGCCGGCCGGCTGGCGTGGCCGGTGGGTGGACAGCGGCAGGTGGTGGGCCCGCAGTGTGCCCGGTTCGGCCGGGGCGTGCGGGAGCATCCGTTCCAGGGTGCGGTGCAGCACGGTTTTCGCGCTGGCCCCGTCGTCCGCGGCGGCGAGCCGGGAGCGCAGCATGCCGTAGCCGATGTTCGCCCGTCCGTCGCCGATCGGGAACGACCAGGCGTAGGCCGGCCAGCCCTCGTCGGTCATGTGGATGAACAGCTCCGCCGGGGCGTCCGCGGCGGGCAGCGGGGCGTAGGCGCGCACGGCGATCGCCATCGACTCCGGCGGGTTGGCGGCCAGCCCCAGGCCGCGGCGCACCACCGAGTTCGCGCCGTCGGCACCGATGACGACCCGCGCGGCCAGCGAGCCGTTGACGACCACGACGGGTTCACGGCCCCGGCCGTCGGGCCGTGGCCGGTCGGCGAACTCCAGGGTGCGCACCCGTCGGCGGATCAACGCCGCGCCGCGTGCCCGGGCCGCGGCCATCAGCCGCGCGTCGAAGACCTGCCGGGGCACGACATAACTCGCCCGGCTCGACGGCGTGGCGACCTCGGCACCGCCCGGAGTGCGTAGACGCATCCGCTCCACCGGTCGGTAGCCGGCAACCGCGTCGGTCACACCCAGCTCACGCAGAACATCGAGGCCGTGCGGTGCGATGCCGTCCCCGCAGGTCTTGTCCCGGGGGAACGCGGCGGTGTCGGCCAGGACGACGCTTGCGCCGGGACGTTCCCGCAGGGCCGCCAGCGCTGCCGCGCATCCGGCCGGACCGCCGCCGACGATCAGCACGTCGACTGTGCCAGCCGGGACGTCCTCGGGTTCGTCGACGCGCACGATCGGCGTGGCCACGGTGATCGTATCGGCGTCCTTCGCCGGTCCGGCCGGTCCGGCCGGGCCCGTCGGACGGATCGCCGTTGCCTCGAACACATCAGGTGAAGCAGACGAACTGGGCGGGCTGGGCGGGCTCGGTGAGCCGGACGGGCTTGCCGGCGACGGCGGGATCTGCACGATCGCCAGTCTCGCAGCCGGCCCCGAGGTACACCGCGAGCGCCCCACGACACCCGCCCGGCGCCGGCCCGGAAACCTCGTACAGTGCGGGATGTGGACGCACTGGAACAGGTGACACGATGGCCGGTCGAGACGGCCGCGGTCTGCGTGCTGCGTCGCGAGCCTGACGGGGCCGGGGGAATCGGGGTTCGGGAGCTCGGGCAGGTGGGCCCGGCGGACCACCCCTTCCGGTTGGCCTCGGTGTCGAAACTGCTGGCCGCCTACGCGGTGCTCATCGCCGTGGAGGAGGGCGCGATCGGCCTGTCGGATCCGGCCGGGCCGCCATCGTCGACCGTGGCGCATCTGCTGGCGCACGCGTCCGGACTCGAGTTCGGCGGTGAACGGGTGTTCGCGGCGCCCGGGACCCGCCGCATCTACTCGAACACCGGGATCGAGCGGCTCGGCGACGTCGTCACCGCGGCCACCGGGATCACGTTCGCCGACTACCTGGCCGAGGCGGTGTTCGCCCCGTTGGGGATGGCCGGTGCCCGGCTGACCGGCTCGCCGGCCCACGGCGTGCGGGCAACCCTCGACGACCTGCGCCGGTTCGCCGCGGAGCTGTTGGTTCCCAGCCTGCTCTCGCCGGCGATGGTGGCCACCGCGACCTCCGTGGCCTTCCCCGGACTGTCCGGAGTGCTACCGGGCTTCGGTCGCCAGGATCCGAACGACTGGGGTCTCGGGTTCGAGATCCGCGGCCACAAGGATCCGCACTGGACCGGGCGCACCAACACGCCCGCGACGTTCGGTCACTTCGGCCAGGCCGGCTCCTTCCTGTGGGTGGATCCGGTGGCCGGCCTGAGCTGTGTTGCTCTGAGTGACCGAGATTTCGGGGAGTGGGCTCGCGACGCGTGGCCACCCCTGTCGGATGACATCGTCGCCGCAGGCCGTCCGTCGGTGGTGGATCCGGCGTTGTGACCGTCCGCGATGGCGGGTGGGGGGCGCCGTCCACCGGGGGACGTACGGGACGTCCGGTGCGTTCGGCCGTTTCAGGATGGACGTGTTGCCCGTTTTTCGGGTGTTCCGAGCGGGTCGGTTCCTCGGTCTGGCGGTCCGCGGGTGACGGAGCGCCTCGGTGGGCCATGATGTCGGCATGCAACCTTGCCGACACCGATCCCGACGGCCGGCCATCAATCCCAGGTCGACGCGCGTAGCTACACGGAGGGTGACGACCCTCGGGGGGCAACGTGGCGGGACCGACCGTGGCGTGCTGTCGGCCGCATGAACGGACACAGCGAGGGCGAACCGTCGTACGGCGCGGATGTGACGTTCGCCGGCCGACCGGCGATCAACGCCACCGTTCGGGCGGCGGACCCGTTCCGCACGTCCGAGGTGGCGGGCCTGGTCGACATCGGCGTGGCGATCGGCATCCCGGAGCCGTACCGAGCCCAGTTGCAGGGATGGCGTGAACAGCTCGGAGATCCCAACGCCGCGTTGATCGTCCCGCATGTGACGCTGCTCGGCCCGACCACGGTCCGCCTCGTCGACCTGCCGGCGATCGAAACCCATCTGGCCCGGGCCGCCGAGCCGCACGATCCGTTCACGATCCGGCTGTCCGGTTCGGGAACGTTCCGCCCGTTGTCGCCGGTGGTGTTCGTCGAGGTGGCCGTGGGTGCGGCGCGGTGCGCAGGCCTGGCGGCCGCGGTGCGGTCCGGCCCGCTGGAGCGACCGCTGGCCTTCGCCTACCATCCGCACGTCACGGTCGCGCACGACATCCCTGCGGAGGGGCTTGACCGCGCCTACGTGGCGCTCGCCGACTACCAGGCCCGGTTCGACGTCGGCGGGTTCGGCCTGTATCAGCGGGGAGCCGACCTGCGCTGGCGGGAGCTGCGCTTCTTCCCGTTCGGTGCGGCCGGGGCGCGACCGCGCGCCGCGGGGGACGGCGGTCGCACGGCCGAGCCGGCCACTCCTGGCAACTAGGGTGCCGTCCATGAACGTTTCCGGTTGTGGCCGAGGTACCGGGGTGGCGGGGTGCCGCGTGCCGGGGTGGCTGCGGGCGCACCATCCGGGGCCGGAGGCAGCCACCCGTCACCGATGACCAGCACTCGGCGACCGATATAACGCACCGTGATCAAAACGGCTCCGCAGGTCGGGACAATCTCGGGCGTGTCGATCTTTGTAGTCCTTCTACAGGGTTCGCGGCATCATTTTGTCCGTTTCATCCCTGTAGAAGGACCCACCCGCCCCGCCAGTCCGCCGACGTCGATAACGGCCGTGACGGCGGCGAGGTCGGCCGTCGGGACCAGACACCCGCGGAACCACATGACATCGGACGGTGCCCGGACAATCCCCGGAGAGCACCGACGGATCGTGGTGGACGCCAGCCAGCGACGGCCTGGCCAGCCAGCCATGACCATTGCCAGCCATGACCATCGGCCAGCCATGACCATTGCCAGCCACAGCCCGACGGCCACCGGTGCGCTGCCCGTGAACATGCACGGACAGCGCACCGGGGCCCTTTCCGCCGACGCCACCCATCGCGGTGCGTTCAGGTACGCCGGCGGGGAGGGACCTCGTAGGGCAGCTCGGGCGGGAGCTCGTAGTAGAGCTCGTCGGTGTAAGCGTCGACGCCCCGGTTGGAAGACCGGCCATACCCGTCGGCGTAGTCGTCGTCGACGAGGTCGGCATACGGCTGGCCGGCGGCCCGTTCCGGCCCGGGCCGCGGCGACCGCTCGGGCCAGTGGCGGGTTGTGTCCCGGCCGGGATCAGGGTGCGTGGGTAGCCGGCGGACCGGGGCGGTGACCGGCTCGGTCCGCCGGCCGGGCGAGGCGGGTCCGCTGCGGCGGTCCGCACTCGGGCGGGCAGCCCGGGACCCGGGCCGGGCCGGGCGCTGTTCGCGTACCGGTACTGGTTCCGGTCGGGCCGGCCGGTCGGCCCGACCGGGGCCCGTCCGGGTGAATCGGGTGCGCATCGCCGCGGATCGGACCGCCCGGGCCCGCCGGGCCCGCCGCCCCACCCGCCGGGTGACCACGGTGACCAGGCAGGCGGCAGCGGTCAGGCCCAGTGCGATCCAGGTGGTTGGGCCGATGCCGGTGAGGATGCCACCATGCTCGCCCACCCGGGGGGCTGGCAGGGCGGCGGCACTCGGCGCGGTGCGTCCCGCACTGGCCGGCGCCGCACCGTCCGCCGCGGTGGCGCCGTCCGCCCCCTGCCCGGCGGCGTTCGGCAGATAGCCCACCGGCGTGATCTGACCGTCGTGGGCGAAGCCCCAGTCGAGCAGGGCACGCGCGTCGCGGTCGAACTCGGGCGCCGTGCGCAGCAGCGCGACGACGAGGGTGCGGCCCGCGCGGGTGGCGGCGCCGACGAAGGTCGCCCCGGCGGCAACCGTGTAGCCGTTCTTCACACCGATGGTGCCGTCGTACCGGCCCAGCAGAAGATTGTGGTTCTGGATCTCGAAGCGCTGGTCCCCACGGCCGGGCAGGGACGCCCGCCGGATGGTCAGGTACTGGCGCACGTTCGGCTCGTGGATCGCGGCCCGTCCGAAGACGGCCAGGTCGTGCACGCTGGTCAGCTGGCCGGGGCTGTCCAGGCCGGTCGGGTCCCCGGCCACCGTGTCGCGAGCGCCGAGCGAGACGGCCAGGGCGTTCATCCGTTGCAGTACCGCCGCGGAGCCACCGCTGGCGTCGACGAGGGTCACCGTCGCGTCGTTGCCGCTGGCGATCAGCATCGCCGTGGCCAGGTCGCGTACCGGGTAGCCGACTCCCGGCACCAGGCCCACCTTCGTGCCATCCACGCGGGAGGCATCCTCGCCGACGGTCACGATCTGGCTCTGCGGAAGGCTCGGCAGAATCGTCAGCGCGGTCAGGATCTTCATGGTGCTGGCGGGCATGTCCTGGTCGTGCAGGTGCGACGCCGCGAGGATCGCCCCGGTGTCGGCATCCGCGACCACCCAGTCCTTGGCAGTCAGGTTGGCTGGCGGAGCAGCAGGCAGCGGAGTCGCCGCGGGTGCTGCCGGTGCCGGTGCGGCTCGAACCGGAGCGCCCCAGGCCAGGAGGATCAGCGCGCCGGCGGCGAACAACGCCAGCACGCGACGCCCCCGGATGCGGGCTCCACACAGCGCGCGGCCCGCCCTCGCCGCCAACGGCAGGGCAGGATGACACGACCGGCCGGCACGCACCTACTGAACGCTACTGGCATGAGCCGGCCCGCATCGGGCAGTTGGCTTTCGTGTCGCATCCGGGTGTCCGCCGGGGGCTAATCACCCTTTTTCGGATGTTCTGCGCCTCTGCGGGTGGCTCCGGCGTAGACCGCGGATCGGTGGTGTGCCCGTCCGGCCGAGGCGCGGGTGTTGGCGCGGCTGGCGACCCGGGCCGCCGGAACGGCATTGGAGTGCCCCGGGCGGGTGGCAGTACCGGGGGGCGTGCCGGGCGCCGGCCGGGGGTCGACCGGCGGGGGATCGTCGGTCGCCTCGTCGTCCGTCCGGGTGCCCCTGGCTGGTGGTACGGCGGCTCCACCGGCCGGCTGGGAGCCTGGCGCCACCCGTGGCTGGGCCGCCTCGGTCGCGCATCCGCCGGTGACGGACGGCGCGACAACGGACGGCGCGACAACGGACGGCGCGGCAGGGGAAGCGCCGGCCACGGCGGCGGCACGTGGCCCGAGGGGTCCGGTGACGGCGCCGGGCAGAGGCCCGGTGGCGAGGGCCGGCGCGGCCGGCAGGTGCGCTGCCAGCAGACGCTCGAGATCGCTGCGGAAGGCCTCGAACTGGCCGGCGAGCTCGCCCCGGACGTACTGCCGGGTGGCGGCCTCGCTCTGGGCCAGGCGCAGTGCCGCGACCTCGCGGGTGAGGAACTCGGTGTCGTCGCGCATCCGTCCGGCGACAGCGCGGTCCTCGGTCAGGGCGGCCCGGTCCCGGTCGTCCTGACGGTTCTGGGCCAGCAGAATGAGCGGCGCGGCGTAGGCGGCCTGGGTGGAGAAGGCCAGGTTGAGCAGGATGAACGGATACGGGTCCCAGCGCATGAGCGGTACCGCGACGTTCAGTGCGATCCAGACGATCACGATGCCCGTCTGGATCGCCAGATAGCGGCCGGTGCCGAGGAAGCGGGCGACCGTTTCCGCCACCCGGCTGGCATCCTCCCGATCCACCCGGGGCAGCAGTGTTGCCCGGCCGGTGCCGGGAAGATCGAGCCGGTCGGCCCGTGGCCGACGGCGGCCCGCGTTGCGCGATGCGGTGATGGCCATGACAGCTCCCCCTCCGCGCGCCGACGAAGATTGTCCGGGCGCGCGTTACTCGAGCAGGCCGCGCGCATGCTGGGCGCGATGCGGCGGCCTCAGGTCGACTCACGATGTTGATCGACCGCACCTGCTCGTGCCCTGCCTGGACCGGACGTCCGCCGCACCCGTCGCATGCCGCGGTGCATCCACCGTGAGCACGCGGATCCGCCCGTGGCGCCGCGGCGGGCAGGACGGACCGGCGTCCCGCCACCGGCGGCATCAGGTGACGGATCCGGATCGCGACCACGCGTGGATCACCAGGGTGAACGCAGAGAATGGCAGACCAGGACCGACAACCAGCCGGCCTTCCAGGCAGTGCCCCGGGGAGTCGTCACCCGGGTTTCGTGGACGTGGGCTGAGCTGCCGACCGGACACGCGGTGCCTGGCTCGGCCGAAGCCGCCCGGAGCCGAGGTCAGCCTCGGCGGTCGTCCACGAGCAGGAAGCGGCCGTTACTGGAGCACCCGCCAGAACTCACAGCGGCCACCTCCTCGCGCTGGTCCTCAATAGAGGAAGTTTCGGGGGCCTGTCAAGGATAACCGTCGGGTTGATGGCCGGAACTGCGGGGTCTTCGTGATCTCGGTCGCGAACGCACCAGGTCGGCGGGGGGAGCTGCCGAGGTGAGGCGTTGTCAACGTCGGTAGGGGTATGCACCGGTCCGGGCCGGTGGTGACCATCGGTGCGCAGTGCTCCGGGTGAGCAGACCACCGGGCTCGTGCCGTCGGACCGGGCACCGGCGTGGGAACCGCGAAAACCGAAGGATGCAGGGAGGCGACGGGGTCGATGAAGGTCAACGGATGTGCTCGGTGCGGGCAGCTGGTCTTCTTCGAGAACTCCGCGTGTCTGCGGTGTGGAGCGCCGCTCGGCTTCGATCCCGACCAGGGGCGGGTCATCACCCTCGTGACCGGCCGTGTGCGGCCGTCGTCGACGGCGCGGCCACGGTCGGCGCCGGTGTATCTGGAGCTGCCGCCGGTGGCGGTGGTCGCCGCGGCGATCGGTCAGGCTCCCCTCGGCGACGGCGGTCGCGGTGGTGTCCAGTCGGTGCACCAGGTGGCCTCGCCGACGCTCGTGCGTCGGGTGACGGCGACGGACCTGCTCGACCGGGCGATCGGTGCCGACCCGATCGCCGAGGATCTGCTCGACGCCGTCCCGCTGGACCGTCGGCGCTGGTTCTACCGGTGCGCGGCCAGCGAGCGGGCCGGCTGCAACTGGCTCGTCCCGGCGCCGGCCACCGCTGCCGACGCGGCGCGGGCGGACGCGGAGGTGTCGACCGGCGAGGGCACGCTGTGCCGGTGCTGCCGGCTGACCCGGACCCGGCCGGCGGACAGCGACCCGACCGGGCGGGACCGGTTCGTCCGCGCGGAGGCGGCCAAACGCCGGCTCGTCGCCCAGTTGCTGGAACTGGGCCTGCCCGTCGTCGCCCAGGTGGACGACCCGGCCGGTGGACTCGCGTTCGACCTGCTGAACAGCAGCGAGCACGCGGTGGTGACCGGACACAGCGAGGGTCTGATCACGCTGGACCTGGCCGAGTCCGACGACGCTCACCGCGAGCGGGTCCGCGTCCAGCTGGGGGAGCCATACCGCACCCTGCTCGGGCACTTCCGCCACGAGATCGGGCATTACTACTGGGAGATGCTGGTGGGAGCCGACCCGGCGCGGACCGCCCGGTTCCGGGACCTGTTCGGCGATCCGGACCTCGACTACGCGGCCGCCCTGGACCGTCACTACGCGCAGGGCCCGCCGTCCGACTGGCGCAACACCTTCGTCAGCGCCTACGCGACCATGCACCCATGGGAGGACTGGGCCGAGACCTTCGCCCACTACCTGCACATCCGCGACACTCTGCGGACGTCCGCGGAGTTCGGCCTGCATGTCGCGGGCCCCGACCTCGCCGCGTTCGGGGTGCCCGCGAACACCCTTGCCGCCGAGCCCGCGGACCTGCGCAACGCCGATGACGCGGCCGGACGGTCGCCGATCCGCGCGATCATCGACCAGTGGCTACCGCTGACCTATGCGCTCAACGCCATCAGCCGAAGCATGGGACGAGACGATCTCTATCCGTTCGTCCTGACCCCCGCCGTGCGGGCGAAACTCGGCTTCGCCCATGAGATGATCACCGTCGGGGCGCGGCCGGGTACAGCGTCCGCAGCATCGGGATGAAGGTGCGCACGAGCGGATCGGACGTCGTCGGCTCCGGTCCGCCCAGCACGACGAAGCCGTGCCGGGCGTACAGGCGCCGGGCCGCGAGGTTGCCGGGGGCCACCCACAGCTTCACCGCCTCGGCGCCGACCCGGTACGACCAGTCGAACGCCGCCGCCAGCAGCGTGTCGGCACCACCCTGACCGCGGACCTGCGGGGCGACCCACATCGAGGCCAGCTCCCGCAGCCAGGGCCGTCCGGGCGGAGTCAGTCCCTGGACCAGGCCGACGACCTCGTCGCCGCGCTGCGCGACCATGATCAGATCGGTGGACGAGTCCGCCGCGGCCCGGGCCCGCCGGGTCCACTCGGCCACCGGCCACGAGGTCAGGACCGCGGTGGTGTGCCAGAAGGCCATCGGCGCGTCGGCGACGGAGGCGAGCCGCAACCGGCGCAACAGCGCCCCCTCGTCCGCCGTGAGCGGCCGGACGGTGATGGCTTGTCGGTCGTGCCGCACGTCGAAAATGTCCCACGGTCGGCCCGCCGCGGACCACCGTACGGGGTGGATGTTGCGCGGGTGACGCCCGGTGTTGGGCGTAATCGGCGCGACCTTTAGCCCAAACGCCTCCCAGGGGGCCGGGGGAACGCGGATACTGATCCACACCGGCCGGGACGGCGGAGGAGTCGCGTGGTGGTGATCGAACGTGGGTAGGTCCGTCTCACTGATCGTGCGGCCGGATGGTGCCTCCTGGTCTGCCTGGTCACCGCAGTGCCCCGGGCTCGCCATGGTGCAACCGGCCGGGGCGGAGCTGCGCGATGTCCTGCCCGAGGTGCTCGGCTGGTACTTCGGGCAGGACACGGAGATCGAGCTCCAGGTGCACCACGAGCGGGAGCTGCACGGCGTCGTCCTGCGCATCGCCCAGGACGCGCAGCTCTACGAGCGGGAGCGCCTCGCCGGGCAGCTCGCCGAGGCGCTTGGCGAGGCGGGCCAGCGTGCGCGGATGCGTTCCGAGCCGGTCAGCGCCGGCGGCGAGGTCACCCTCGTGGGTGCCCTGCAGTCCGATCGGATCAGCTGGCTTGCCGCCCAGATGGACGACAACGACGTGCTCGTCGCCCTGCTGCCGGTCGCCGAGTCGATGCTGTGGGCCGTCCGGTTCGGCACCGGCACCGGTGCTGGTCAGGACGACGCGGTCATCCCCCTCGCCGCGTACTCCGGCGACGCCACGCTCGGCGAGGTCACCCGCACGTTCGCCGGCCCCCGCCAGCACCTGCGGATCTGAATCCAGCTCCGCGCTCGGGCCATCCGGCGGGCCGGGTCTGCTGCCAGGTCGCGGTGGAGCCGCGCGCCGCCGGGATGCGGGGACGAGCACAGGACGAGCACAGGACGAGCACGGGGTGAGTGACGCTACGGCTGTGTCTTCGAGGAACCGGAAGTCGCCGTGACCCGCTGCGGCTGACCGGTGCCACCGTCACCACCGATGTCACCTCCATCGGTGCGACGGCCACCACCGGTGCCGGTCCGGCTGGCTCGCACCCCGCGGATGCCGAGCCAGCCGACGGCGGAGCCGATGACGATCGACACGATCGTGAGGACGAGATGGACCGTGAAGAAGCCGGTCGGCCCGTTGTCCCAGGAGCGATCGTCTTTCCAGATGTTGCGCAGGAAGTTCGGCCAGATGGCCCACGTCCAGACACCAACCGCGATCAAGAACCAGGATGCGCGCTTAGACAGAGTCACCCGTCCAGCCTCGCACCCGCAGCCTTCGTGGCCTCTCTGCGGGCGCGCGATTTCAGCCACGCTGATCGCCATAGCGTGGGACAACGGCCGGAGTCGCGACGGGCAAGAAGATCGATGGAGGGTGCGGCGGCTGAACCAGAATTACGATGTCGCCATAACGGAGATGCCCCTGCCCTCGACGACCAACGTGCCGAGGCCGTCCGAGAGGCTGCCGCAGCTGACCGGATGAGCCCTGGCCTGGTCTATTCCCTGGCCGGGCCGCTGCGTCCGGTGGTCACGCCACCCGGCCAGGTGACCGTGCCGGACCGGGATCAGGCGGCGGGCGGCACTGAGCCGGTGGGGGTCGGCGCGGGTGCCGTCGGCGATGTGGGCGGGCGACTTGTGGCGGGCGGCGGTGTCGTCGGCGCGTTGCTGGGTGGGGAGGTCGTCACCGGCGTCGTCGGGGTGGACGTGGGCTGCTGGGTCTGCGGGGCACTGGTCTGCGGCGCGGAGGGGGTGGTCGCGGCTGGCGGTGGCGGCGTCGTGGTCCGTGGCCGGTAGCTGTAGCGCGGCGTCGATGGCACCACCACGGCCTGGGACGTGCCGCCGGACGGCTCCGCCGGGGCCGTCACCGAGCTGGGCACCAGGGTGGCGGGAGCATCGGTCGTCTGCTGGGCCGACACGTCGTTGTCGTTCGAGGAGTCACCGCCGGACAGCGTGAGGGCCAGCGCCACGGCCACCACGGCGACCGCCGCGACCGCGCCGGCCGCGATTGCCATGATCCGGCGTCGATGGGCCTGCTGGTTCTGGCCGCCCCGGCCGGCTCCGGCCGCGCCGGCGCCACCGGCCGCATCGGCACGCCGACGGGCGTCGTCGAGGTGCACCAGGCCGGCGGCCTCGTCATCGTCGAACAGGCCGAGTTCGGCCGCGGCGATCAGCGGGGCGGTGCCCACGCGGGTCTCGTCATCGGCGCCGCCGCGTACCGGGCCCGTCGGCGCGACCGCGCGCCCGATCCTGGTCGGCTCGTCGTGGTCGGCCTGGCCGCGGTTGCGTGCGGAGGCCGGGGGCGTGGCCGGGGTACGGCGCAGGCCACCGGTCGCCGGCGAGATGGCGGTCTCGTCCATCGGGATCGGGTCGGCGGTGATGTCGGTATCGGCGCCGACAGAGGCATCGGCCGCGGCCGTCCCACCCGCTCCTGGCCCGGTCGAACCGGACGGGGACGGCTCGTAGGACGGGGACGATCCTCCATAGGGAGCGATGTCCGGTGAGAGGGCCGAGGAGGCGGCACCGGACCGCGGTCCGGTGGTCCGGGTGCGACCGTCCGGTGCGGGCGGGGCCGACGGGTGGGAGTCGTCCAGGTTCTCCAGGCCGACGTCGGCGCTGCCTCGCCCGGGCGCGGCGTCCTCCTCGTCGCCCTTGGGCCGGGCGTGCATCACGGCTGCCGGGACGGGGGTGGCGTTGCGGGCCACCGGGATGAGCCGGCGGCGGATCTCGCTGACGTCCGGCCGCTCCTCGGCGGGGCGGTCCATCAGGTCGCTGAGCAGGTTGCGCAGCGGGCCGGCCAGGCGGAAGGCCCGGCGGCGCCCCTCGACGACGGCGGTGAGCACCGCGTACGTCTCCGGTCCCTCGAACGGCGGCTGGCCCTCGACCGCGGAGTACAGGGTCGCGCCGAGACCCCACAGGTCGCTGGCCGGGCTGCCGGACGAGCCCCGCACCCGTTCGGGAGCGATGTAGGCGGGTGAGCCGACGAGTGCGCCGGTCCCGGTAAGGGTGACGTCGCCCTCGGTGGCGGCGATGCCGAAGTCGGTGAGCCGGACCCGGCCGTCCCGCCCGAGCAGGACGTTGCCAGGCTTGACATCGCGGTGCAGCACGCCGGCGGAGTGCGCGGCGGCGAGTGCGTCGGTCAGCGCCAGACCGATGGCGGCCACCTGGTCGAACGGCAGCGGACCGTGGTTGCGGATCACATCGCCGAGGCTGTCCGCGTCGACGAGCTCCATGACGATCCAGTGGCGTTGGTGTTCCTCGACCACGTCGTACACGGACACGATGGCCGGGCTGTGCAGCCGGGCGAGGGCCCGCGCCTCCCGCAGCACCCGAGCCCGGATCGCGTCCCGCTCGTTCTGCGCGCCGGCCATCGGCACCAGGATTTCCTTGATGGCCACCGGTCGCTGGAGGAGCTCGTCCTCACCACGCCAGACGACACCGGCCCCACCACGCCCGATGGGCGTGTCGAGACGGTAGCGCTGGGCTACATACCGAGGCGTGCCATGCCGGTCCGTCTCCGGGGGCACGCTTACCGATTTAGCCATCGTGTCAAGTCTGACAGACGGAGGCATCCGCAGACCGGATGGTCTGCGTGTTTCCGATCGCCTTGACAGGCGCGAATCCGGCAGATGAGTACATCATGGGGCCGGCCGGAAGGTCCCGAAGAGGCTCGCCATCAGTGGTTGATCCTGCAACCAGTGATCCTCGCGGGTATGCCAGTAGAGGGCATATCCGTGGCTGTTGCGAATCGCGCCCCGGTTGAGCACATGCACCATGACCCCGTCCGACCTGCGGTACGCGAACTCCCAGTCGGCCTGGTTCGTGCCATCCCCACCGTCGCTGGGAGTCAGCCGTATGCGTCGGTAGTCCTGCACGGTCCGAACGAAACTGGCTTCAATACGCCGCCAGTCGCCGATCGCGGAGGTGTTTGCCTCTCTGACGCTACCCACTCGCAGGAACGAGCCGGTAGCCGGGTCCATGAAATCGACGTTACCGACCCCACCAGGACCCGGCTGGGACCGCCAGTCGGCGGGGTAGGCCAACGACCATCCGGCCGCCTGATCAGTATAGGAGGCCCAGCCCAGCGGCGGTACGGCAACCACGGAACTGGTCGCGAGCGGGTCGCTGACGGCCGGTGGCCCAGCGACCTCCGCGGTGCTCTGGGTGTTTTGGACGGCACCCTCCGTCCCGCCGCCGCGGCGGGCGGTACCAGCCGCAGCGGCGCCCGAGGTGGCTGCCCCGGGCCGAGGCGCGAGCGCGGCGCCACCGGACGAGTCATCCTGGCTGATCAGCAGCAGGATCGCGACGGTGGCGGCCGAGGCCAGGGCGGCAAGCACCAACACCAGGACGAGCAGGCGGGCGCGCCCGGGGCCAGGCGCCGCGGCCGGTAGGACCGAGACCAACGTGGCGGCGGCCGGTGTGTCCGGGCCCGGCGCGGGTGCGGGTGCGCCCAGTGCGGGTGAGCCCAGCGTGGGTGGACCCGGCCTGGGTGAGACAGACGGGCCGGAGCCCGACTCCGCGGCCCGCGTGCCTGCCGTGTCCATGCTCGACACTCGGGTACCTGGAGTCGGTGTCTCGGTAGTTGCCGTGGCTGACGCAGCCAGCGCAACCGTCTCGGCTGGCATGGCAGTCCGGGCTGGCATGGCAGTCTCGGCTGGCACGGCCGTCCCGGTCGGCTCGGCTGTCCCGGTCAGTGCCACAGGAACACCCGGTGCGGCGGTTTCGGTCGGTTCGACCGCCTGAACCAACGTGGATGCGGCCGGCGTCGAATGGTCACCGGCGCCGCGGCCGATCAGGCGGGCCCGGGCCGGAATGCCGCCGAGCGCGCGGGTGCGGTCGACCTGGCGTAGCCGCTCGACCGGTCGGGTGATCCGTGCCCGGGCCGCGGGCAGCGCCGTCCGGACCCGCGCGGCGTCCGGGGAGCGGCGGGTCGGCAACGTGGCCCGGGTCGGCGTCGCAGGGGTCGGTGCCTGGGCATCGTGCTTACTGTGCGCTTCGGTGCTCGGTGTGTCGGTGTCGGCATCCACCGGGTCGGTGCCTGTCGGGTCGGTGCCTCCGACCTGCGGCGCGGCCAGGGCTGCCGTGGCGGTGGCAATCGTGGTGGCCGCGGCGATCGTTGTGGCTGTGACGACTGTCGTGGCCGCGGCGACGGTCGCGACCGTGGTGAGGGCGGTTGTCATCCCAGCTTTGGCCACTTCGGCGAGCGGTTCGGCCGGAGCGGCCCGTTCGGTTGGATGGTCCGAGATGGATGAACTGTTCGGCTGGTCGGAACGTCCGGTCGCGGGTTGTCCGTCGGACCAACGGCCATGGTCGTCGCCGGGCTCTTCGGGGGCCCTTTCGACCTCGGACGGGTGGGAACGGCTCTGATCGTCGGATGGGTCGAGGGCTGCCCGGCGGCTTTCGTCGGAGCTGGGTGGGGGGATACCGGCGCACCTGTCGGCCGGTTGGTCCCGATTCACAGGTGACGGTGCATGGTCGCCAGCGGAAGGATTATCCGGCCGGGCCTGATCGTCGTCCGGTGGACCGGTCGACAGGTCCACGGCCGTCGTTGCAGCGAGATCCTCCGGGGGCGTCCCGGCACCGGAGGCCGAGACGGACACCGTTGCACCGATCGCGGTGGTGGCGGCGATCGTGGTGGTGGCGATCGTGGTGGTGGCGGGGCGGGCTGGGCGGTGCGTCCGACTTCCGGCGCGAGAAGAAACAGGATCACCAAAGGCCTGCAGGATGTCACGCAGCCGACGGCGGACGGCGGACAGCGGCGGGCGGCTGGCCTCGTGCGGGCTCATCAGGTCGTCGATCAGCGGGGCCAGTGGACCGGCGAGCCGGAAGGGCCGGCGGTCGCCGCGCATCACGGCGGACACCACCGAGATCGGGTCGCCACCGGTGTACGGCGGGCAGCCCTCGACCGTGGCGAACAGCGCCGCGCCCAGACCCCACCGGTCGCCGGCTGCGCTGCCGGTGCCGCCCCGGGCGCGTTCGGGCGGCAGGTAGGCCGGGGAGCCGAGCACCATGCCGGTGTTGGTCAGGCGGGAGTCGCCGTGGCTGACGGCGATCCCGAAGTCGGTGAGCCGGGCCTGTCCGTCCGCGGTGATGAGCACGTTGCTCGGTTTGACGTCGCGGTGCACGATGCCGAGCCGGTGCGCGGCCTCAAGGGCGTAGGCAAGACTGATGCCGATCTGGCAGGTCTCCTCCACCGGACGAGCACCGAGGTCGGTGATGATCCGGGCCAGTGACCGCCCGTCGACGTACTCCATCACGATCCACGGCAGGTCGCCGTCGTCGATGACATCGAGCACGGTGACCGCACCCGGATGATGCAGCCGACCCGCAGCGCGGGCCTCCCGCAGCACCCGCTGCCGGGCCCGGTCCCGTTCGGCTCCGTTCTCGGTGATGGGCAGCCGGATTTCCTTGACGGCCACCGGCCGCTGCAGCAGCTCGTCCGTGGCGCGGTGTACGACGCCGAAACCGCCCCGGCCGAGCACGCCGTCAAGCTGATAGCGTCCGCCGACCAGCACCGCCGGAGACTTGGACTCGCCTGCCATCCCTTCGTCCCTTCCAATCGCCAGTGAGGCTCGCGTCCATGGGATCACATCGTGGCCGGTCCACGACGGTGGGGCAGGCCGGCGGTCGGCGGTCCGATCACGGCCAGGCCCGAACGTGCAGGGTGGGGTGGGTGTGAACGACAAGGTGTGGCAGCGGCTGACCGATGCCGCGGTGCGTGTCGCCGCCCGGGCCTATGCGCCGTACTCCGGGCTGCGGGTGGGCGCGGCGGCTCTGGTGGTCGGGCGTGGGGCGGGTGAGCCATGGGTCGTCACCGGCTGCAATGTCGAGAACGCGTCCTACGGTCTGACGCTGTGCGCCGAGTGTGGGCTGGTCTCGGCGCTGCATGCCCGGGGCGGTGGCAAACTTGTGGCATTGGTCTGCGTCGATGCGTCCGGGCGACTGCTTGCGCCGTGCGGCCGGTGCCGGCAGGTGCTCTATGAACACGGTGGCCCGGAGCTGCTGATCGCCGGTGCGGACGGTGCGCGCCGCCTGGCCGATCTCCTTCCCGGCGCGTTCGGCCCCGTCGATCTGCCGGAGCCCGTCGATTCGGCGGAGCCCTTCGATTCGGCGGAGCCCGTCGATCTGCCGGAGCCCGTCGATCTGCCGGAGCCCGTCGATTCGGTGGAGCCCGTCGACCTGCCGGAGACCGCAGACCTGCCGGAGACCGCAAACCTGCCGGAAACCGTCGATCCGGGGCGACCGGCCGCCGTCCCGGGCGTGTTGGACGACCTGGGCGGGCGGCCATGAGCGAGGCGTTCGACGTCGTCGACCTCATCCGGGCCAAACGGGACGGCCGGCCGGTGTCGGCGGACGCCGTCGACTGGCTGATCGACGCCTACACCCACGGCCGGATCGCCGACGAACAGATGTCCGCGTACCTGATGGCGGTCGTGTGGCGCGGGATGGCCCCCGACGAGCTGCACCGCTGGACCACGGCGATGATCGACAGCGGTGAGCGGCTCGATCTCGCCGGCATCGGACGTCCCACCGTCGACAAGCACTCCACCGGCGGGGTCGGTGACAAGGTGTCCCTGGTGCTCGTGCCCCTGGTGGCGGCCTGCGGCGTCGCCGTCCCACAGCTGTCCGGACGTGGCCTTGGTCATACTGGTGGCACGCTGGACAAAATGGAGTCGATCGCCGGTTGGCAGGCCGAGCTGCCGCCCGGACGGATGCGCCGCCAGCTTGCCGACATCGGTGCGGTGATCTGCGCGGCCGGCGGTGGGCTCGCTCCGGCCGACCGGCGCCTCTACGCCCTGCGGGACGTGACGGGGACCGTCGAGTCGATCCCGTTGATCGCGTCGTCCATCATGAGCAAGAAGATCGCCGAGGGAACGTCGGCGCTGGTGCTGGACGTCAAGGTGGGCGCCGGCGCGTTCCTGCCTGCCATCGCCGACGCCCGCCTGCTCGCCCGGACCATGGTCGACCTCGGGACCGCCGCCGGGGTGCGTACCGAAGCCCTGCTCACGGCGATGGACGTCCCCCTGGGCCGCACGGCGGGCAACGCACTCGAGGTCGCGGAGGCCGTCGAGACCCTGCGCGGCGGCGGTCCCGCGGATCTGATCGAGATCACCGTCACCCTGGCCCGGATGATGATCGAACTCGCCGACTCCTCAGGGAATCAGGTCGATCGGGTCGATCCGGCGCAGGTGCTGGCGTCCGGCGCGGCCTATCCGGTGTGGCAGGCGATGGTCGCGGCGCAGGGCGGCGATCCGGCGGCGGTTCTGCCACATGCGTCCACCGTTGCGGTCCTGCCCGCGCCGGTCAGTGGCTACCTGACCAGGCTCGACGCCCGGGCGGTCGGGATTGCTGCCTGGCGGCTCGGGGCCGGGCGAGCCCGTAAGGAGGACCCGGTGTCTCCGGTCGCCGGCGTTCGGTGGCACGCCGGCCTCGGCGATCCGGTCGTGGCCGGCGAACCGTTGCTCGAGCTGCACACCGACGACCCCGCAGCCCTTGGCCGGGCCCGGGCAGCCCTCGCCGACGCGATCACCATCGCACCCGAGGTGCCCCCCGTCACCGTGCCCCCGCTGATCCTCGAACGCGTCCGCGCCTGACCCCGTCTGACCGTTCCGATCCCGTCTGGCCGTTCCGATACCGTCTGGCCGTTCCGATCCCGTCTGGCCGTTCCGATCCTGCCTGATCCAGCCTGACTGTTCTGATCCCTTATGACCGTTATAGCCCCGTCTGACCTGCGGTCTACCGGGTCTGTCGGTTGCCGTGTTCCGTCGCACTCGGCAGCTTCCGTGGATCACGGTGCTGGCACGGTCAGGGGGCGATCGGTGGTCGCTGGGCACGGTGATAACCGGGCTGAGCGACCACGAATCGGTGGGTGGCATCGGGCAGGGTGGCGATGGCGTCGCTAGATACGCAATCGGTCGTCTCATGGTTACTACTTGTAGATGGCGGCGCTGATCGAAGATCCACAGGAAACGGTCTGGTGGCCGCGTGTTGTCATGTGGGTGATATGCGCACTTTGTTGCGCGAGTGGGCTATACGGGTCGTCATAGGAGTACTCGTGTCCTTTCGGTCGACTACGACGACCTGGATGGGCGGATCTTGCGTGGCAGGGGATGGTTAATGTCCGGTTTATCGCCGTAGCCTCCACCGCTGGGGTTGCCGGCGGTGAAGGAATGGCGGAGCGTCGCTGGTCGATGTCGCCGACGCCCGGCCGGCGACGCCGCGCGGCAGGTCTGGTTCTGTCGGACCCGTGGCCTACCGTCGGGCTGGAGACGGAGGAGACGTTGCCGAGCATCAGCACACCGACCGCCGGGGCGCCGACCGCCGGGGCACCGACCGCCGGGGCACCGACCGCCGGGGCACCGATCGCCGGGGCACCGATCGCCGAGGCACCGACCGCCGAGGCACCGACTGGGACAACGACTGCCGGGTCACCAGCAGCCGGGACAGCAGCCAGAGCGGTGCGTAGTAACTCCACCATCGTCACCGTCGGTGCGGCGGAGTCCGTGGTGCTCGGCATCGAGGAGATTCGGCGGGTGCCCAAGGTGCTGCTGCACGATCATCTGGACGGTGGGCTGCGGCCGTCCACCGTGATCGAGCTCGCGCAGGAGGCCGGCTACCGGGAGCTGCCAACGGTGGATGTGGTCGAGCTCGACGGCTGGTTTCGCGGGGGAGCATACAGCGGTTCGCTGGTCCGGTACCTGGAGGCGTTTCGGCACACGGTCGCCGTGATGCAGACGCCGGAGGCGATCCGCCGCGTCGCCCGGGAGTGCGCCGAGGACCTCGCCGCCGACGGCATCGTCTACGCCGAGGTGCGCTTCGCCCCCGAGCTGCACGTCGAGCGGGGTCTGTCGCTGGACGGCGTGGTCGAGGCGGTGCTTGACGGGTTCCGTGCCGGCGCCGAGGGCACCCGGTTGCGAATCCGCGCGCTGCTCACGGCGATGCGCCACCAGGCACGGTCGCTGGAGATCGCGGAGCTGGCGGTGCGCTGGCGCGATGCCGGCGTGGCCGGGTTCGACATCGCCGGCGCCGAAGCCGGCTACCCACCCACCCGGCATCTGGACGCGTTCCAGTACATCGCACGGGCCAACGGGCACTTCACGATCCACGCCGGTGAGGCGTTCGGGCTGCCGTCCATCTGGGAGGCGGTGCAGTGGTGCAACGCCGATCGGCTTGGGCACGGGGTGCGCATCGTCGACGACATCACCGTCGATCCGGACGGCAGGGCGATCCTCGGCGACCTTGCCGCCTATGTGCGGGACGTGCGGGTGCCGCTGGAGATGTGCCCCTCGTCGAACGTGCACACGGGTGCGGCCCCGAGCATCGAGCGTCATCCGATCGCCCTGCTGCGTCGGCTGCACTTCCGGGTCACGGTGAACACCGACAACCGGCTGATGAGCGGGGTGTCGCTGTCGAGTGAGTTCGCGACTCTCGCACAGGTACATGGCTACGGCTGGTCGGATGTCCGCTGGCTCACCCTCAACGCGATGAAGTCGGCGTTCCTGCCGTTCGACGAGCGGCTCGACCTCATCAACACCGTCATCAAACCCGGTTTCGCGCCGTACGCGGCGCCAGATGCGCAGGAGGAGTACGCCCGGTGAGCGAGGGTGCGGTGGTCGGCGCGGACGGACAGGCCCGGTGCCCCTGGGGTCTGTCCGCGCCCGAGTACATCGAGTATCACGACAGCGAGTGGGGTCGGCCGGTACGGGACACGGTCGGGCTGTTCGAGCGGATCACGCTGGAGGCGTTCCAGTCCGGGCTGTCGTGGCTCACGATCCTGCGCAAACGGCCCGCGTTCCGGGCCGCCTTCGCCGAGTTCGACCCGGCCGTCGTCGCCGACTACGGTCCGCATGACGTCGAGCGGCTGCTCGGTGATGCCGGCATCGTCCGCAACCGGCGCAAGATCGAGGCCACGATCGTCAATGCCCGGGCCGTACTCAACCTTGACGTGCCACTCGGCGATCTGGTCTGGGCCCACCAGCCGCCCGCGGCTCCCCGCCCGCGCAGCCTCGCCGACGTCCCGGCGACGACACCCGTCTCGGTGGCGCTGGCCAAGGCGCTGCGGGCAGCTGGGTTCGTCTTCATCGGCCCGACCACCGCCTACGCGCTCATGCAGGCCTGCGGCCTGGTGGACGACCACCTCGCCACCTGCTGGGTGCCGCGTGCCCCCGCCGACTAGGCGCCCGGCCGCCGGGCGCCTACCGCAGGATCGCCCGCCGGCCGGCGGCCCTGCGTCCGGCTGCCCTCCGGTGAGCGGCTCTCCGCTTGGTCGCCCGTCGCCGGGCCGAGGCGGCCTAGGCGGGGAAACCGGCCAGGACGTCGGCGGAGGCGGACAGGCCAAGCCGGGTCGCGCCGGCCTCAAGCAGGGTCGTGGCCTGCTCGGCGGTCCGGATGCCGCCCGAGGCCTTGATCCCCAGTCGGCCGCCGACGGCACCTGCCATCGAGCGCACCGCCCGCACGCTCGCCCCGCCGGCGGGATGGAACCCCGTCGAGGTCTTGACGTACTCCGCCCCGCCGGCCTCGGCGGCCCGACAGGCGGAGACGATGTTCGCGTCGGGCAGCAGCGCCGTCTCCAGGATCACCTTGAGCACCACGTGCGGCGGCACGGACAGCCGCACCTCGCTGATCTCGGTCTCGATCGCGCGCCAGTTCTCGTCCATGGCGTTCGCGATGTCGATCACCATGTCGATCTCGGTGGCGCCGTCCGCCACGGCCCGGCGGGCCTCCTCGGCCTTGATCACCGTCAGGTGGTTGCCGTGCGGAAACCCGACCACCGAGGCGACGGCAAAGGCCGGCTGCTCAGGCTGCCCGTCCCGGCGGGCACTGGCCGCGGCCAGGTACACATGGGTCGGGGCGACGCAGACCGCGCCGACGCCGAGCTTCGCCGCCTCGGCGCACAGTGTCAGCACCTCCTCGCCGGTTGCGGCCGGTGCCAGCAGCGTGTGGTCGATGATGCGGGCAACCTCCGCCCGCCGCAGCCCCATCGCGGCCGGGGGGTTCCCGGACTCCCTGGTTGGACGATCGGGGCTGGCGGGAACGTCTGTCATACGTTGCATCATTGCCGACCGACCGGCCCATTGCCGATCGACCGCGGCACTGCCCATCGGCCGCGCTACCGGTCATCGGCCGCGCTACCGGTCATCGGCCGCGTTACCGGTCATCAGCCGCGTCGCCGCTCGCCGGCCGCACCACGGCCCACTGTCCGCACCTTCGCCGCTTCGTTCGCCCGAGGAGTCAGTCCGTGCACCTGTACGTCGTCGACCATCCGCTGGTCGCCTCGTCACTGACCGTCCTGCGCGACGAGCGCACCTCCCGGGCCCGCTTCCGGCCGGTCCTACACGAGCTCGCCACCATGCTGGTCTACGAGGCGACCCGCACCCTGCCCACCATGCCGGTGACGGTGACGACCCCGCTGGCAACCACCGCCGGGGTGCGCCTGGCCGCCGAGCCGGTGGTCGCACCCGTGCTGCGCGCCGGCCTCGGCATGCTGCCCGCCGCACTCGCGCTGCTGCCCGAAGCCCACACGGCGTTCCTCGGCCTGTCCCGGGACGAGACCACCCACCAGCCGAGGGTCTATCTCGAGGCCCTGCCCGACGAGCTGACCGGCCGGCCGGTACTGCTGCTCGACCCGATGCTCGCCACCGGCGGCTCGGCCCTGCACTGCCTGCGCCTGCTGCACCACCACGGCGCGCGGGCAGTGACGCTCGTGTCCGTCGTGGCTGCGCCCGAAGGGCTGGCCGCGCTGGAATCCGGCCTGCCGGCCGAAGCCGCGGCGGACCTCACCGTCGTCGTGGCCGCCGTCGACGAACGCCTCAACGACATCGCCTACATCGTCCCCGGTCTCGGCGATGCCGGCGACCGCATCTACGGCGTCTTCTGACCCCTGGCGAGCGCTCTTCGCTCGGCGCCACCGACCTGGACGGGTCGATGAGAAGGCGCCCCGGGGCAACCGGTCAGTCCTCGCCGGAGAACCGTTCCCAGGCCGCCTGCTTGGACACGCCGAGTGCCGCTCCGATCCGAGTCCAGCTGATGCTCCGGCGGCGCAGGACGTCCACGTAGTCGTGGACTGCGGCATCGGCCTGGGCAGCCACCGCCTGAACCTTGGCGAGGCCGGTCAGTAGGTCGTCATCCGGTCGCTCGTCCCAGGAGCCGAACCCGGGCGTGGGCTCCTCGGCAATGATCAGATTGCACAGGTCCACGCACTCGTTACAGATGTAGACACCCGGGCCGGCCACCAGCTTGCCCACTGCGGCCTTGTCCTTGGTGCAGAACGAGCAGCGCAACGTCTCCAGCCGGCCCTCACCTGGAACCGGGTTCCGTGTGCTCGCCATTGCGTCAGGCTATCCTTGACGACTTTGTTTCGTCAAGGTTGCCTTGACGCGCCTGGGTCCGTCGGCGCGTCGCCTTGAGCTCATGCATCATCCGGGACGGAAACCGTCCTCGTGCGTCATCCGGGACGGAGACCGTCGTCGAGTTCGGTCAGCAACTCGTTGACGGCTGAGACCAGGGCGGTCAGGCGGGTCTGCGCGCGCGCACGGGCCGGGCCGACGGCGGCCGGCGTCGCGCCCGGCACCGGCTCGACGACCTCGAGATAGGCCTTGAGCTTCGGTTCGGTTCCGCTTGGGCGGAAGATCACCCGATCGGTGCCGAGGAACAGCATCAGCACGTCCGCCGGGGGCAGCTCCGCCTCCGCCTCCGCCTCCGCCTCCGCCTCCGCCTCCGCGCCCAGGCTCGGTCGTCCGGGACAGAGCAGGTCGCGCCGTCCGGTCACCGGCAGGCCGTCCAGATGGGACGGCGGGGTGGCGCGCAGTCGGTGCATCACGGCGGCGATCCGGTCGGGGGCGGCGAAGCGGACCGAGTGCTGCGCGGTGATGTGTACGCCGAGGCGGGCGGCCAGGTCGTCGAGCAGATCTAGCAGGGTCCGGCCACGCTGCCGTGTCGCGGCGGCGAGCAGGACGACGGCCAGGGCCGCGGTGATCCCGTCCTTGTCGCGGACGAGGTCCGGGGCGAGCGCGTAGCCGAGAGCCTCCTCGTAGCCGAAGGCCAGCCGCGGGTCAGCTCGCATGATCCACTTGAAGCCGGTGAGGGTCTCGTGGTGCGGCGTGCCCCGCTCGTCGGCCAGGGCGTGCAGGCTGCGGGAGCTGACCACCGTCGTCGCCACCGGTCCCGGCCGGTTGGCCAGCACCAGGTCGGCCAGCAGCAGCCCGATCTCGTCTCCGGTCAGCAGCCGGCCGCCGACCGCGACGGCACACCGGTCCGCATCCGGATCGGTGGCGATCACCAGGTCGGCGTTGACCCGGTCGGCGAGGGCCAGCGCCCGGTCCAGCGCGCCGGGCTCCTCCGGGTTCGGCCAGCGGACGGTCGGAAAATCCGGATCGGGCTCGGCCTGCTCCTCGACGACGATCGGGGCGGCGGCCCCGGCGGCCGCGAACACCTCGGCCAGCACCCGTCCACCTACTCCGTGCAGGGGCGTGTAGACGACGACAAGCTGATCATCGTCATCGTCGTCGACTTGGACGCTGGCGACTTGGACGCTGGTGGTCTGGGCGCTGGTGGTCTGGGTGTCGGTGACGGGGGAGCCGGTGGCTCGGGAACCGGCCGGGACCGCCGGATCGCGGGTCGTGGAAGCCGCCAGGGCGAGCGCGGCGGCCGCGGCGGCGTGGATGTACTGCGTGACGATGCCCTGGTCGAGACGTCGCCAGTGGTCGCTGAGGGGGAGGGCGGCGGCCGGGCCGGCCTGGGCGATGCGGCGTTCGATCTCCTGATCGGCCGGAGTGACCAGCTGCGCACCCCAACCCGGGTCGTCCGCGGTTCTGCCCCCACCGAGATACACCTTGTAACCGTTGTCGCCGGCCGGGTTGTGACTTGCCGTGATCATGATGCCGGCATGGGCGCGCAGCCGCCGCACGGCGAACGCCAGCACCGGGGTCGGCAGCGCCTCGGGCAGCACCAGTACCCGCAGCCCCGCCCCGGCGACCACCCGTGCGGCGTCGAGCGCGAACGCCGCACTGCGATGCCGCGCGTCATACCCGACGACGACCAGCGGCACGTCCGGACCATCGCTTCGACCGTCGTCCGACGGTGGGCCCTTGTCCGTCAGCGGGCCCTTGTCCGACGGTGGGTCACCGTCCGACGGTGGGCCATCGTCCGACAGAAGCCAGGCGGTGAGGCCTGCGGTGGCCCGTCGAACGACGGCCGTGTTCATCCCCGCGGGTCCCGGCCGTAGCGGACCGCGCAGACCGGCCGTGCCGAACTGCAGCGGAGCCCGGAAGCATGCCGCCAGCCGGTCGAGTGCTGCGGGGTCGCTACTGGCAGCGATGCGCAGCCGGGCCAGCTCCTGCCGGTCGTCCGCGTCGGGGTCGGCCGCCAGCCATGTCTGGACCGCCTCGGCGAGTGCCAACGGCAGTTCCGCTGGCGGCACGATGCCCACCTCCTCGGATCTGGACAACTTCGCACCAGGCCTGGCCCAGCTCGGCGCTGTGCACGGATCCCGTGCCGACCTTGGCCCGTGCCGACCTTGGCCCGTGCCGTCAGATGACAGTGTCGCGCGACGTGCCGCCCCGACGTTTTGCTGTAGTCGGATGATCGCTCAAACGTGCCGAGGCTTGGAGAAGGATTGTCTCCTCGGATTCTTCACCAAGCCTCGGCAGGATCGCGATCTTGTGAAGCTCGCTCGGTCTTGTGGTCCGTCGACACGGGATTCGCTGCATCGGGCATTGGCATGGATACGGAAGGTTTTCGCCCGAAGCCGAAGCCGAAGCCGAAGCCGAAGCCGAAGCCGGTGTCGGTGCCAGGGCCGAAGCCGAGGCCAGGGCCGAAGTCGAGGCCGAGAGCAGGGTCGGTGGCGACGTGGCGACGTGGCGTCAGAGGCGGGTGGCGAGGCTTGCGAGCAGCTGGCCCATGCGTTCGGCTGAGGCCGCGCCGGCGGTGAGGACCTCCCGGTGATCCAGTGGGGCGTCGGTCAGGCCGGCGGCGAGGTTCGTCACCAGGGAGAGGCCGAGAACCTGCGCGCCCTGCGCCCGGGCGGCGATCGTCTCGTGCACGGTGGACATGCCGACCAGGTCGGCGCCCAGCGTGCGCAGCATGCGGATCTCTGCTGGTGTCTCGTAGTTAGGCCCGGGCAGGCCGGCGTAGACCCCTTCGGCGAGCGAGGGGTCGACCCCACGGGCGAGGGCACGCAGCCGCGGCGCGTAGGCGTCGGTCAGATCGGTGAACCTGGGCCCGACCAGCGGGGAGCGGCCGGTGAGGTTCAGATGGTCGGCGATGAGCACGGGCTGGCCGATCTGCAGGCCGGCGCGCAGTCCGCCGGCGGCGTTCGTGAGCACGACCGTGGTGGCACCGGCCGCACAGGACAGTCGTACGGCGTGCACCACCCTGGACAGGTCATGGCCCTCGTAGGCGTGCACCCGGCCGAGGAAGACGAGCAGCCGGCGTGCACCGAAGCGCATCGACCGCGCCGAGGGCTGGTGGCCAGCCACGGTCGTTCCGGTCGGGAAGCCACCGAGCTGCGCGAATGTCACATCGACGACGTCGTCCGCCTGGCCTGCCAGAACATCGGCCGCAGAGCGCCAGCCGGAACCCAGCATGATCGCCACTTCATGTCCCGCGGCACCGGTCAGTTCCGCCAGACGGGATGCCGACCGCGCCGCGTCTGGTGGCTGTTCCGGCGGTGTTGGGTGACCCGCTTGGACTACCCGTTCTGGCTGCTCCGTGTGCTGCGACTGGTCCTGCACGCGGCGACTGTACGGGTCGGTGGGGGAGACTGGCACCCGTGCCTCTGTTGCCGTCCCATCGCCGTCTGCCGGACATCCCGCTCGAACCGGGCGAGTTCACCGAGGTGGTGCTGCGCGGCCGGCTGACCGACCCTGAGGGTGCCGGTCGGTTCACGGCGAAGGCGGAGGCCTTTGTCGGACGTCGCGTCGGTGCGTCCCGCTGGATCGTGCTGACCGATCGACGGCTGCTGGTCGTCGCGCCCTTTCCCCGCGAAGGGGACTGGTTTGACGTCGTGTTCGACCGTCGTGAGGTGGCGGCGTCCCGTGGGGTCCGGCATGGGGATGTCATCACGGTGGAGCTGAGCTCACCGCGTGGCCCGCAGGTGCTACGGGTACCGACGCGGCTGCGTTCTGAGGTCGTCCGGTTCATCCGGGCACTGCGTCGCTAGGAAGCCCGTCGCTAGGAAGCCCGTCGCCAGGAAGTCCGGCGTCGCCAGGAAGTCCGTCCCCACGAAGCTTGCCGTCCCCACGAAGGTCGGCCGGAGGTGCCGGTTGAGCGGGCGGCGCGGGACTGGCCGGTGTTAAGCGGGGCGGCCCGCCGGCGGCCTGGACGGACCGTCACCGGGCGGCGGCCGATAGGGTCGGCGTGGAACCCACGGCGGGCGTCCGCGGCGCGGTGGGCCGAACCGAACAGCGATGGGAACGACGGACCGATGACTTCAACCCAGCCGGCCACCGGCGAGCTACCGACTGCGGGACGGGAGAACATCCCGGCTGCCGGGCGGCGCACCGCCATGCGCACACACCTGTGCGGTGACCTGCGGGCCAATCAGGTCGGCCAGACGGTGTCCGTCTGCGGCTGGGTGGCGCATCGCCGCCAGCACGGTGCGGCGCTGACTTTCGTCGACCTGCGCGACCACTCCGGGCTCGTCCAGGTCGTCGTCGACGGCTCGGTCGACGTCCGCTCGGAGTACGTGCTGCGGATCACCGGCACGGTGGTGATCAGGCCCGAGGGAACGTCGAACCCGGGGCTTGCCACCGGCGAGATCGAGCTGCGCGACTGCACGGTGGAGATCCTGTCCACCGCCACGCCGCCGCCGTTCCCCCTGGACGACCGGGCCGACGCGGTGGACGAGTCCACCCGGCTGGCCTACCGCTACCTCGACCTTCGGCGTGAGCGGATGCAGCGCAACCTGCGTACCCGCTCGGCGGTGCTGGGTGCGATGCGGGCAGCGCTGGCGCCGCTGGACTTCGTCGAGGTCGAGACGCCGCTGCTCATGCCGTCCACGCCGGAGGGGGCACGGGAGTTCATCGTCCCGTCCCGGCAGTTCCCGGGCAGTTTCTACGCACTGCCGCAGTCGCCGCAGCTGTTCAAGCAGCTGCTCATGGTCGGCGGCACCGACCGGTACTTCCAGTTCGCCCGCTGCCTGCGCGACGAGGACCTGCGTGCCGACCGGCAGTACGAGTTCACCCAGCTCGACATCGAGATGAGCTTCGTCGACCAGGACGACATCCTGGACGTGATCAGCGCGGCGGTGCTCGCCGCCGCCCGCACCGTCGTGGGTGGCGAGGTGCCGGCAATCGAGCGGATCACCTGGCACGAGGCGATGAACCGGTTCGGCGTGGACAAGCCCGACCTGCGCTTCGGCCTGGAACTCGTCGAGCTCACCGCGATCTTCGCCGACAGCGGTTTCAAGGCGTTCGCCGGCGCGGCCGCGATCAAGGGCATCCGGGTGCCCGGCGGGTCGGCCGGCCACAACCGGCGGAAACTGGACGACCTCACCGACCGGGCCAAGTCGCTGGGCGCCAAGGGCCTGGTCTGGATGCGGGTCGGCGCGGACGGCGCGCTCGAGTCGCCGGTACGCAAGTTCCTCTCGGACACCGAGGCCGCGGGCATCGTTGCCGCGACGTCGGCGGTCGAGGGCGACCTGCTGCTGCTCGTCGCAGACGAGTGGGCGACCGCCTGCGAGGTGCTCGGGCAGCTGCGCAACGACCTTGGCCGGCCCCCCGCGGGCCAGGGGCCGCTGCGGTTCGTCTGGGTGGTCGACTTCCCGCTGTTCGTCGGAATCGACACGGTGACCGGACGGCCCAAACCCGGCCATCACCCGTTCACCCGGCCGCATCCCGACGACCTGGAAAAGATGGAGTCCGACCCGCTCTCGGTACGTAGTCGGGCCTATGACCTGGTGCTCAACGGGTGGGAGCTCGGTTCCGGTTCGATCCGAATCCACGAGAGCGAGCTGCAGCAGCGCATCTTTGGTCTGCTGGGCATCACGCCCGAGGAGGCGAACGCCCGCTTCGGTTTCTTCCTCACCCCGTTCGGCTACGGCGCCCCGCCGCATGGTGGCTTCGCCGTCGGCATCGACCGGCTGGTGGCGATCCTCGCCGGGGAGGAGAACATCCGCGAGGTGATCGCTTTCCCGAAGACCCAGTCGGGCCTGGACCCGCTCACCGGCGCGCCGACGCCGGTCGCCGACCGCCAGCTGCGCGAGCTCGGGGTTAGGGTCGTGGCCGCAGCTGCTTCGGCCGGGTCCGGTACTGCCGCGGGATCTGGATCTTCGGCTGGTTCTGGGGCGAAGTCGGGCGGGTAACCGTCGGTCGAAAGGGTAGTCACCTCGTGCGGTCCGCATGCGTGGCGGATTGGCGACGGCTGCCCGAGGCCGATACCGGCCCCGATCCGAGGAGCCCGCGTGCGGATTCCCTTCTCATCGTCCACCAGCTCGAGCCTTGGTATCGAGTGGGAGCTGCAGCTGGTCGATTACCGGACCCGGCAGTTGCGCGGCGATGCGAGTGCGATCCTCGACGAGCTGCGTACCAAGATCGGGGAACAGGACGCGGCGAAGGCCAAGCACGAGCTGTTCGACTCCACGATCGAGGTGATCACGGGCGTCTGCGGGTCGGTGGGTGAGGCCACCGCCGATCTCGCCGGCACCATGTCCGTCCTGCGCGATCTGGCGGAACGGCGTGGCCTCGGACTCATGTGCAGCGGCACCCATCCGATCAGCGACTACGCCAGCCAGCGGATCACGGAGGACGACCGGTATGCCAAGCTCGTCTCGCAGATGCAGTGGATGGCCCGGCGCCTGCTGATCTTCGGAGTGCATGTGCATGTCGGCGTCCGGTCGCCGGACAAGGCCATGCCCATCATGAACGCGCTGATGGCGTACATCCCGCACTTTCTCGCCCTGTCCGCCTCCTCGCCCTACTGGCTGGGTGACGACACCGGACTGGCCTCCTCCCGGTCGCAGGTGTTCGCCAGCCTGCCGACCGCCGGGCTGCCGTACCCGTTGGACGACTGGCCCGGGTTCGAGGCGTTCATGGGGACGCTCATCGCCTCTGGAACCATTGAGACGATTCGCGAGATCTGGTGGGATATCCGGCCACATCCGAACTTCGGCACCGTCGAGCTGCGGATCTGTGACGGTCTGCCCACCCTGATGGAGGTCGGCGCAGTCGCCGCCCTCGCCCAGTGTCTCGTGGACCGGATGAACACCCAGATCGATCGCGGCTACCGCCTGCCCACGCCGAAGCGCTGGCTCGTCCAGGAGAACAAGTGGCGCGCGGCACGCTACGGCCTCGACGCGCACATCATGATCGACGGCCAGGGCGCGGTCCGGTCGGTCCGGGATGACATCATCGATCTGGTGGAGGATCTCCTTCCGGTTGCGCACCGGCTTGGCTGCGCCGGGGAGCTGGCGGACGTCCTGTCCATAGTCGAGGTCGGGGGAAGTTCCACCCGCCAGCGAGAGGTTGCCCGGCGGGCCGGTGGGGATCTTTTCCCGGTCGTCGATACCCTGCTGGCGGAGATGGAGGCCGGTCGTCCGATCGTGGACGGTCCGTTCCCCTCCGCTGCGGTCCCGTCGTCCTCATCCCCGGCGGGGCCGGTGTCGGGGCCGGTGTCGGAGGCGGCGGGATCGGCGGGAGCAGACGGATCGGTATCGCACCCGTCGTCGGTACCGCCACTGGCGTCGCGGCCGTTCTCGTCGGCGTGAGCGTGCCGTGGGCAAGATGGTCAGCCCGCGGTGGACAGGCGTCCGGGCCCGCCTGGGTGTCCTGGTTTTGGTCCCGGAGCTGGCCTGGTCCTGGGTCCGCAGCGAGTGGGGGTAGTAGAGAGGTGCCCGGCCGGGCTATGGAGGCGCACGAAACCGTCGCGGTCACAAGGTGGCTGGCCGCCCACGAATCCGAGCTGATCGCGCTGCGTCGCGATCTGCACTCCCATCCGGAGCTCGGCCGCCAGGAACGCCGCACCACGGGCCAGCTGGAGGTGAGGCTGCAAGCTGCCGGACTGAACCCCCAGCGACTTCCGGACGTCCCCGGCCTGTGGTGTGACATCGGTGCCGAGGCGGACGGCGATCCCGCGGTTCCCGTCGTCCTGGTACGGGCGGACATGGATGCTCTACCGTTGCCGGACGCCAAGGATGTGCCCTACCGGTCGACGGTGCCCGGTGTCACCCATGCCTGCGGTCATGACGTGCACACGGTAATCACTCTTGGTGTCGGTCTCGCGCTCGCCGAGTATGCGCGGACCGTATCGCTGCCTGGAACCGTGCGACTCGTGTTCCAACCCGCGGAGGAACTGATGCCGGGCGGTGCGCTCGACGTGATCGACGCTGGCGTGCTCAAACCGGTGTCCGCCGCGATCGCCGTGCACTGTGATCCGGCTTTGGACGTGGGGACCATCGGTCTGCGAGCCGGTCCAATCACCTCTGCCGCGGACGCTCTTGAGATCACTATGGCAGGCCCCGGCGGCCACACGTCGCGCCCGCAGAACACGGTGGATCTGATTTACGCGATGGTGCGCCTGGCTGCGGACCTACCAGCCGCATTGGGACGTCTGGTCGATCCGCGTTCAGCCCTGTCCCTGGTGTGGGGCCAGATCCAGGCCGGAACCGTGGCCAATGCCATCCCACGCTCCGGCCAGCTACGCGGCACCCTGCGCACCCTGTCTCGGGAGACCTGGGACGCCGTTCCAGCGCTGGTGACTCGGCTCGCGGAGGAGCTCGTCGCGCCGTACGGTGCGCAGATCGTGGTCGACTACCGCCGTGGAGTGCCCCCGGTGGTGAACAACGCCGAGGTTGTCGACGTCTTCCAACAGGTCGTCGATGCCGCACTGGGACACGGCGCGTCGGCCACAGTCGCGCAGTCTCTCGGCGGCGAGGACTTCGGCTGGTACCTCAACCACGTGCCCGGAGCCCTGGCCCGGCTCGGAACCCGCGTCCCCGGTGGATCCATCCACGATCTGCACCAGGGCACCTTCGACGTGGACGAGCGGGCCATCGGCGTGGGAATACGCTTCCTGGCCGGCTCCGCTCTCGAGCTGTTGCGGCGACCACCGGCCATCGACTGAGTGGCCATCAATTCACGCTATGCAGTTGGACGGGAACGCAACTCGTTAACGTAGTCTGCTGGCGCGCCGGCCTTTTCGGCCGAGTCCGCGATCATATTGAGATACCAGCGAGACGGCAGCCCGCCTTCATAGGAGTTCAGCACGTAGGTCCAGGCAAGGGCCTCTCCGTCGAGAGTGTGTACGCGGACGCGGATCCGGGTGTACAGCCCGGTGTCCGCTCCCTCCCAGATGTCGAGTCGCTCCAGATCGTAGCGATCAAGATCGTAGAGAAGGGCGTAGGCATGCGCGCCCGGCGCCTCGACGATCGTCGCGAGTGCGCCGTCCCACCCGACATCTTCTCCGCCGAAGGTCAACCGCCACCCGTTGATCCATCCGGTGCCGGTGACGGGCGAGTGGGGCGTCCGTTCCTTCATCTGAGCCGGGTCGAGGTTGCCGGCGTATGCCGCGTACAAGGTCATGATGGTCTCTCGGGGTGACGGTGCGTTGCCAGGGCTACAGGTTGCTGGTCGGTACTGGAACCTTCGCGATCTACGGCACCCTCCCCACGGAGACTCCGCCTGCGATCCTACGGAGCTGTCAGTACCGGGAGGAGCGACGCCATCCGGGAGGGGGAAAATACAGGTAGGAGTGGTCGGGATCGGGAGGGCTTGTGACACGCATCGTCATTCTCGGTGGAGGTCCAGGAGGCTACGAGGCGGCACTGGTCGCGGCAGCCCTGGGCGCCTCGGTAACAGTCGTGGACTCGGACGGCGTCGGTGGTGCCTGTGTGCTCACGGACTGCGTTCCTTCGAAGGCGCTGATCGCAACGTCGGAGACCATGACGAATCTCGCGCTTGCTCCGGGACTGGGCATCCGCCCACACAGCCCTGGTGTGATAATCGACACGTCGACCTCGGCGGTTGCCTGGGGGATGCCTGGGGATCCGAACGTCCCTGCTCTCACGCCCCCAGAGGTCGTCGGAGTAGACCCGGTGCAGGTCTACGAGCGGGTCCGTGATCTTGCCAAGGCGCAGTCCCTCGACATCGAGCAGCGGCTCGAGCGGGAGAAGGTCGAAGTCGTGCACGCGACCGGCCGACTCGTCGGCCCGCACGCGGTTGAGGCAAGTAACGGTGAGACCTTCGTCGGCGATGTCGTTCTCATCGCGACGGGTGCCGCACCCCGGATCTTGCCCACCGCGCAGCCTGACGGTGAACGGATCCTGACATGGCGTCATCTGTACGACCTCAAGGAAATTCCGGAGCATCTTGTCGTCGTCGGTTCGGGCGTGACGGGAGCCGAGTTCGCCAGTGCGTACCGGGCTCTGGGCGCCGAGGTGACCCTGGTTTCCTCCCGTGATCGGGTTCTGCCAGGTGAGGATCTTGACGCGGCCCGGGTCGTCGAAGAGGTGTTTGTTCGCAGAGGGATTGAGGTGCTCAACCGCTCACGAGCCTCCTCTGTTCGGCGGATAGGTGACGGGGTGATAGTCGAGCTGTCTGACGGTCGAACGGTCACCGGCAGCCACGCCCTCATGGCCGTTGGCTCGGTGCCGAGAACGCGGGATCTCGGGCTTACTGACGTTGGGGTTCGTCTCGGACCGGGTGGCTATGTCAATGTCGACCGGATGTCGCGCACATCGGTACCCGGCGTCTACGCGGCAGGAGACTGCACCGGAGTTCTGCCGTTGGCCTCGGTCGCAGCCATGCAGGGCCGTATTGCGATGTGGCACGCGCTCGGTGAAGCGGTTAGCCCGCTGCGGCTGGGCACCGTCTCCTCCAACATCTTCACCGAGCCCGAGATCGCAACCGTCGGCATGACGCAGGTTATGAAGGATGCCGGGGCGGTAGCTTCCGAGGTTACCACTGTGCCGCTTTCGAGGAACCCTCGTGCCAAGATGATGGGAATTCAAGACGGTTTTGTCAAGCTGTTCTGCCGGCCGGGGAGTGGCAGTGTTCTTGGCGGTGTCATCGTCGCACCACGAGCATCCGAACTAATTCTTTCCGTCTCGCTTGCGGTCGAACACGGGCTGACCGTGGACCAGATCGCCCATACGTTCTCCATCTACCCCTCGCTCTCCGGCTCGATCACCGAGGCGGCCCGGGTCCTGCGACCACGCGACTTCTTCGCCGGCTTCGACAATCCCTCTTGATCCTCTGAGCTGTGCCTGAGCCGTCCGTGCTGTGAGTGGCTCAGGTCTACGCGTTGCGATTACCGCCGTCGGCCGACGTGGTGGCCCGTGCGGCGCACGATTCTCTGATCTTGACGGCGGCCTCAGCATAGGCCGGATGCGGCGCCGGATCTACTGCCGGATCGGATCAAATTTTTCTCGGCCTTATGGTCGTAGCCCCTTGAGTCCGTTCTTGCCGCCGGGTTGGCAGCTTTTCCGTGCTTCTTTCTTGGTGTTGTGGTCGTGGTTTTCGGTGGGTTGATGTCTGTTTCTTCGAGGGTGTGGTGGGGGGTTGCCGGCGAGCGCCTCCTGGTCTACTCTTCGAATGCACGTTCGAGCATGGTAGGTGGGTCCGGTGGTTCCTTCTGCCGGCTGGCATCTGCTGTCTCTGTGGTCGGTCGTGTTCTTCGGTTCTTTTTTCTGTCGGCTTTTTCTTGTCGGGAAGGGGGTGCTGGTGATGGCGGTGGGTGTCGAGGCGATGT
>NZ_JAMQQG010000016.1 GCF_023716925.1 Frankia sp. R82
GTGGCAGACCGGGCTGCACCACGACGTCTGCCACCACGCGCGGGCGCGGGCGCGTTCGGCGCCTGGGCGCAGGCCGCCGGCGCGGTCGCGTTCGCCGCGGTTCTCGCCGCTCTGGCCGCCACCTCGTCGACAGCACCGACAACGGCCACGGCCACGGCCACGGCCACGGGTGCGGGCCCGCGGTCGCGGTCGGGTCTGGGGGTGCGGGCAGGGGCACCATCGGAGTCCGGGACCGCCACCGAAACCACCGGCCGTCCGTTGAGCCTGCCGGAGCAGGTGCTGCTGGCCTCCGACCGCGCACACACCCCGATCGTCATCGCCCTGTTCGGCCGCACGGACGGCCAGCTCGACGCCCGCCGCCTCGCTGCCGCCACCATCGAGGTGTTCGCCCGGCATCCGGCCACCAGGTCGGAGCTGGCGGACCTGTCGGGACGCGGCGGCTGGCGGATCCGCCCCCGGCCACGGCGCGCGCCGGTCCACGAGAGCGCGGCGGCCACGAGCGACGACGCCTGGCAGGCACTGAACCGGGTGATGCGGGCAGGCCTCGATCTGCGCCGCGCCCCGCTGGCCCGGCTGCTGGTGGTCCACCAGCCGGGCGGTGACTGGCTCGGCATCGTCGGGCACCATCTGGCTCTGGACGGCCGAAGCCTGCTGGCCGTCCTGACCGAGACGATGGCCGCCTACCGGACGGATCCTCCGTTCCCGTCCGACCAGCACACGATCGGCGAGGACCTGGTCGGCGAGGACCTGGTCGGCGAGGACCTGCCGGCACCGACGGCCGGCGGGCCCGGCCAGCCGGGACGCACGCGGCAACGACCCTGGCCGACACACCGGTCGCGGTTCATCCAGCCGGTGGGGACCTCGGCCGACCACGGGTTCGGCCTGTTACCTCAGGTGATTCCCGTGCCCCGCCCGCGTCGGCTGCCCGACGGACAGCTGCCCACGGTCAACGACGTCCTGGTGGCCGCCGCCCATCTGGCCATCGGACGGTGGAACGCCGGTCATGGTCGCGCCAGCGATGTGCTGCGAGTTCGGGTGGCCCTGGCCCACGGAACCCCCACCGCGCTGGGCGGACTGTCCAGCCGCTTCGTGATCGTCCCGAGTGATGCCGACACCCGGGCCGCCCCGGCCCGGCTGCTCGCCGCCGTGGTCGAGCGCACCTCGACCGCCAAGTCTCGGGTCGCAGTGACCTCGGCCGCGCTTGTCGGCGGGTCGACGCGTCCGGTCGTCGTGTCGCTGGCCACGCGGCTGTCGGATGTCCTGGCGAACGCACTGCCCGACCGGCCGCGGGCGGCCCTGCTGAACCTGGCCGTCGCGGCGTCGAGGCCCGTGCTGATGCCGAGCGCCGCGGTGAGCAACCTGGGTCGCGTCGGCACCGATCTCACCGTGGGCACGGGCGGGCCCCGACTGCTCGACCTGCACCTGACCGCCCCGGCCCGGATGCCGCAGGGCCTGGCCATCCACGTCGTGGGGATGGCGGACCGGATCCACCTCACCTTCAGCCACGCCCGCGAACTGTGGGACGATGCCGCCGTCCGGACGTTCGCCAACCTGTTCGACGCCGCCGTCCGCGAACTCACCAGCACGCCCGGTGCCACTGCCCCGCCCACCGCCGTCCCGTCCCCGCACACTGGTCGACGCGGCGTGTACACCCTTGCGGACAACGGGACGGCCGGCCGATGAGATGGACGCGGCGACCGGGACGGGCCCGGCCGCAACTGCGCCCTGGCCGAACCCGCCCTGGCCGAACCCGCCCTGGTCGAACCCGTCCCGGTCAAACCCGCCCCGGTCGGGCGCGGCAGAGATGGCGGGAGCTCGTGGTCGAGCTGCTGCGCGGGCCGATGCTGCTGGCCGTCGCCGGTGGCGCCGCCAACGGACTGAACCTGGTGATGAACCTGGTGCTCGCCCGGGTGCTCGACCCGTCCGACTACGGCGCTGTGGTCGTGCAGACGAACATCTACCTCGTGCTGGCAGTGGTGGGCACGGCCGTGCTGACTGCCGTCGTGCACCGTGACCTGGCTCCCAGCAGCATCCCCGGACGGGCCAGGATTGCCTGGATCCGCCGGCTGCGCGGGGCCACCGCGTTCATGGCGCTGATCGCGACGCTGCTCGCACTGGCATCGTGCTGGCCGGTCGCGGCACTGCTGTCCTACCCGCATCCGGTCGCGATCGCCGAGGCGGGGGCCGCCGCCGGCCTGTGGCTGGCGGTCTGCGTCGAGCGTGGTCTGCTGCAGGCCCGCGGCAACTACCTGGGACTGGCCCGGAACATGGTGTACGAGACGGTGTTGCGGGTCACCGTCATCATCACCGCGGCCTGCGCGGGGCTCGGCGTCGACGGTGCCGGCCTCGGCCTGCTCGTCGGCGCCCTCGCCGCCACCTCCTCGGCCCGCACGTCCGTGTCCCGCACGTCCGTGTCCCGCACGTCCGGTGACCACGTCCGCCCAGACCACGTCCGCCCAGACCATGCTCGGCCCGAGCCGGGTGGGACTGCTGCGCCCACGCCGCCGTCCACACCGACACCGCCGTCCACACCGACACTGCCGTCCACACCGACACTGCCGCGACGTACGCGTACCGCGTTGCTCGCGGACTCCTCGGTGGCACTGGCGACCCTGATGCCGCTGGCACTGCTGCAGAACGTCGATGTCGTGCTGGTCGGCTGGCGCAACCCGGACGGGGCGGGCAGTTACGCGGCGATCTCCACGGCCTGCAAGGTCCCCGTGTTCGTCGGACTCGCGGTGGCGAACTACCTGCTGGCGGAGGCGGCCCGGCGCCGCCGGCAGGGACGGACCGCCTATGCGGCGCTGGCCCTGGCCATGGTCATTGTGATCGTCCCGGGGCTGTTGCTGTCCGCGGCGGGCGCGGTCGCGGGCCGTCCGCTGCTGATGCTGATGTTCGGTTCGCGGTTGGCCTCGGCGTCCGACGTCCTGTGGGTGCTGGCACTGGCGACGACCTTCCTCGCCGCCACCCTGCTGTTCGCGACCTACCTGCTGGGCATCGGTAACCGGGGGATCGTCTGGGTGCTGGCCGTGTGCACCCCGGCGTCCACCGTGGTGGTGGCCCTGTTCGCGGGGGGGATCACCTCGACGGCCGTCGCCCTGCTCGCCTGCCAGGCCGTCACCGCCGTCCTCGCCGGCACCCTCGTCGCCCGGGCGCACCGGTCCCAGCCGCTGCCGCCCGGCCTCGACGTCTCGACCCCACCCCTGTCGTCGCTGACAACCCCGATGCCGTTGTCCGCGGGACCGCCGCCGAGCCTGCCACGGCTCGAAGTAGCCGGCGAGCTCGGCGGACGCTGAGCGTCGGCATCGGCGTCAGGGTGCGGCGCCGGCGGGGGCGAGTTCGGCGAGCTGGGTGCGGACCCAGGCCGTCACATCGGTGGCGGTCGGGTCGGCGGCCAGGGAGGTGAACAGGACCGGACGCGGGCCGCGGGCGGCGGCGGCGTCACGGGCCATCACGTCGAGGTCGGCGCCGACCAGCGGGGCCAGGTCGGTCTTGTTGATGACGAGCAGGTCACTGCTGGTCACCCCCGGGCCGCCCTTGCGTGGCACCTTGTCGCCGCCGGCGACGTCCACGACGAAGATCTGCCGATCGACGAGTCCGTAGCTGAACGTCGCGGTCAGGTTGTCGCCGCCGGACTCCACCAGGACCAGGTCAAGCGGACCGGCCTCGGCCTCCAGATCCTCGACGGTGTCGAGGTTGGCACTGATGTCGTCACGGATCGCCGTGTGCGGGCAACAGCCGGTCTCCACCGCGCGAATGCGCCGCGGGTCCAGCACGCCTGCACGCCGCAGGAAGTCGGCATCCTCGGTGGTGTAGATGTCGTTGGTCACCACGCCCAGGCGCAGGCTCCCCGACAGCGCCCGGCACAGCGCCGCGACCAGCGCCGTCTTTCCGCTGCCGACCGGCCCACCGATGCCGATCCGCGGTGCCCGTCCAGCGTCCACCGAACCCGGTCTGCCACCGGCACCGGTGGCTGTGCTGCCGGCGCCGCCGCCGGCGGCGGGCAGGGCGTCGATGTGGTCGTGGCCGAGATGCATCCTGGGTGTCCTCCCGAGTCAGGCGGCGGTCGGGGTCAGGGATGCGGTGACGCCGAGCTGCGCCCGCTCGAGGTATGCCCCGGGCATGGCAGCAAGATCAGGTGGTGACGGCGGCGCGCCGGCCCGCACCAGCAGGTCACCGAGCGCGGCGATCATCACCCCGTTGTCGGTGCAGCGGCGCCGGGCGGGCACCCGCAGCCGGATGCCCGCCGCCGCGCACCGGGACGCGGCGAGCTCCCGCAGCCGGCTGTTCGCCGCGACCCCACCCACGATCAGCAGATCGGCGATGCCCTGGTCACGGCACGCCCGGATCGCCTTGGCGGTGAGCACGTCGACAACCGCCTCCTGGAACGAGGCGATGACGTCCCCGGACGGCACGCCCGAATCCGGATGCGACTCCGCCCAACGGGCCACCGCCGTCTTCAACCCGGAGAACGAAAACGTGTACGGAGCGTCGTTGCGCCCCGTCAGTGGCCGGGGAAACGCCAACGCCGTCGGATCATGCCCGACCGCCCCCCGGTCCACCGCCGGCCCGCCCGGGTAGGGCAGCCCGAGCACCCGCGCGACCTTGTCGAAGCACTCCCCGGCGGCATCGTCCACCGTGTCGCCGAGGTGGCCGATCGGATCCCGCGCCAGGTCCCCGACCTGCAGCAACGACGTGTGCCCGCCGGAGACGATCAGCGCGATCAGCGGGTTCGGCAGCGGCGTCCCGTCGACCAGATCGGCCGCCAGATGCCCGGCGAGATGATGCACCCCGTACAGCGGGACGCCGAGCGCGGTCGCATACGCCTTCGCCGCCGACACCCCCACGTGCAGCGCCGTGGCCAACCCCGGCCCCGCCGTCACCGCCACCGCCCCGATGTCGGACGTCCCCAGCCCCGCGGACGCCAACGCCGCCCGCACACACGGCACGATCGCCTGCACATGCGCCCGTGCGGCGATCTCCGGCACCACTCCGCCGTAGCGGGCATGCTCGTCCATACTGGTGGACAACGCCTCGCCGAGCAGCACCCCGTCGCGCACCAGCGCGACCCCGGTCTCGTCGCACGACGTCTCGATCCCCAGCACCACCGGCCCGGCGACCGCCGTCGGTCCAACGCCGGGTTCCGTGGCGGCTGGCCGTCCGACGGCCGGGCCCTGCTGCGCCGGCATCTCCCGCGGCCTCCCTACCCTGATCTCCCGCTGCCACCGACATCAGCTGCCGCTGGTCCCTGCTGTCACCGACTCCTCGCCACCCTGACACCCGCCCCAGCGTCGATGGCCGCCAGCTGCGTACCAGGCAGCCGCGCCGGCCGGGTCTCGGCCGGGTCTGGTGGCACCTACCTGGTACGTGCCAGGTATCGGAGGTCCAGCCTACGCCGGGCTCGCGGGGCTCCCGCTGCTCGCGGGGCCTGCCGGGCTCGCCTCCAACCCGGCGGTGTCCGGGCCCGGTCCGGCGAGGCGGCAGGTTCGGCACACGCCGGTCAGCGCCGCATGGTCAGGTTGCAGGCGGAAGCCGACGGTCCGGGCGAGCCGCTCGGCGACGCCGTCCAGCAGGTCGGCCGGGACGTCCTGGATCGCGCCGCAGCGCCGGCAGCGCACATGCAGGTGCCCACCGCCGGTCAGCCCCGCCGCCAGGTGATACACCACCGGCCCGTGCGCCGGATGCACATGCGTGACAAGCCCCAGATCACCAAGCGTCTCCACCGCTCGGTAGACGGTGGTCCGATGCAGCCCCGGGACGATCAGATCCGCCCTGGCCAGCACATCCTCGACGCACAGATGATCATCTGTCTCGGCCAGGACCCGCAGCACCGCCCGCCGCGCCGGCGTCACCCGCTCACCCAACGCCCGCAACCGCGCCACCCCCGCCGCCGCTGCCATGGGGGGATCCGCCGGCGTTCCGACATGTCGCTTGCCGCCTACGTCCACCGTCGCCACCCTACGATCCGCGCGTCCGGCCCGACCGGTGATCCGGTGCGAATCCGTGACCTCGCGGAACGGTCACCGTCCAGTGCGGACGGTAGTTGGGTGTCTGTCGAACGAGACGGTGGGGGTGAGGTGAGCTCGGAGTCGAGGGTGGACGTGGCTGGGTTGGGGGTGGGCGTGGCGGCGGTGAGGATGACGTGATCACAAGGGCCGTGACGTGATCACAAGGGCGGGGTGGAGGTCGGCGGATCTACAAGTGGAGGGTTGTTCGGTGTAAGGGCCCCGAAATCCCGAACAGGCCTCCACCTGTAGATCGGAAGGTGATCAACTTTGGGTTGTGGCTATGGTGTGGCTATGGGGCCTGGGGAGGGCACGATCAAGGGGCGGATCCCGATGGCGGAGGCCGCGTCGCACCGCGCCGGGACGCGTGGGAGCGGTCCGGGTGGACGGTCCTCCTCCTGCCTCTTCCTGGTTGTGACCAGTGTTGTGACACAGTGTCCGCATGGCTGTGCTTCCGATCCGCACCGTCGGCGACCCGGTGCTGCGCACCCCGGCGGTGCCTGTCACGACGTTCGACGCGGCGCTGGCGCGGCTCGTCGAGGACATGATCGATACCATGTACGCTGCGCCCGGGGTGGGGCTCGCGGCGCCGCAGGTCGGTGTGGGTCTGCGGGTGTTCGTCTACGACGTGGGCTATGACCCGCGCGACCTGGCCGTACCCCGGCGGCCGAGGGTCGTTGTCAACCCCGCGCTCATCCTCGAGGACGGCGCGAGCCCCGAGGACGGCGCGAGCCCCGAGGTTGTCGGAAGCCCCGAGGTTGTCGGAAGCTCCGAGGACGTCACGGGCGCCGTGAACGTTCGGGACGGCGCGAACCCCGAGCACCCCGGCCATCCGGAGCATCCGCAGGACGTGGCGGGGGCGGGAGAGCTGGAGGTCGCGGAGGGGTGTCTGTCCGTCCCGGGGCTGTACTTTCCGACGCCGCGGGCCTGGCGGGCGACGGTGCGCGGGGTGGACGCGTCGGGGGAGCCGGTGGAGTACACGGGGGAGGGACTGGCCGCCCGGTGCTTCCAGCACGAGTGTGACCACCTCGACGGGATTCTCTATCTGAACCGGCTGACCGGGGACGCGCGGGTCGCGGCGGTGCGGGCACTGCGCGAGGCGCTGCCGGCCGGTCGCGAGGGGTCGCCCGCGGGTGGCGAGGGGTCACCGGCCGGAGGCGGGACGACGGTGTTCGGCCGGTCGTGAGGTGACGGTGCGCGGCCGGCCGGTCGGAGGGCGACGGTCGTCGACCGGGCGAAGCGCGACGGGGTTCGGGTGGTCGTGACATCCTTGTCGGCCACGGGAAAAGTGCGGGACTGTGCGGGACTGAGCAATGCGGGACTGAGCAATGCGGGACTGAACAGTGCGTGACTGACGAGGCAGACAGGGAGTGGCCGCGGTGGGCGACATCTCCGGCGGGCCGTACAAACGGCCGTTCCGGTTCAACATCCAGTGTTCGTCGCCGGAGCAGGTGGACGCCCGGTCGTGGGCGGCGCTGGCCCGGCGGGTGGAGGACCTGGGCTATGCCACGCTCACCGTGTCCGATCATCTGGACGAGCAGGTCGCGCCGATCGCGTCGCTGATGGCCGCCGCCAACGCCACGACCACACTACGCATCGGGTCGATGGTTTTCAGCAATGACTATCGGCATCCGGTGGTGCTCGCGAAGGAGGCGGCGACCCTCGACGCATTGTCCGGCGGACGGTTCGAGCTCGGTCTCGGCGCCGGGTGGATGACGTCGGACTACCGCCGCGCCGGTCTCACCCTGGACCCACCGGGCGTGCGGATCGCGCGGCTGGCCGAGGCGCTCACCGTCATCAAGGGCATGTTCGCCGACGCCCCCCTGCACCACCAGGGCACGTACTACCAGGTGGACGGGCTCAACGGCACGCCGAAGCCGGTGCAGCGGCCCCACCCGCCGATCGTGATCGGCGGCGGCGGGCGCCGGATGCTCACGCTCGCCGCCCGCGAGGCCGACATCATCGGCCTGAACATGAACATGGCCGGCGGGGTCATCGACGCCTCCCTCGGTCCGAACGCCACCACGGACGCCACCGAGGAGAAGATCGGCTGGATCCGGGAGGCGGCCGGGGCCCGCTGGGACGAGCTGACCCTGCAGGTCCGGGTGCACATGGTGGTCGTCACCGAGGACCGTGAGTCCGTCGCCACGCTGCTCGCCACCGGGTTCGGCCTGACCACCGAGCAGGCGCTGACCACCCCGCACGCGCTGTGCGGCTCGGTCGACCAGATCTGCGACGATCTCGTCGAGCGGCGCGAACGGTTCGGCATCAGCACCGTCGGCGTCGCCCTGGACGCCCTGGATGTGCTCGCCCCCGTGGTCGCCCGCCTCGCCGGCACCTGAGCTGAGCCCCGTCCCGTCCGCCCCGCCCCGTCTGTCCCGCCCCGTCCGTCCGTCGTTCGTGGAGGAGTCACCGTTGGTCGAGCACATGAAGTGGTGGGGCTGGGGCCGGGAGAGCGTCTCGTTCTCGCCCGCGGACAAGCCGGCGCTGGCGCCGTTCATCCGCACGCACATCGGCCTGGACGTCACCCGTCCGCCGGCACAGGCCCCGGCGTTCGCCGACCTCGACGTCGCCGAGCCGATCCTGCCGGACGCGCTGCGCGACGCCCTGGTGGCCGCGGTCGGCGCCGAGCACGTGCACACCGAGACCCTCGAGCGGGTCGTGCACGCCTACGGCAAGAGCCTGCGTGACCTGGTCCGCGTCCGCAGCGGTGACCTGGGACGGCTGCCCGACGCGGTCGTCTACCCGGGCGGCGAGGACGAGGTGCGCGCCGTGCTCACCGCGGCGCTGGCGGCCGACGCCGTCGTGATCCCGTTCGGCGGCGGGACGAACATCTCCGGCAGCCTCGAGGCTCCGCGCGGCGAGACCCGTCCGGTGCTGTCGGTGGACCTCGGCCGCCTCGACCGGGTGCTCGACATCGACACCGACGCACGCCTGGCCCGCATTCAGGCCGGGGCACTCGGCCCGGACCTCGAGGAGCAGCTGAACGCACTCGGCTGGACACTCGGCCACTTCCCGGACAGCTTCAGCCACTCGACCCTCGGCGGGTGGATCGCGACCCGCTCGTCCGGCATGCAGTCGGACAAGTACGGCGACATCGCCGAGATCACCCGGGCGGTGCGGGTCGTCACCCCCGCCGGTGTGCTCGCGACCCGGGCGGTGCCCAGCCAGTCCACCGGGCCGAGCGTGCGCGAGATGATCCTCGGCAGCGAGGGCCGGCTCGGCATCATCACCGAGGCCACCGTGCAGGTCCACCGGGTGCCCGAGGAACGCACCATCCTCGGCTACTTCTTCCCCACCTGGGACGCGGCGCTCGTCGCCATGCGCGAGATCGCCGAGAGCGAGGCGGCGCCGAGCGTCACCCGCGTCGCGGACCCCGGCGAGACCCGCTTTTCGCTGGCCACCAGCAAGAAGGGCTCGGCGGTCACGGCCCTCGTCTCGAAGGGGCTCAAGCAGTACCTGGCCCGGGTGAAGCACTTCGACCTCGAGCGGATGTGCCTGTCGTTCATCGGCTTCGAGGGGTCGCCGGGTCACGTGAGCACCCAGCGCAAGCTGGTCGGCGCCATCGTCAAACGTCATGGCGGGGTGTGCGTCGGCACCGGCCCCGGGCAGCTCTACGACCAGAAGAAGTTCGACACCCCCTACATCCGCGACTTCCTGCTCGGCCAGGGCGCCCTCGCGGACGTGTCGGAGACCGCCACCAGCTGGTCGCAGCTCGCCTCCCTCTACACCGGCGTGGTCGCCCGGGCCCACAAGGCGTTCGACGAGATCGGCGTCCAGGGCTGGATCATGGCCCACCTGTCACACTCGTACCACTCCGGCGCCTGCCTGTACTTCACCTTCGCCTTCGCCTCCCCGGTAACCCTGGACGCGCTCGAGCGCTACGACACGGTCAAGTCCGCGCTCCAGCAGGGCTTCATCGATCTCGGCGGCACCCTGTCGCACCATCACGCCGTCGGCCTCGAGCACGCCCCCTGGCTCGCCGACGACATCTCACCTGCTGGCGTCTCGTTCGTCTCGGCGCTGTTCGACGGCATCGACCCCGGCCACAACCTCAACCCCGGCAAGATCATCCCGTCCGTCGCCCCCGGGCCGGCTGCGGACTAGATGCGCACGTTGCTGGTGGTCGGGATCGGGGCGGGTGATCCCGACCAGCTGACGTTGCAGGCGGTGCGGGCCCTGGCGCGCACGGACGTCTTCTTCGTCCTCGACAAGGGCCCGGCCGCAGCCGACCTGACGGCCCTGCGCCGCGAGATCCTCGACCGCCACCTCGGCGAGGGCGGCTACCGTCTGGTCGCCGCCCCCGACCCGCCGCGCGATCGCGCCCCGTCCGAGGACCGCAGCACCGCCGGTCGCGCCGCCTACGCCACCGCCGTGGACGACTGGCATGCGCGCCGCGCCGAGCTCTACGAGCGGATGGTCCTCGACGAACTGGACGACGAGGGCACCGGCGCGTTCCTGGTCTGGGGCGACCCGTCGCTGTACGACAGCACGCTGCGCATCCTCGAACGGGTCGCCGCCCGCGGCAGGGTGGCGTTCGAGCACCAGGTGATCCCCGGGATCTCCAGCGTGCAGTCCCTGGCCGCGAGCCACCGCCTGGTCCTCAACGGCATCGGCACCCCGGTGACCATCACCACCGGCCGTCGCCTCGCCGAATCCGGCTTCCCCCCGGACGTCGACGACCTTGTCGTCATGCTCGACGGCGACACCGCCTTCACCGCACTGGCCGCCACCGACGCCGGAGCCGACCTCGACATCTACTGGGGTGCCTACCTCGGCACCGACGACGAACTGCTCATCCACGGCCGCCTGCCCGACGTCGCCGGTACCATCACCCGCACCCGCGCCGACGCCCGCCGCCGCAAAGGCTGGATCATGGACATCTACCTGCTGCGCCGCACCCCCCGCACCCCCACCCGGGACGGCGACCGCCCGTAGCGCCACGATCCGGAGCCGCCTGAACCCCGCAGCTGCTCGCCCCGCAGCTGCTCGCCTGGGCACGCGAGTCCGGCCTCGACTGGCGGGCGCCGCCGTGGCCGAAGCGCCCCCGGGTCAGGACGCTGCCCCGGGGTCGGCTGCGGGGCGGCGGTGGGCGTCGAGGAAACGGCGCAGTTCGGCGTGCAGCTCCAGATCCTCCGGGGTGGCGCCGCCGAAACCCCCGTGCGGCATGGCCTCGAAGACGTGCAGCTCGGCCTGGATCCCGGCGGCGCGCAGCCGGCGGTGCATCCGCACGGTGTTGGACAGGAACAGGTCGCGCGTGCCGGTCTGCAGGAAGGTGGGGGGAAAGCCGGCGAGGTCGCCGAACAGCGGGGACAGGTGGGGGTGGGCGAGGTCGTGCCCGTTCGCGTACAGCTGGTTGACCTCCATCAGGCTGGCGGCGATGTTGTCGAAGTCACGGTTGGTGTGGAAGCTGTCACCCGATTCCGTGAGGTCGACCTCCGGGGTGATCAGCACCAGGGCCGAGGGCATCGGCAGGCCCTCCTCCTTCGCCCGCAGCAGCAGCGCCGCCGCGAGGTTGCCGCCCGCCGACCCGCCGCCGACGACGATGTCGCGCGGATCCCGCTCCTTGAGCAGCGCCCGGTAGGCCGTGACGCAGTCGTCGAGGGCGGCCGGGAAGGGGTGGCGCGGCGGCATCCGGTAGTCCACCGCCCAGGTGATCATGGCGCTGGTCATCGCCGTGATCGAGCCCATCAGACGACACACCTCCCCGCCACCCAGGATCAGGGCACCGCCGTGCAGGCTGAGGTAGACGGGGGCGTCGTCGGGCAGGCCCTGGGTGCGCAGCACGTAGGTGTGCACACCGTCGATCTCGGTCTCCTCGCTCTCGACCGGAAGCTCGACACCGAGAAAGCGCTGCAGGAGCAGCTGGTCGGTCTGTTCGACCATCCGCTCCCATCCCGGCGTGTCGTCGAGAGCCGGCATGTTCTGGCGGACCGGTGGCATCGCCAGGAACTTACGTGCCTGCTCGCTGACACTCTGCGGAACCCACTCGCTCACGCCTGTCCTCCTCGCCTCGTTGGCGGTTTCATCCCGGCGGACCCGTTTCGGCGAACCCGCCTCGACCGGATCGCCGCACTTCGTGTGTGCTGGGTCATAGGTGATTCTGCGCGCAGAACCGGCCGCCGGGCGCCCGCCATCCGGCGCTCATGTCCCGCCATCCGGCGCCGGCACCGGGCGGCCCGGTCGGCCTCCGGTGCCCCGAGCCCGGTATGCAGCCCGTCGCCGTCCGGGGCGGTCGGTGGTCGGGGCGAGAAACTGGCCAGTGCCGGGTCCGCCGGGGAGCATGGGCAGATGCGGGAACTCGCGATACGCCTGGCCACCCTGGACCCGAGGCAGCCGGCGCGGTCGGGGTGATCGGCAGTTTCGACGTCCTGGTGGCGACCCGAGCGGGCCTGACGGCGATCGTCGGACGGGCGGCGCAGCTCGCCGGCCACCCGGTGCGGCTGGTGGACCCCGCCCGCCGCCGCGTGGTGCGGGCCCGGCCGGACGGCACGCTGTGGGCGGCCTCGCCCGAACCGGATCCGAGCTGGCCGTCGGCGGCGTTGGGCGCCGACGACGCGATCCTCTGGTTGGAGGCCGCCCGGCCGATCGGCACATTACAGGCGGTGGTCCTGGAGCGGGCGGCGGCGGCAGCCCGGGTCGTCCTCGACCGCACTCCGACCCACCCCCGGCCTCATGATCCGGAGCTGCTCGACCTGGTTCTGGACGCCGCGGTCGCCGAGCCCGACCGGCTGGCCTGTGCCCGCCGGCTGGGCCTGCCGGAGCGAGCGCGCGCGGTGGCACTGCACGACGGCACCGCCCGCGTCCTCCCGGCCGACCACAAGCCATCGGCCGGGACCGGTGCCCGCGAGCTTCCGGCGGGCACGCGCGCTGGTGTGGGCCCTGTGGCGACCCTCGCCGAGCTGCCCTCGTCGTGGGACGCGGCGCGGCTCGCGCTACGGCTGACGGCGCCGGGCACCGCCGCCGATCCGGGACCGCGGATCGTGCACGCCGACACCCTCGGCAGTCTCACCCTGCTGGTAAGGGCCGCTCTGGCAGATCCGGGGCCGGTGGCGGACGTCGAGATCCTGACCCGGGCCGCGGCGAGCACGCCGTGGCTGCTCGCCACCCTCGACGCCCTGGTCACCGCGGCCAGCCTGCGCGACGCCGCCCGCACCCTGCACGTGCACCACTCGACGCTGCAGGATCGCCTCGTGCACGCCGAGTCCCTGCTCGGCTGGCCCCTGCGCGCACCGCACGGCCGGCTGCGCCTGCACCTCGCCCTCGTCCTGCGTCGCGTGCTGCGCTCCGCTCCGCCTGATGCCCGCCCAGCAGCGCCCCACCCTTGACGCCGGCCAGCGGCGCCCCACCCGCGACGTCGGCCAGCGCAGGCACCCGGCCCTCGCAGGTCGGCGGGTGGACGGGTCGGCAGGCCGTCCGGTCGTCCGCTCGTCCGGCTAGAGGTCGTGGACCTCGCCGAGGGCGGCGGCGAGACCCAGGCCGAGGTCGGTGGGGGCGGGGGCGAAGAAACGGTCGACCTCGGCGTCGGTGACGTCGGCCAGGCGGGCGGGGGACCAGCGGGGGGTGCGGTCCTTGTCGACGAGGGCGGCGCGGATGCCCTCGGTCAGGTCGTGGGTGGACAGGGCGGCGTTGGCGATCCGGTACTCCTGGTCGAGCGCGTCCTCGAGGCAGCTCATCGTCGTCGCGGCGCGCAGGGCCCGCAGGGTGACGGCCAGCGCCGTGGGGGACTTGGTGACGATCTCGGCGCCGGCATCGCGGGCGGCGGGCTTCACGCTGTGGGTGAGCAGGTTCACGATGCGGGCGATGTTGTCGCTGCGGTAGAGGTCGTCGATCCACTCCCGCTGGGCGGCGAGCTCGCCGGGCGGCGGGGTGTGGATGGAGAAGTTGTAGTTGGCGATGGCCTCGGCGGGATCCGCGGCGGTGCGCAGCACCTCGAGCAGGGCGGGGATTTCCGCGGAGGGCAGGTAGTGGTCGGCCAGGCCCGCGGTGATCGCGTCGGCGGGGCCGATGTGGCGGCCGGTGAGGGCGAGGTGGGTGCCGAGTTCACCGGGGGCGTGCGAGAGCAGCCAGGTGCCGCCGACGTCCGGGACGAACCCGATCGCGACCTCCGGCATCGCCAGCACGGAACGCTCGGTGACGATGCGGACGTCCCCGTGGGCGGACAGGCCGAGGCCGCCGCCCATGACGATCCCGTCCATGATCGCGATGTAGGGCTTGGGGAAGCGGCGGATGCGGGCATTGAGCCGGTACTCCGACGACCAGAACGCCAGGGCGTCCTCGGGCTGACCTGCGACGATGGCGGCGCGTACGGCGCGCATGTCACCGCCGGCACACAGACCGCGCTCCCCGGCACCGTCGAGCAGGACGGCGGCGACGCCCGGGTCGTTCGCCCAGTCGGCGAGCGCCTCGTCCAGCGTCTCGACCATGGTGGTGGTCAGCGCGTTGATGGACCTGGGCCGGTTGAGGGTGAGCCGGCCGAGGGCACCGCCGATCCCCTCCCGGCTGACCAGCACCTCCGGCTGCGACCCGCTGCTTGCGCCGGTCGCGCTCGGACCGCCTGTGTTCGCGGGTGCGGAGTTGGCAGAACTGGTGGCCGGAGTGCCGATCGGCGAGGACGATGCGGAGAGTGCAGTCATCTCGGGCTGCCCACCCTTCGGGTCGCGGTCTGGGGTCGCGGTCTGGGATCGCGGTCTGGGGTCGGGGTCTGGGGCCACGGCCATGACGTCAGGGCCGTGGGGTCACGGTCGGGCGGCACGGTCGCGGGGATGCGATGGTCGGTCACGAACCGCGAGACGTGGCCCATGGTGCGGGCCGGCCGCACGGACGGATTCCGTACATCCTGACGGTCCCGCCCGCCAGACGGTAGTGATCCGGGCTGCCCCTAGATGAACGTCACTGTTCGTGTGGCGAAAGCGACGAATGCCCGCTGATCTACAGTGCCGCATCCGCATATTTTATTTGATTGCGTACTTAGGGTAAACAATCTTGCGGGGTGTGCAGTCATACCGTGACGGCATGACTGCGGACGATCGGCCGCTGCGATCAGTGCCGATCGGTACCGATCGGCCGACAATCGGCCTCGTGGCCTGTGGAGTCAGGTCCGTGACTCAAGGTCGCACCCCATGGTCCGTGACTCAAGACCGCACCTCATGGTCCGTATCTCGTGGCCGTGCTCCACGGCTCGTGCTCCATGGCTCGTGCCGCCTGGCTGTTTCTCGCGGATCTCGGCTGTCGTCGCCATTTACGCAAAGTAATGATTAGGGGGCATATGGTGTGTATTGTGGCCTTGTTTCTGCCAGGTCCGGTGCCATCTCGCGATCTGCGGTCGCCGGGCCCGACCGTCATGGTGCCCAGCGACCACTCTTCATCCCCTCGATACCCCATCGGGCACAGAAGGTATCCACTCGGATACTAAAAGCAATGTCGGGATTACCTGTCGCCGTATCTGCGCCGTCTCACCGCGGATCTGACACGCTAGGAAATCGTTTCACCACCATGCGTGCATATGGTGAGCCTCGCCTGGTCATCCCCCACGTCACCTCACGAGCCGCGGTCGCTCAGCCCGACCGGGACCGCGCCCAGCAACCACGCTTCGCACCCTGACCGTGTCGGCCGTGTCGGCCGTGTCGGCCGTGTCGGCTCCACCTTGGCCGGCGACCATTGCGCAAAGTCACAGACTCTTGCCGAGGTGGAGTGAAGATTCCGGCCCGCGGATCCTTCATCAAGCCTCGGCAAGAACGGATCATGGTTTTCGGCTACCTTCGAGCGAGCCGCTTTCGTCGCAGGAAGTGGTATGGATGATGCGGAATGTATCGGTCGACGGGTGCCGGGAGTGGCTGGGCGTGAGGGTGTTCCGGTCGAAGGCCCACCGGTCCTCGAGACCGTCACTCTCCGACATGTCTGCGCGGAACGTGATGGCCTGGCTGCATCTCGACGGGCCAGGCGCATCGGTGGGGCCGGACCCGCGGATCGTGGGGTTGCCACGGTCGGCATAGGCGGCAGGGGGCGCGCCGGAGCACGGACAGACCCACCCCGACCCCAGGCCCCGGACTGCAGGTGCAGGGCGAAGGCCTCAAGGTCGTGGGTGGCCGTCAGATGACGGTGCGTTCCTCGGGGAAGTGGCAGGCAACCTGGTGTCTGGGAGGGCCACCAGGTGAGCCGGTCGCGGAGGTGCCGGGGCGTCCGGCGGGAGTCGTATCGGGCGGCCCGGGGGGAGGGGTGTCGGGGCGTCCAGTGGGAGAGGGACCACGGGGCTCGGTAGGTGCGGTGTCGGCGAGGCCTGCGGGTGAACTGCCGAGGGAGCCGGCGGGGGAGCGGTCGGCCAGTGGCGGGGCCTCGGTGCGGCAGATGTCCTGGGCCTTCCAGCAGCGGGGATGGAACCGGCAGGCCGATGGTGGGTTGCGCGGGCTCGGGACGTCACCGTGCAGTCGGATGCGGTCGCGCTGGCGGGTGCTGGCCGGGTCGGGGATCGGCACCGCGGACAGCAGTGCATGGGTGTACGGGTGCAGGGAGTGCTCGAACAGGGTGGTGCGGTCGGCGATCTCGACGATCTGGCCGAGGTACATGACGGCCACCGTGTCGCTGAGGTGGCGGACCATCGACAGGTCGTGCGCGATGAACAGGTAGGTCAGTCCCAGCTCGGCGCGCAGATCGTCGAGCAGGTTGATGATCTGCGCGCGGATCGACACGTCGAGGGCGGATACCGGTTCGTCGGCGATGACGAGCTTTGGTCGGGTCGCGAGCGCCCGGGCGATCCCGACCCGCTGGCGCTGCCCGCCGGAAAACTCGTGCGGATACCGGTTGTAGTGCTCCGGATTGAGCCCGACCAGCTCCAGCAGCTCCCGCACCCGCGCCCGCATCGCCTGCCCGCTGTCGGATGCCAGGCCCTGGACGCGCAGGGGGGCCGCGATGATCGCGCCGATGGTGTGACGGGGGTTCAGGGACGAGTATGGATCCTGGAAGATCATCTGGATGTCGCGGCGCAACGGCCGGAGCTGCCGGGACGGCAGTCGGGTGATGTCGCGGCCGTCGAAGGTGACGGTGCCCGCGGTCGGGTCGAGCAGCCGGGACAGCAGCCGGCCGGTCGTCGACTTGCCGCTGCCGGACTCGCCGACCAGACCGAGGGTGGCACCGCGGGCGATCGAGAAGCTGATCCCGTCCACGGCCCGCACCCCCGCACCGGCGCCGCGTCTGCGGCCGAAAGTGCCCTGGCCAGCCGGGAACACCTTGGTCAGCCTGTCCACTCGGACCAGCTCGTCCACGGCTACGGGTCGATCGTCAATGGCGACCGGTCGATCGTCGGTGGCGACGGGCCGATCGTCGGTGGCGACGGGTCGATCGTCGGTGGCGGCGGGCCGGTCTTCGGTGGTGGGGTGGTTGTCGGTCATCGGGCGGGGGTCACCTCCTCGGCGCGAATGCGCTGGCGGACCTCGGCGGGCAGGTGGCAGGCGACGCGATGGCCGGGGGCCGCCTCGACCAGCGCGGGACGGACGGTGCCTGTCGCGGGGCCGGCCTGCTCGCGGTAGGCGCAGCGGGGATGGAACGGGCAGCCGGGGGGCACCGTGATCAGGCTCGGCGGTGCACCGGGGATGGTGCGCAGCCGGTCGTCGCGCTGCTCGTCCAGGCGGGTCACCGACTGCAGCAGACCCCAGGTGTAGGGGTGTTCGGGGCGGGCGAACACGTCGGCGACGCTGCCATGCTCCATCACCTGCCCGGCGTACATCACCAGCACGTCGTCGCCGAGTTCGGCGACGACCCCGAGGTCGTGGGTGATCAGGATGATCGCGGTGTCGAACTCGCGTTGCAGATCCCGCATCAGATCGAGGATCTGCGCCTGGACGGTGACGTCGAGCGCGGTCGTCGGCTCGTCGGCGATCAGCAGCGCCGGGTCGCAGGACACCGCCATCGCGATCATGGCGCGTTGCCGCATGCCTCCGGAGAACTGGTGCGGGTAGTCGTCCAGGCGCCGGGACGGCTCGGGGATGCCGACGAGCTCGAGCAGCTCGGCCGCGCGACGGCGGGCCGCGGCCCGCGAAACCCGGTGGTGCACCCGGTAGGCCTCGACGATCTGGTCGCCGACGGTGAACTGGGGGTGCAGGGCCGACAGCGGATCCTGGAAGATCATCGCCATCCGCTGCCCGCGTAGCGCCCGTACCCGGGCGGAGCTCGCGGTGACGAGGTCCTCGCCGTCGAGGCGGATCTGCCCGTCGATGCTCACCCGCCGCCCGCGTCGGTGCAGGCCCATGATCGCGAGGCTGGTGACGCTCTTGCCCGACCCGGACTCGCCGACGATGCCCAGCGTGCGGCCCCGGTGGACGTCGAAGCTGAGCCCGTCCACGGCGCGTACCACCCCGTCGTCCGTGGTGAACCGCACCGACAGGTCCCGCACCTGCAGGAAGGGGGCGCTCATCGGGGGCGCACCCGGGGGTCGACGACGGCGTAGGCGATGTCCACCAGGACGTTCGCCATGATCACGAAGAAGGCGGCGAACAGGGTGACTCCCATCGTCACGGGCAGGTCCTGGGTGTTGACGGCGTCGATGCTGATCGCGCCGAGGCCGCGGAAACCGAACGTGCGCTCGGTGAGGATCGCCCCGCCGAACAGCACCCCGAGGTCGAGGCCGAGGATCGTGACGATCGGGGTGAGCGCCGGGCGCAGCGCGTGCTTACCGATCACAGTGCGCTCCGGCAGCCCCTTCGCCCGGGCCGTACGCACATAGTCCTCACCCAGAGTGTCGATCATGCTGGCGCGGGTGAGGCGCTGGTAGTTCGCCATGTAGAGCAGCGAGAGCACGATCCACGCCGGCAGCAGGTTCCACGCCCACAGCGCCGGGTTCGCCGTCAGAGCGACGTAGTGGACGTTGTCGATGATGTGCCACTTGTAGCTGACCAGCAGCAACAGCAGCAGGCCGGTGAAGTACACCGGCAGCGACACCCCGGCCAGCGACACCGCCGCGGCGATCCGGTCGAACAGCCCGCCGCGGCGCACCGCCGACAGCACGCCGCTGCTCACCCCGACCGTGAGAAACAGCACCGCCGCGCCCAGCGACAGCGACGCCGTCACCGGCAGGGCGTCGACGATCTGCGACCACACCGGCTGGTCGTTGCGAAACGAGAATCCCAGGCACGGTGCCGGGCACCAGCTGCGGTCGGAACCGGAGTCGAAATGGCGTCCGACGAACACCCCGCGCAGGAAACTCCAGTACTGGTCGACGTAGGACCGGTCGAGCCCGAGCTTCCTCGTGACCCCCGCGATGGTCGCCGGGTCCGGGCTGCGCCCGGCGAACAGCACCGCCGGATTGTTGCCCAGGGCTTTCGGCACCACGAAGAACAGCACGAACGCGAGCACACTGACCAGCCACAGGATGACGACCGCGCCGACGAGGCGCCCCACGACGAACCGGGTCATGCGACGTCCCTGCTGCCCGCGGCCGGGTTCCGCGCCCTGTCGCAGCAGGACCTGTCGCAGTGAGCGTTGTCGCAGTGAGCTCCGTCGCGGCGGGCGTTGTCACCCTGCACGCCGCTGAGCTTCGCGTGGCCGACAGTCGTCGGCACGGTCGTCGGCCTCACCGCATGACGCCGAACTGGGCGAAGTCGGTCATGTTGTAGGCGGTGGTGAAGTAGATGTTCGTCAGCCGGTTGCTGAACAGGTTCAGCGCCTTGTCGTAGAGCAGGGGGACGTCCGCGGCCGACGCGACGATCGCCCGGTCGGTGCGGGTCCAGATCTGCTGGGCCTTCGCCTCGTCGGTGGTCGTCACGCCCTCGTCGAGGCCCTTGTTCACGGTCGGGTCGTTGAGCTCGGCGTAGTTGCTGTTACCGGCCGAGAGAATCTTCCGTCCGTCGACGATGGACGACAGCATGGCGTACGGCGCCGGCCAGTCCGGGCCCCAGCCGGCCATCGCGAGGCCGATGCCGTTCTTGTGGACGTTTGCCGGGATGCCGATCGTCGAGGAGAAGTACTGCGACGGCGCCGACTTGTTGATCGTCACCTTGATGCCGATCTTCGCGAGGCTCGCCTGGACGGCCTCGGCCTGCGCGACCTCCTTGCCGTTGCTGCGGGTCGCGAGCGTGGTGGCGAAGCCGTTCGGCTGCCCGCAGGCGGTGAGCTCCTGCCTGGCTTTGGCGATGTCGCCGCGGTGGCCGGCGGAGGGGAACAGGTCGAACGAGGCGTAGTACTTCAGCGGCGGCGTGAGCATCGTGGTGGCGATGTCGCCGCCGCCGACCGGGCCGCCGCGGGCAAGCTGCTGGGCGGTCTTGTCGATCGCGTAGGCCACCGCGTTACGGCAGTGGATGTTGTCGAACGGCTTCACCGTGGTGACCACCGACAGGTAACGGATGAATCCGCTGAGATCGTCGGTGGTGCGGTCGGCGCGTAGCGACGGGTCGCCGAGAACCTTGTTCTGCGCGGTGATCTGCACGCCGGTCTGCCCGACGTAGAAGTCGGCGCTGTTGGCCAGCAGCCGGTTGTCGATGTCGTCCAGGTCGAGGCCCATCGTCTCCTCGATCCGGTCCGGCAGCGCCTTGTTGACGGTGTCGGTCTTCGGGTCCCAGTACGGGTTGCGCACGAACGAGATGCTCTTGTTCGGCGTGTACTTCTCCACCATGTACGGCCCCGAGGACATCGGCTTGAACGTGTAGTTCGCCCCGGTGTCCTTCGCCTTCGGCACCGGGGTGACCCCCGGCTGCGCCATGACGTAGTTCCAGTCGCCGAACGGCTTGTTCAGATGGAAGATGATCGTGTGGTCGTCCGGGGTCTCGACCGATTTCAGGCCGAGCTTGTTCGGGTCGGTGTCCTTGTACGGCCCCGGATAGGGGTTCGCCGGGTCGTCCAGGTAGTCGATGAGGTAGGTCGGCCCGCCGTTGATCACGTCGGTGGCGAACACCCGCTCGACGGCGTACTTCACGTCCTTGGACGTGATCGGCGTGCCGTCGGAGAACTTCAGCCCGTCCTTGAGGGTGTACTTCCATGTCTTCAGGTCGGCCGGGGTGGGTGCGCTGGTCGCGAGGTCACCGACGAGCTGCGGCTCGCCCGGGCGCGGTGCGAAGGTGACGAGCTGGCGGGAGATCCAGCGCTGCTGGTCCCAGCAGTTCGCGTAGTAGGTGCGCGCCGGATCCCAGTAGTCGCAGTCGGAGTCGTTGACCGCCCGCAGCGTCCCGCCCTTCTTGTCGGACGGATGCATGGTCGTCGTCGTGTCCGACGACCCGCCCGACCCCGACCCCGACCCCGACCCCGACCCCGATCCCGACCCCGATCCGCCCGATCCGCCCGATCCGCCGCCGGACGATCCGCCGCAGGCCGCCAGCGCCAGCCCCGCCGCGGTCAGCGCAGCCGCCGTGCGAAGCCCCCAGGCCCGGCGGCCCCCTGACCGCGAGGCGCCCGACTGTGGCGATTCCGGCCGCGAGACCCGCGTCCGTCCGAATGTTGCACGCCGTTTCATGGATCTCCCTGTTGATGTCCGTGGGCCCGGCCAGCCCCGTGCCCGCTGCCAGCGAGGCGCTGCCCCGGGCGGCCGGTCGCGCAGTGTCTGCGTCGCGCTGCCGACAGATGTGCAGAAGTGCAGAAGTGCGAGGGTGCGAGGGCGCGAAGGCGCGGGACCACGGGGTCAGCGACCGCCGCGGGGGTCGAAGGCGTCGCGCAGGCCGTCGCCGAGCAGGTTGAAGGCGAGCACCGTGGCAAAGATCGCGAGCCCCGGCGCCAGCATGAAGATCGGTTCGATGCTGTACCAGCCGTGCGACGACGTGGCCAGCGAGTCCCCCCACGACGCCGTCGGCGGACGCACTCCGACGCCCAGATACGACAGCGCCGCCTCGTTCAGAATGTTCGTCGGAATGAGCAGTGTGGCGTACACCAGGACAGGTGCGGCAACGTTCGGCAGTAGCTCACGGAAAATCACCGCGGACGTCCCCATGCCGAGCGACCGGGCCGCCTCGATGAACTCTCTTTCCCGCAGTGACAGCACCTGCCCGCGCACGATCCGCCCGATGTACGGCCAGGCGAATATTCCGATGACGAACACCAGTACCCCGATACGCAGCCCCGACCCGGAAAGTCCGAACGCCCGGTTCGGAATCACCGCCACGATCGCGATCGCGAACAGCACCGACGGTACCGACAACAGCAGGTCCATCAGCCGGGCGATCACCGTGTCCCACAGCCCACCGAGGTAGCCCGCGAGCATTCCGAGAACCGTCCCGATGACCACCGCCGTGGCCGTCGCCAGCAGCGCCACCAGCAGCGAGACCCGGGCCCCGTAGACGGTGCGGCTGAAGATGTCCCGCCCGTTGACCGGCTCCACCCCGAACAGGAAGTGCCAGCTCATGCCCCCGAACCGCCCCCGGGGAGCGGCGGTGTTCGGATCAAGGAGCTCGTAGTGCGGTTCGTTCGGCGGATGCCCCAGAAGCCTGACGATCAGCGGTGCGAAAGTCGCCGTGAGGGCAAGGAGAACCAGGAATACCAGGCTCGCCATCGCCACTTTGTTGCGCCGAAGTCGACGCCATCCTGACTGCCACAGTGAACGCCCCGCTATCGGCGCCTCCACCGGCGCGGCGACGGCATCGACCATCATCTGTCCCGGCGGTGCCGTCAAGATTCACCACCTCCCGCCCACAACTGAGAAAAAGCTCGACCTGGTCCGCCGAGGGACGCTAGACCTCGCTGGCGGAACTGAATACCCGGCGGAGGTGGTTGTCGAGGAAACTTTTCTCAGTTGGCACACAGGAAGCCTCAGATGTGCGGCTCGATGCGCGTCTGACACAGGCTCAAGACATCGTTGTAACGGAACCCGGACCATCGGCGTCCCGCGGCGCCCTGTAGTCGCCTGCCCATCACGCCAGGAAACACTCACCACGCCGCGCTGTTGCTGCGGACGGTGATGACTACCGCAATCGGTGGCGTCCCGGCTCCGGGCAGGGATGGTGCCATCCGCCGACGCTGCGTCCACGGCTGCCTGTCGACGCCCGACGGCCTGTCGACGCCCGCGGGCCTGTCGCCATTGGGGGGCCTCGGGTCCCGAGCAACCCATCACATCTGCTGATCACGGCCGCGGGCTTGGCGGGATGGAGGTGGCGGTATCACTCTTTGTATGACGATAAGTTCCGAGGGTGATGTGGGCGCCCGATGATAGATCATTTGGCTGGCGATGGGCGCGCGGCCTTGGCGGTCTTTTGTGGATCATTGGCGGTCTTTTGTGGATCAAAGGCCTGCTGCTGCCAGGGTCCGAAGCTCGGTCGCTGAGCACGGTCATAGCCGGGGTGAGCGACCAACCTTCACCAGGTGCCCCCGAATCCGGCGGTAACCAGGCTGCGGGACGCGCGGGGTGGCAGGACGGTGACGATTCAGCGATGCCCAGGGTGGCCAGTGATTCACAAGAAGCGGCTCACGGCATGTCTCGCGTCGGCCGCACCTTCACCCTCCGCCTATGACGTTCCGTGGCTATCCGAGTGCCTGGTGTGTCTTCCGTTGCTCGTCGTCGCGGCCTGGGGCTTCGGAGGTGGGCCCGCGCCTGCGCCGCGACCGTGATCGACGACGCTGTCACGGTCGCTGTTCTCGCTATGCGGACGAAACGCTCGCCGGACCCTACAGAGCGAACGGCACCAGCCTCAGTGGCACAGGCAGCCGACAAGCCGGACAAAGAAAAACCGCGACGGAGCGCGATAAGGCTACCATCTGTAATCAGGGGAAATCCGAGCGTATCCTTGGGGTGGAGTGGCTGGGAATTTTCTCCAGGTGATCGCCGCGGCCGGGCCGCGGAATCCGAAGAGGCCGAGGAAACGGAGCCCGCGTGCGTTCGTGACGCACGGTCGCGCAGCGCTGGCCGCCAGGCAGCGACCACACGAGACCCGCTCTTAGTGGGATGACCGTGCGTGACGCTTGGACCTGCGGTGGCGCGTGGCGGCGGCACCTCGGGTCGCCGAGGGGCGTAGTCCGGCCAGTGCGGCGGAATCCAGCATGGAATCGTCAGCGGCACCGCGGCCAGTCTCGCCGGTGTGGCCAGTCTCGCCGGTGCGGCCGAGCCCGCCTGTGTGGCTGAGCTCACCTGTGTGGCCAGTCCCGCCGGTATGGCGCGTCCCGCCGGTCCGAGCGCCGAGGGCGGGCAGGTCGGGATCATCGAGACGCTCGGGATGGCGCGTGGCCTGGTCGGCGCGCTGGTCGGCGCGCTGCTCGGCGAGGGTGCGGGTGCCTGGGCCTTCGACGAGGCCGTCGGGGACGTGGCGTTCGGGGGGCGGGCCGAGCGGTTGGGGCGGACGCAGGCTCGTCCAGAGGCTGTAGAGGCGGCTGTAGCCGTGGGTCATCCGGAAATGCCAGTCGAGGTCGCCGGGGCTGGTGAACGTGGCGGCGCAGTCGAGGTCGGTGCGTGGACACAGGTAGGTCGTCACGTCGGGCTCCCTCCGTCCCTGACGACATACCCACAGCTCACAGGGGGTATCCGCGCCGATCGTGGACGAAGCGGGAAGCGGCCGAGGGCTCGGCCCGGCAGGGGAGCGGGTACAGGAACATACGGGACGGAGTGGGATGTTGCAGGCGTACTACCGAAGTGTTGCCGCAGGCGTGCCGTGGTCGATGCGGTGGGCGGGTGCGGAGCAGACTGGGGATATGTCGACCACGCCGCCACCGTCGTCCAACCCGTCTGCCCCGTCCGCGCAGCCGGTGACCTCGGGCCCGGGTGGGTTGCGGCTGCCGGTGGCGGCGCCGAACGCCGAGGCCGAGGTGGTCGAGCTGTGCGCGGAGCTGCTGCGCTTCGGTTCGGTGAACCGGGGCGACGGCGACGGGCGGGAGCGTCCGGCCGCCGAGTACGTGGCGGCGAAGCTCGCCGAGGTGGGGATCGAGCCGACCATCCTCGAGTCCGAGCCGGGGCGCACCAGCGTCATCGCGCGCATCAAGGGGGCGGATGCGAGCCGGGCGCCGCTGCTCGTCCATTCGCATCTGGACGTGGTGCCGGCCGACGCCAGCCAGTGGCGGGTCGGGCCGTTCTCCGGCGAGGAGCTCGACGGCTGCCTGTGGGGGCGCGGTGCCGTCGACATGCTCGACATGGTCGCGATGACCCTGGCCACCGTCCGTGACCTGGTGCGCAGCGGGCGCAAGCCGTCCCGGGACCTGGTGGTGGCGTTCCTGGCCGACGAGGAGGCCGGTGGCGTGCTCGGCGCCCGGTGGCTCGTCGACAACCATCCGCAGCACTTCGCCGACTGCACCGAGGCGATCGGCGAGGTCGGCGGATTCTCCTACACCGTCTCCGACGACCTGCGCCTCTACCTCATCGAGACGGCCGAAAAGGGTCTGGCCTGGATGAAGCTCACCGCCACCGGCCGCGCCGGCCACGGCTCGATGATCAGCGACGACAACGCGGTCACGGCGCTGTGCGAGGCGGTGGCGCGCCTGGGTCGCCACGAGTTCCCGATCGTGCTCACCGACACGGTGCGCCGCTTCCTCGGCGAACTCGGCGATGCGATCGGCGTCCAGTTCGACCTCGACGATCTGGACGCCACCGTCGCCAAGCTCGGCCCGGTCGCCCGCATGATCGGCGCGACGCTGCGCAACACCGTCAACCCCACCCAGCTCGCCGCCGGGGAGAAGGTCAACGTCATCCCCGGCGAGGCCGTCGCCTATGTGGACGGCCGCTACCTGCCCGGCCAGCAAGAGGAGTTCCTCCGCCAGCTCGACGAGATCCTCGGCCCCGACATCCGCCGCGAGTGGGTCGTGCTCGACGACGCCGTCGAGACCGGCTTCGACGGCCCGCTGGTCGACGCGATGGCCGGCGCCCTGCGCGCCGAGGACCCGATCGCCCGCCCCGTCCCCTACATGCTCTCCGGCGGCACCGATGCGAAGTCCTTCTCCCGGCTGGGCATCCGCTGCTTCGGTTTCTCCCCCCTGCTGCTGCCCGCCGACCTCGACTTCTCCGGCATGTTCCACGGCGTGGACGAGCGCGTCCCGCTCGAGTCGCTGCGCTTCGGCGTCCGCGTCCTCGACCGCTTCCTGCGCGCCTGCTGACGGACATCACGGCCACACGGAATATCACTCCTTGTGAAAGGCTCATCGGCTCGTTGTGACATGATGGGAATGTGACCGATGACGCACTGGCTGCCCTCGGCCTGAACCGGCCGGCCGAGGACTCCCGCGTCGGCCCACCGCCGCGCACCTACGCCTACCTGGTGCAGGTCAGCGCCGATGGTTCCCACTGGAACGCCGACTGGACGGAACCCTCCGGCGGCTTCGAACCCGAAGCGCGCCCCGCGGCAGGGGCCACCGAGATCGCCCGCCGGGTGCTGCGGCGTCGTTTCCTGCAGGTCCGGGCGGACGGCGACCCGCACCGTCACAGCATGTGGTTCCGCGTCGACGTCTGGTCCCTCGATCCCGCCACCCCGTGCCACGACCCCGCCGCGCACAGTGTCAACGGAGCGGTCAGATCCACCACCCGCGCCCACCACAAGCTCGGGGCGATCGCGCTCTCTGGCCGCCACCTGCTCTCCGGCGGCATCCCCCCGGACGCGGTCGAGATCCGCACCCCGGCCCAGGCCCGCCGCGAGATCGACGGCTGACCCGCGCGACACCGAGCCCGCACCCGCACCCGCGTCCAAACCCAAACCCAAACCCGGACCGCCGTGCGTCGCGGCGAGGCCGGTCAGGTCGGCAGATAGCCGGGCAGCCCGCCGGGGCGCCGCCGACGGCGCAGGATCGCGCGGCGGGAACCGTCCGGGAACAGCCGGAGCCGATCCAGCTCCCAGTCCCCGAACTCGGCGTGCATCGTGAGGATCTGCACCGCGGCCCGGCGGTCCGTGCCCGGCGGCATGTACAGCTTCTGGTATTCGAGCTCGACTCCAGCCAATGTGACCTGACCTTGTACGACGAGCGGACAACAGTTACGGAGAGCGGACAACAGTTCGGACGGACGGGCACTGCGGACGCGGGTGACTGCGGACGGGCAGGAACTGCGGCAGCCGACGGTGCATCGGCGACGGCTGCGAGCGACCTGACTCCGCCGCGTCGAGAATCGACACTTACCACCGTGCGGTCCCACCACGTTAACCGTCCCGCTACCTCCTGCAACGTATCCGGACGCGATCCGCGTCCGGAAGTTGTGGGTTCCGCCTCTGCCGTGGTGGGCCGCCGGTCGCCACCGAGGCCGTCCGAAGGCTACTCTCCGTATCGCATTCCTTGGAAAATTTGTTATTTATGCCCGATATTTGCCTAGGTGGCGGCTACATGGGTCGCCGTGGTCGTATTCGTGTCCGTTTTGCTGATCGCGCGCGACCCGCGGGGGTTCCCGTGCGGGCCGGTCGACTGCGCGGGCCGTGAGGGTTGTCCGGTGCTGGCGGCCCGCCCCGGTTGACGGGTTCGAGCCGAAGGCTCCTGGCGGATGAGCCCTCGAGCCGGCCACGAGGACGGCGAGCCCGAACCCAACCGGTTCCGCGCAACCGTCCCGGTGCTCTGTTGGCGAACCGGGAGCAGTGGGATGAGTACCGGCAGCACAAACCGCCAAGCTCGAACCGCCGAAAGCAGGCCTCGGGGAGGATGACTCGTGCCCACCGCCTCGTCTGCCGAGTCTGACCCCGACCTCGGACCGGGCTCCGACGCCGAACGTCCGACGGACACCCTGGTCGGCCAGTGCGTGCCGGCGACGAAGTCCCAGTCCTGGATTGGCACGGTGTAGTCGCTGTCCTCCAGATGCCAGGCGATCCACCGGGCCCAGTCGGCGTCCGCGTCGGTATAGAAGACAAAGAAATCCCAGGTGGACTCACCGTGACGATCTTGCTCCACGGTGCGCCATCATGTCGTGCCGTGTCCGGTCGGTCGCAGATGGCTGGCTGTCGGGCCGTTTTTTGTGGATCAAGGAACTGCTGTGGTCGGGGTGCGATGTGTGGTCGCTGGGCACGGTGATAGTCGGGCTGAGCTACCACGGTTCGGGGGGTGACTCCCGGCATGGTGGCAGGGGTGCGGCCACCTACACGTCCAGTGGTTTCGCGGTGGCAATGTGTGGATGGCGAGGGTGATCGAGGATCCATGAGATGCGCCCTGGCGACCGCTGGCACCGGGCAGGCCCGTCGGGTGCGTCGGGTCCGGCCAGCATGCCCACCTGGCAGGCCAGGGACGTCAGCCAAGGACGTCAGGCCAGGCCAGGGATGCCAGGCCAGGCCAGGGCAGGCCAGGGATGCCCGGCCAGGGACGTCAGGGGACGTAGGCGAGGGTGAAGGCGAGGGTGGCGTAGAGGGTCATCGCGGTGGTGGCGGCGACCAGGGTTGCGGTGAAGATCTCACGGCGGGCCGTGACCAGGGCGGCGACCAGCAGGAACGGGAAGGCGCCGTAGAGGTAGCGCTCGCCGGAGTCGAGGTTGCTGCCGGTGAGCACGGCGACGAGCACCAGGGTGCTCCACAGCGCGTACGAGAAGGGGAGCCGGCGGTACATCACGACGAGGCCGACGACGGCGAGCAGGATCCACGGGACGTGCAGGGCGGTGCCGAGTTCGCCGTGGAACGCGCCGCTGGCGGCGTGCCACAGCACCGCGAGCGGGTTGCTGGTGGCGCCGTGACGGGCGGCGTCGCGCTGCATGGTGAAGGGGGCGAAACCGTCGCCGTAGGTGTGCGCCGACCAGGCGACGTAGATCCCGGCGCCGACCAGCGGGGCGAGTACCGCCGCCACCTGCCAGCCCACGGACGCCCCGCGCAGCCGTCCGCCGGGTCGCCAGAGACTGCCCGGCGCAGCGGTCAACGATGCCGACGTGGACGGCGAGGAAGGATCAGCCGAAGCCGAAGCCGAAGCCGAAGCCGAAGCCGCCGAAGCCGAAGCCGCCGTGGCCAAAGCCGCCGTGGCCGAAGCCGAAGCCGAAGCCGCCGAAGCCGAAGCCGCCGTGGTCGAAGCCGAAGCCGTGGTGGCCGTGGCGGGGTGGGCGGAGGCGGCGTGTGGGGAGGAGACGTTGCCGAAGGGAGAGGAAACCCCGGTGGGCCGGGGGGGTGGGCCGAGGCGGCGGGTCAGGGGCAGTGACCAGGGCAGGGTGCGGGCGGCCTCGATCGCGACCGGGATGACGAGCAGGACGCCCAGCGGGCGGCACAGGCCGCTGAGCAGGCCGGCGAGGGCGGCGAGTTCGAAGCGGCGGGTCCGGGCACCGAGGAACACCGCGACGGCCAGCAGGCCGGCGAGCGCCTCGGCGTAGCCCATGACCAGCACGAACGCCGGCGGTGCCAGGGCGGTGAACCAGATCAGGCGAAACGTCGCGTCCTCGCCGAGGCCCTCGACGGCGGCAAGGCGCACCAGCGCGAGCGCAAGACCAAGCGCGCACACGTTGACGATCACCAGCAGGATGGGGCCCTCACGCCCGGCCGCACCCGGCAGGTGCGCGAGGCCGCGCACCAGCATCGGCAGCAGCGGGAAGAACCGGCGGCTCTCCGCGCCGGCGCCGCCATAGCCGGACTCGGCGATGGTGCGGTACCAGCCGGCGTCCCAGCCGAGCAGGCCGGTGGTGCGCAGGGTGACGTGCTGCGTGCCCTGGGCCTGGTCGGCGATGAAGTGGGTCATGGCCAGCGCCGCGCCGACGACGACCCGGGCGGCCAGCCAGGCGAGCAGCACCTCGCGCCAGCGCCACGGGTCCGGGCGCCGGCGTGCCCCGGTGTGCCGCCCACCGTCCCGTCGCGTCCCGCGTCGTTCGTCCACCACGACAGCGGACGTGGACGCGGCGGACGCGGGGGACGGCGGGGCGGCGGTCATCCTAGGAGGCCTGGAAGCGCAGCAGGGCGTAGTTCTCGTAGACCTTCGCTGGCAGGCCCTGCTTCATGACCTGGTCGGCGTGCGGGCGGGCCTGCGCGAGGGTGGTCTGCACCTCGGTGCACAGGTCCTCGTACGTGCGGTACGCCCCGGAACCGGCGAGGAACACGGTGTGCCCGGGACCGGCCTCGGCCAGAGCGCGCCGGGCGATCTCGCGTCCGTCGGCGTTTTCGTTGCGCTGCTCGTAGTCGACCCAGTCGACCCGGTCCGGCGGCGCGTACGTCGGCACGACGTACACCTTCAGCCACGAGGGGACGGTGCGCGACAGGCCGGGACCGATCTGGTCGGGGCAGACGAGCATCACGTCGCCGGGACGGGCCAGCCGCTGCAGCACGTGGGCGGCCTCGGTGGCCTGCGAGCGCTCCCGGTGGACGTCCGAGGTGCCGGCCAGCAGGCCGATGGCCGCGGCGACGGCGATGACACCCTGGAAGATCCGCCGGTCGCCGATGACCGTCGAGCCGAGGCCGAGCACGAGCAGGAACGGGACGAACGCGGTGGCGGTGTAGCGGTCGGCCCAGGCGTTGCCGACGAGCTTGCCGGCGGTGACCGCGACGAACAGGGTGCCGGTGGCGAGGAAGAACAGGGTCCGGCCGGGTTCGCGTCCGCGCAGGTCGATGAGCAGGAACCGGCCGCCGGTGGACTGCCCGGCCAGGCCCGCGGCGGCCAGCCCGGTGACGAGGAACAGCAGCAGCCGGCCGAGGGTGGTCGGTCCGCCGGCCCACTGGCCGTAGGCGTGGGAGATCGCGGCGTAGCTCGCCGGCTCACCCCACGGCGTGCCGGTGTGGGCGAGCTGGTCGAAGAAGCTCGGCAGCCACGGGGCGAACACCAGGCCGCCGCCCACCAGGCCGATCAGCGCGTAGATCGGCCCGCGCCGGGCGGAGGCCACACCGGCCGACGCCGTGCCCGACGACGCACCACGTCCCCCTGACCGATGGCTACGCGCCCCGCCTGCGGGTCGCCCCACCGGTCCCACGCCTGCGGACGAGCCCAGGCCCGTACCCGCCGCCGTCGGCGAGCCCAGGCCGGTCCCGCCCCCGGTCGCGGGATAGACCCTGATGCCCGCGCCGCCGAGTCCGTCGACACCGTCCGTGCCATCACCGGTTCCGGGAGCCTGACCGGTCGTCCCGCCGCGGCGGGCTCGTCGGGCCCGGTACCAGGGTCGCAGGAACAGCAGGCCGAGCAGCCATACACCGACGGTGACCAGCAGGTACAGACACCAGTAGTGGGTCAGGGCGAGGCAGCCGGCGGCCACCGCGAGCCCGATCACCGATTTCGCCGACGGGGCGCGCAGCACCCGTTCGAGGGCCACGCCACCGAGTGCGGTCAGCAGCACGATAAGGCTGTACATCCGGGTCTCGGTGCCGAAGTACAGCGCGAACGGCGAGGTCAGATAGAGCACCACGCTGACCCGCGCGCCCCGCTCGCCGATCACCCGCTGCGCGACCACGTACAGCGGCCAGGCCGCCAGAATGTTGATCACCGCGGACAGTGACCGTACGGCCAGGGTGCTCTCCCCGAACACGGAGATCCAGCCGTGCAGCAGCAGGTAGTACAGCGGCGGCGAACCGTCCTGGAGCAGGCCGTCCCACAGGGTGGTGCCGGCTCCGGACAGCGGCAGGCGGGCGATCGCCACGCTCTGCGCCTCGTCCAGCCACAGGGCCTGGGTGGCGGTGAACCGCACGATCACCGCGGCGGCGACGAGTGCGCCCACCACGATGGTGAACGCCCGCCCCGCGCGGCCGGATGCGTTGCCGACCTGGTCGACCGGTTCGGGCTTGTGCTCCGCCGGGCGCACCGCGACGTCCGTCACGGCAGTTCCTTCCGTCCACGTGGTCCGCGGTGCGGGCGGGTCAGCCGGGTCGGCGTCTCGTCGACCGGCGGGCAGGGCCCGCACCCGCAGGGCTGGTTTCGTGCGGGCTGGTTTCGTGCGGCGGACCCACGCGCCCGGCGGGTCCGGACGGGTGCGGGGGTCAGGCCGCGGTTGCCGCCGGGCATGCGCCACCGACCGGCCGATGATGCGAAGATCACCAGCCGGCGGAGGACCACACCCCGGCACCTAGTCTGGCGGTGCCCACCCACCCCGGCATGCCGGGAGGTGGACGCCGCCCACGTCTTGACGTGCTGACGGTCCGGTCGGCGCCGTCAGGTGTCGGCGCTGACCGGACGCCCGGGTCAGCGCTTGGTGGAGGAAACCTCCTCGTGGTAGTCCTCCTCGACGTTGACCTCCCACACGTCGTGGTGGGTGCCGTCGACGATGTTCTCGACGGTGAGCATGGCGGTCAGCATCGAGTGGTCCTGGTTGTTGTACCGGTGCATGCCGTTGCGCCCGACCGGGTGCACGTTCGGCGTGTTCTCGGCCAGCCAGGCCCGGATGATGTCCACATTCTTCTTGTACTGCATGTCATAGTACGGGTACGCCTTTGGCATACGGACGACATAGCCCGCCTCGACCTGGTTTGACCGGATCAGGCCGAGTTCGACGAGTTCCCGGGTCGCCAGCGCGACGAGGTCCTCGTCCGAGCTGCTCCACGTCTCGTCGCCCTCGAAGACGAAGTACTCCAGGCCCAGGCACGTCTTGCCGTCCTTGACCAGGAACGGCGACCAGGATGCGAAGTTCTGGATCCGGCCGACCTTCACCGTGGGCGCGTGAATGTAGATCCAGTTGTCCGGGAATCCGGCGGACTCCGGCACCACCAGCGCCACGGTGAGGAAGTCGCGGTACTTCAGCGCGTTCGCCGCGGCGAGCACGTGCGCGGGTGCCGGCGGGTCCATCACCTTCACCAGCGACGAGAACGACATCGAGGAGATGAACTGGTCGCCGGTGTACTGGTACTCGCTGCCCAGGTCCGTGCGCGAGGACTCGGGCGCTCCCGCTCCCGGCCCGTACCCGCCGATGACCTCGGTGGTCACCCCGGTGGCACGGCCGTTCTCGTGGTGGATCTTACGGACCTTCTCCTCGAAGACGACCCGCCCGCCCTGCTTGACGATCTTGTCGGTGGCGGTCTCCCACATCATGCCGGGTCCGTACTTGGGGTACTGGAACTCCTCGATGAGGGACGTGATGTCCTTCTGGTTCCGCTTCGGCAGCACCGCGTTGACGATGGCGTTGAACATCGACAGGCTCTTGATGCGCTGCGCCGCCCAGTCCGAGGGCATCTCGTTGACCGGCACCCCCCACAGCTTCTCCGTGTAGGTCTTGAAGAAGGTGCGGTACAGCCGCCACCCGAAGCGGGCGACCAGCCAGTTCTCGTAGTTGCTCTGGTCCTTCGGCGGACGCACCCGGGCCGCGGCGTAGGACGCGATGCAGCGCGCCGCCTCGACCACCCCGAGATTGCCCAGCGCGTTCGTCGCCTTCAACGGGTAGTCGAAGAACTTGCCGTTGTAGTAGATACGGCTCGACCGCGGCCGCAGCAGGAAGTCCTCGTCGGGGAGGATCTCATGCCACAGCTTCTCGACCTCGGGAACCTTCGTGAAGAAACGGTGGCCGCCGATGTCGAAACGCCAGCCGTCGCGCTGCGCGGTACGACTGATTCCGCCGACGACCGAGTCACCCTCGATAATCGTCACGGGCACGTCCCGTTTCACCAGCTCCCAGCCGGCGGTCAGGCCGGCCGGCCCGGCCCCGATGACGACTACCTCTGGCTTTTCGGTCACTGTGCCGGACCTCTCCTCAACACACCTGCATGGTCACTCCCGAGCCGATGCCGATGCACCGGTCCATGGGGGCGCCGGACCCTGGGGCCGGCCACGGGGTGAGTCTTGCACGTGTACGGCTGTGATCCACCCCCACCCCCTTGCCGTTCCGTGCCAGCCAACCGTGGTACGCGGGGCACCCGGCGCGGCCCCGCACCGATCCCCCGGGATGGGGGTGGTCGGCCTCTGGGATCGTGCGGTCATGGCTCCTGTGCGCCGATGCGGCGCGTGACGTCCCGGCGCGGCCAGGTCCGGGACGCCCACCTCACGCTGGCTGCCCCCGCCGCCGGGGCACCGGCCGCCGGCTCCCGGCCGGTGCTGGCCGCGGTGCTGGTCAGCTGGTGTGCGCTGGCCTGGGGAATCGCGGCCAAGGACGGGCGCTACGGCGCCTGGGCGATGGCCGCGATCGGCATCGGCGTCACCGCCGCCACCTGCGCCACGTGGTGGGCCCGACCACGTCCCCGTGGACCTGCGCCGATCGGGCCCCGGCCACTGGACGCACGCCAGCAGGCCGGAGGGGGCGAGTCGGGCGGACAGCGCCTGTCCTGGGCGCTCGTTGCGCTCACCGTCGGGCTGGGTCCGCTGGTGCGCCATCCCCGGTACTACGCCAGTGGAACACCGGCCGCCGCCGCCGACTTCCTCGCGGCCTGCGCCGGCCTGCTGGCCGCCGCCACCATCGCCCGGGGCGCCAGTGGCACCCTCCTGGGCCGCCGCAGTACCGGGGCGGCGGGCGGACAGCCGCGCCGGTGGACGGCCGGGTCCACCGCGGTGTTCCGGACGGTGCTGACGCTGGCCGGTGCGGCCGGGGTGGCCACCATCCGGGCCGCGCCCGCGCCGCGCATCGACGTGTTCCACCTGCTGCAGGTCTCCACGGTGGGGCTCGTTCACGGCGCGGACCTGTACCGCCAGCAGTGGGCGCCGGACCGGGCGTCCTACGGCCTCGACGGCCTGTTCGACGTCTACCCGTACCTGCCGTGGACGTCCGTGCTGCTCGCCCCGGCCCGGCTGTTGCTCGGCGACGTCCGCTACGGTCTGCTCGCCGCCCTCGCCATCGCCGCGATCTGCGCCCGCCGGCTGGGCGCCGCCCCTGGCTCGCCTGGCTCGCCTGGTCCGGACGGGGGAGCGGCGGCGGGCGCGGTCGGGCTGCTGCCGCTGCTGGTGGTGATCCTGCCCGAGTCGATGTACGCGCTGCAGCAGTCGTGGACCGAGCCGCTGCTGATCGCCTGCCTGGCCGCCATGGTGCTCGCGGTGGCCCGGGGACACCCCCGGGTGGCGGTCGTCGCGTTCGCGCTGGCCCTGGCGTCCAAACAGCATGTGACGCTGCTGGTGCCGGTCGCGGCGGCCTGGCCGGCGTTCGGCGTGCGGCGCACGGCGGTGAGCGCGGGCACGGCGCTGCTGCTGGTCGCGCCCTGGCTGGTCGCCGGCCCACGCGACTTTGTCGACGATGCCGTGACCACGAACCTGCACTACCGGGTCCTCGGCCACTCACTGTCGGTACCGGGCTGGGCGTCCCATTTCGGCGTGACGCTCGGTTTCGGACCGGCGCTGGTCGTGCTGGCCGCGGCCTATGTGCTGGCCTGGCGGGCCCGGGGCGACGCGGGCGGGTTCTGTCTCGGCGGCGCGCTCGTCCTGCTCGGCGCGAGCCTGATGAACAAGCAGACGTTCTTCAACCACTACACGCTGCCGATGGGCCTGCTCGTGCTCACCGCCGTGCTGCTCACCAGCCCAACGCCCACAGGGCGATACCGCGAGGTCGTCGTTGACCCGCCGCACCGCCCTGGTGGTGAGACCACCGGGTGAACGCACCCGGCCTGGTTGTCCGGCGAGATCAGGTGGCGGCGTCGGCCTGCCTGCGGGCCCGCTCGCCGTAGAGGATGGCGGGCTCGAGCCCGTCCAGTGTCGGGATGCGCAGCGCGTACAGCTCCTCGCGCCCCACCCGCTCGGCCTGGGCGACGATCTCATGCTCGTCGTAGTGGACGGAGAAGAACTTCCCGGACACCGCGTCGGCCCTGCCGGAGGCGAGGAACGTGGCCAGCTCCGCGGCGCGCTCCGGCGGGTACCAGCCCTTGTCCTCCAGCTCGTGGCCGGGCGGGAAGATCCAGGAGAAGGTGTCCGGTGGGTTTGCCGCGAGGGTGTCACGGATGGGCCACAGCGGGTCGGTCAGCTTGCTGAGCACATTGCCCGGCGTGATCGAGAAGACCGACACGCCGCGGCCTTCCAGCTCCAGGGCGAGCATTTCCGAGAAACGGATGATCCCGGTCTTGGAGACGCCGTAGGGAACCAGGAACGGCATGCCGACCATGCCGGCGCCGCTGGCCACGTTGATGATGTGGCCGTGACCGGCCTCGAGCATGCCCGGCAGCACCAGGCGGCTGAGGTGGATCGCGGCGATCAGGTTCAGGTTCAGGCCCTTGACGATGGCCTCCGGATCCATCTTCTCGAACCTGCCCGACGTGCCGGGGACGCCGCCACCGGCGTTGTTCACCAGAATGGTCGGCGTACCGAACTCGGACGTCGTGAAGTCCAGCAGCGCCTGGACGGAGGGCAGGTCGGTCACGTTGGCCGTATGCGCCGCCGCCCGCCCGCCCGCGGCCCGGATGAGGGACGCCGTCTCCTCGATCTCGTCCGTCGAGCGGGCCGAGACCACGACGGCCGCGCCCTCCTCGGCGTAGCGCAGGGCGATGGCGCGGCCGATGCCGCGTCCGGCACCGGTGACAACGGCCACCTCACCAGCGAGCTGACTCATCAGTCGATCACCTTTCGTGATGTGAGTTCTGCCGGTGGAATCGGGGATTCCGATCCCCGGCGGGCAGACCGTCGGCGACGGCTGCCAGGTTCTGTTTCCGCACCGCCGGGCACGCGCATCCGGATCGGCCGGGTCAGCCGGCGCCGGGCGGGCGGGACGACCGGAGGTCACGCAGCAGGTACTCGTCCATGACCGCGGCGACCGTCCGCGTGCCGTCGAGGAAGAGCCTGATGTCGTCGCCGATTGTGCTGGCGTTCTGCTGCCAGGTCGCCTCGGTCACGTCGCCGCCGAAGAAACGGGCCGGATCGAGAACGTCCTCGAGCGACGCGAAGCCCTCCTCGCTGAGCGCGTCGAACGGCTCGCCCTCGACCAGCGGACCGTCGGGTGTCGGCCGGCCCGTCGCCGGCACGACGCGAGCGACCACGTTGCGGACGTAGGTGCGCGCCGGATGGATACGCAGGGACATCGGCTGGTGCACGTCGATCCAGTGCCGCACGAGCTGGTCGTGGGTCAGCGACGGCAACCGGTACAGCAGCGCGGCCACCGTGTGGCCTGGCTGCGGCCGGGTGGCGCTGACCGGCCGGGAGCCACCCCACCGGACGACGGCCTCCGTCACGACAGCGGCCACATGGTCCGGCCAGACGTCGGCGACGAGGGCGGCGACGTCCCCGGTGTCCTCGCCCGCCTCGACCCACACCGACAGCGCGGCGACGAAGCGACGGGTGACGGGCTCGCTCCGACGCTGCCACCGGTCGGTCGTCTCGCGGTCCTCGACCCGCACGGCGATCCCGGGGCAGCGGTCGGCGGGCAGCTCGCCCAGCAGCCGGTGGTTGAACTGCACGACGTCGGCAGGGCTGAGCGCGGGGATGTCCCCCGGCTGGTGGGCGACGAAGACGACCTTCTCCATGGCGCTCCCTTGCGATATCGGTGTGGAACCCGGTCGGACGGGGCGGGGCGCCCCTAGCGCGCGGCCACCGGCCGGATCAGGGTCAGCGACGGCAGCAGGAGGTGATCGACGAATCCGGCGAGGTATTCGGGGGTGACCTGGATGCCTTCGAACAGGGCCCGGGCGGGCATCATGGCCATGAAGGCGAGCGGGCCGAAGTCGAGCGCCGGGTTGCCGGGTGCGATCTCGCCGCGTTGCACCGCGCGGTCGAGGATCTCGCGCAGGATGCCATGGAACGGGGCGAACAGCCGGCGGCGTAACGCGGCGCCGAGATCCGGATCGGTGTGGCAGGCGTGGGCGAGGCCGGCTAGCAGTGGTGCGTCGGTCGGGGCGACGTCACCGAGGACCGTGGTCATCGCCATCAGATCGCCGCGCAGACTGCCGGTGTCGATGCGGGCGGGGGCGGGGTTGTCGTGGTGCAGGGCCTCGACGACGAGGTCGGCCTTGCCCTGCCACTGCCGGTACAGCGTGGCCTTGCTGACCCGGGATCGGGCGGCGATTCCGTCCATGGTCAGGCCGTCGTAGCCGAGTTCGATCAGTAGTTCGATCACGTCGGTGTAGATCTCCCCGACCCGTTCGGCGCTCAGTCGTCGGCTGCCCGCCGGCCGGACCCGCGTCACCGCTGGCCCCGCGGGACGAGCCCCGCTGTCGCTGTCCGTCATGGTCTCACCCCTTCGTTCCACCGAACGTCGCTCGGGAACGAAACGGTACCGTACCAAAAGTGCACAGGGAAGAGGTGCGGTGGACTACGGAGGATCGACACCTGCGCGATCCGGTCACCATTTCGCCACTCGACCACTCGACCACTCGACCACCCGTTCACCCGATCGGGCCGAGCGGATGGGTGGGTGGGTGGTCGAGTGGCCCGGGGCGGGACGACGTCGGGTGGCGCGCGGGTGGGGCTGCTCAGCGCAGGGTGGAGAAACGTTCCAGGGACGCGCCCTCGTACAGGTCGCGCTGGTAGACCTGCACAGTGCGGTCGCGCAGGGTGGCAAGCTGGTCGGAGAGCACCGCGCATGCGCCCTCGAGGAACCGGTAGCCGTCGGCGCGCACGAGCAGCACAGCATGGTCGGGGCCGGCGAGCTCGTTGACCTCGGCGGCGAACGCCGTGCCGTTGGCATGGCGCATCCGGTCGGGGTAGTCGACCCAGTCCACGAGCGAGGGGCCCGAGGAGTCCGCGTAGACGATCTCGCGCACGGTCGGCGGGCCGTGTCGGCTCAGCGCCCGGTGCACCGCGGGGCCGAGCTGGTCGGGGCAGTAGGCGACGACGTCGCCGGGGCGGGCCAGCGCCACGATCCGTCCGGCGATCTCCCCGGCCTGGGTGCGTTCGGTGCGGGCCAGCTGCCAGCCGCCGATCAGCCCGCTGCCCACCGCCAGCACCAGCACGATCGCCCGCACTCTTGTCCCGGGCAGCACGGCGATGCCGAGTGAGGCGAGCATCAGGCAGGCCGGCAGCGCGATGCCGGTGTACCGCTCGGCGTACGCGCTGCCGCCGAACGCGTTCACGAAGTAGGCGAGCACCAGCGGTGCCAGCCAGATCGCCGCAAGATAGCGTCCCGGCACCCGCCCGGTGACCCGAACCGCAAGCTCCCGACCGCCCGCGGGACGGGCGGTGAACCCGATCAGGGCCCCGCCGAGCAGCACCACGCCGAGCAGCGCTCCGGTGGACTGCGGCCCCGCCCAGTCGAACACCGTGTCCAGCAGCACCTGGGCCTGCACCTTGGGTGCCCACGGAGTACCGGTGTGCAGCATCTGGAAGGCGAACGACGGCATCCACGGCGCGAACAGGACGGCCGACGCCGCCATCGCCGCGAACGCCCGCAGCGTCACCCGCCGGTAGTACGGCCGCCGCCGGGCCTGCAGCAGCAGGAACGCCGCCACCGTGAAGATCAGCAGGAACGTCCAGTAGTGCGTGTAGACCAGCGCGGTCGTTGTAAGTGTGAGCTGCCCCAGCCGCGGCAGACTCGACCGTTCCAGCGCCCGCACCGCGGTGAACCCGAACACCAGCACCAGCAGCACGACCAGCGAGTACATCCGCGTCTCGCTGCCGTACCGGATGGCGTAGGGAGAGCAGGAGAACAGCAGCAGCGTCGCGACGGCCACCCAGGTCGGCGCATCCGACCCGGCGTTGCCGGCACCGGACGCGATCCGCCCGACGCGGCGTCCGGCCAGCCAGGCCATCGGCAGAGTGAGCAGCGACAGCACGCCGGACAGCGCCCGCACGGCCACATCGCCGTCGCCGAACACCGCGATCCAGACATGCAGCAGCAGGTAGTACAACGGCGGTGAACCGTCGTGCCGCAGGGCGTGCAGCAGATCCGGGACGGGCAGCGAGGCGATCGCCACGGTCAGCGACTCGTCCAGCCACAGATGGCTCGGCGTCGCGAACCGCAGGACCGCGCCGACGGCCACGGCGAGTCCGACCGCCAGCATCAGGAGCGCGCGCGTATGCCCGCAGGCCAGCACCCACAACCGCCGCCAGCCCGGCCCGCCCCCCCCGACCCGTGTCTGGGTCTCGACCTGTGCCGGCGACTCGACCTGTGCCGGGGTCCCGACCTGTGCCGGGGTCCCGACCTGTGCCGGGGTCCCGACCTGTGCCGGCGACTCGGCCTCGGCGGGAAGCCCGCCGGCAGTGGCCGGCCCCGCGTGGCGGGACGATCCGGTGTCGCGGGACGGCGGGGCCGCGGGGACCAGCTCGGTGTGCTGGGTCAGCCCGGCGCTGGGGGCCAGCCTGGCGTCCGGGCCGGACTGGGCAACTTTCGGCTCGGACGACGAGCCATTGGTAGGTGGCGGGCTGCCACCGAAGGATGGCACTCTGCCCTCGAGAGGTTGAGCGCGGCCGGGTTCGCGGGGGCCGGGCAGCAGCGCCGGTCCCGGACCGGCCTCGCTGCTGTCCGCCGCTTCTGCATCCACGATGGGAACGCTACCCATCCTCTCGCCGCACGATCTTGCCTCCTGCCCGGGGCGCGTACGCGCCCGGGGCAGGGCGCGCCAGCCGTGGCGACGTCGGCCTCGTCGCCGCACCCTCAGCTTGTCATCCGACGGTCACCGTACGGCCATCGGGCCGTCCCCGGCGACCCACCGTCTCAGACGGGGACACACCCCTGCCACATCAAGGGAGACAACATGGGCGACCTCTCGGTCAGCCGTTCCCGGCAGCCTCGTCCGGGCTGCTGGGCCTGCGGTAGTCGATGGACGGTTCCAGCCCGGTCAGGGTCGGGATGCGCAGGGCATACAGCTCCTCGCGTTCCACCCGCTCTGCCTGCGCGACGATCTCGTGCTCGTCGTAGTGGACGGAGAAGAACCGGCCGGTCGCCGCATCGGCCTTGCCGGAGGCGAGAAACAGGCACAGCTCGGCCGACCGTTCCGCCGGATACCAGCCCTCGTCCTCCAGGGCATGCCCCGCGGGAAAGACCTTCGGGAAATCGGGCGGCGGGTTGTTGATGAGCTCGTCGCGGTGGGGCCACATGGGCTGGGTCAGCTTGCTGAGCACATTGCCGGGCGTGATCGAAAAGACGGAGATGTTGTGTTCCTGCAGTTCCAGGGCAAGCATTTCGGAGAACCGAATGAGGCCCGTCTTCGAAACGCCGTAAGGCACCTGGTAGGCCATGCCGATCATGCCGGCTCCGCTGGCCACGTTGATGATCCGTCCCTGCCCGGCCTCGAGCATGTCGGGCAGCACCAGACGGCTGGCGTAGATCGGGGTGAGCAGGTTCAGGTTGACCCCGCGCAGGATGCCCTCGGGTTCCAGCAGGCTGAACCGACCCGATGTGCCACGGCCACCACCACCGGCGTTGTTCACCAGCAGGGTGATCGGGCCGAACTCGGACCGGGCGAAATCCAGAACGTCCCTGAGTGCGTCCAGGTCGGTCACGTCGGCCTGGCGGGCTGCCGCCCGGCCGCCGGCGGCCCGGATCAGGGCGACCGTCTCCTCGATCTCCGCGATGTGGCGGGCGGTGACCACGACCGCCGCCCCCTCTTCGGCGAACCGCAGCGCGATCGCGCGTCCGATGTTGCGGCCACCACCGGTGACGACGGCGACCTGACCTGCGAGCTGACTCATGAGCTGGTCACCCTTCTGACCTGTGTGTTGTTGACGGACCCAGGGGGTCCGAGACGGTGGTCAGCGTCGTCGGGCGTTCGTTCGGCGTGTTGTTGACGGACCCGGGGGGTCCGAACCTCGGGAGGACGGCGCGTCGGCGACGCCTGCCGGCGGTCCTCGACCTGCAGCGTGATCCCGGGATACCGCTCGGCGGCAAGCTCGCCGAGCAGGCGGTGGTTGGGGCGCACGACGGCGGACAACGGCGTTCGGTGAGCGGGCCGGCTACGAGGCACCGGGCGGCGTACCGTCTGCGACCGCCGACGATCGGACATCCGACGGCGACACGTCTGACGACGGCGACATCGTCGGTGGTGATCCGACCAGCGACGGCAGCAGGAGGTGATCGACGAATCCGGCGAGGTATTCGGGGGTGACCTGGATGCCTTCGAACAGGGCCCGGGCGGGCATCATGGCCATGAAGGCGAGCGGGCCGAAGTCGAGCGCCGGGTTGCCGGGTGCGATCTCGCCGCGTTGCACCGCGCGGTCGAGGATCTCGCGCAGGATGCCATGGAACGGGGCGAACAGCCGGCGGCGTAACGCGGCGCCGAGATCCGGATCGGTGTGGCAGGCGTGGGCGAGGCCGGCTAGCAGTGGTGCGTCGGTCGGGGCGACGTCACCGAGGACCGTGGTCATCGCCATCAGATCGCCGCGCAGACTGCCGGTGTCGATGCGGGCGGGGGCGGGGTTGTCGTGGTGCAGGGCCTCGACGACGAGGTCGGCCTTGCCCTGCCACTGCCGGTACAGCGTGGCCTTGCTGACCCGGGATCGGGCGGCGATTCCGTCCATGGTCAGGCCGTCGTAGCCGAGTTCGATCAGTAGTTCGATCACGTCGGCGTAGATCTCCCCGACCCGTTCGGCGCTCAGTCGTCGGCTGCCCGCCGGCCGGACCCGCGTCACCGCCGAGCCCTCAGGTCGAGCCCCGTCACCACCGTCTGCCACGGCCTCACCCCACCGTCATCGTCGTCACCGCCATCATCGCCCAGGAACGGAACGGTACAGTTTCGCTGGCCGTGGCACCACAGGTGCCCAGGTCCGCATCCGTGTTCTGATCTTCGCCGAGCCCCGCCCTGTCTCGGATCTGCGCTTCCGTCTTGGGGTCGTGCCTCCGTTGTGGGCTGTGCTTCCGTCTTGAGTCGTGCCTCCCTTGGGGCCCTCGCCTGGATGCCTTGCCCCGGTGTCCTGCATCGATGCGTTTGCTCGCCGCCCCGGAGTCCCGAGTTCCTGTGGCGCAGCACGAAGTTCCTTGGAGTTTGTGTCGTGACCTGACGTCCAGACTGGCTCCGGGCGCGGTCGCGCCGCTACCTCGTCGGCCGTCGAAGCTACCCTGATCGCCTCGCGCCGAGACCTTGATCACGTCTTGCCGAGGGTTAGTGAAGACCTGGGGCCCTGGATCCTTCACTACGCCTCGGCAGGATCGGCGACGGCGTCAGACTCCTCGACGTTGTGGTCGTCCGGGGTGGGCCGCCGCCCGGCCAGGTAACAGACCCTGGCAGCGGCCTGGGGTTTTTCGGTGTTGCGGTGGTCCAGGGCGGTTCCTCGGGTGGGTGGCGGGGACGGAGCCGGGGTGCGCTGTGCGGCGGCGGAGGTCGCTGTCGTGCTGACCTCATGCGGAGGCTTGTTCGGGTACATGTGGAGGGCTGTTCGAGGATCAAGCGGGTCATTTCCCGAATAACCCTCCACGTCTGGCCGGAATAGCCGGAATGGCCGGAATAGCCGGGATGACCGAGGTGGCGGGGAGGTAGGGAGATCAGGCGGGGCGCAAGGGCGTCAGGGAGAGTCGTTGAGGTCGTCGTCGAGGTCGTCGTCGGAGTCGTCCTCGAGCTCACCGGCCTCGTGGCCGGCCAGCAGCGGGCCGAGCGACGTCGTCCGGCGGCGTCCGCCGGAGGTGCGCACGGCGTGGCGGACGGCCGGGCCGTTGACCGCCACGATCGACAGGTGGCTCGCCGCCCGGGTCAGCGCCGTGTAGATCAGCGGACGGGTGAGCATCCGCCCGGCCTCCGGTGGGAAGACGGCGACGACGGCCGGCCACTCGCTGCCCTGGGCCCGGTGCACGGTCACCGCCCAGCCCAGGCGCAGGTCGCCGAGCAGGCCGGCGGGCACCTCGACCGTCCCGCCGGGGAAGGCGACTCGCAGCGCGCCGCGATCGCCGAGGGCGACGACCGTGCCGATCTCACCGTTGGCGAACCCGATGTCGACGTGGTTCGCCGTGGCCACCACCCGATCACCGATATCGAACCCCGAGGCCGAGCCGCCGGAGCCCGCCCCACCGCCACCGCCACCTGCCCCAGCTCCAGCGCCGGACGTGCCCCCGGGGTTGAGGACGCGCTTGAGGGCCGCGTTCAGCGCCGTGGTGCCGGCGGGACCGGCGTGGACAGGGGTGACGACCTGGATGTCGGCGACCGGGATGCCCAGGGCCCGCGGGATGGAGTCGGTGACGAGCTGCACCGTGCGGTGGGCGGCTTCGCCGGAGCTCTTCGCGGGCACGACGACGACCTCCCGTCCGGCATCGGGGGCGGGTGGCGGCAGTTCCCCGCCGCGCACCGCGGCCGCCAGCGTCGCGATACCTCCACCGTCCACCTGTCGGTAGAGCCGGCGCAGTTCCGTCACCGGCACCTCACCCCGTGGATGCGGGTCGGCCGGGCCGTCCTCGGGATCGGTGCCGGGCGGGCTGCCGTCGGCGGGGCCGCGGGCCAGTCCGTAGTCGAGCAGGTCGGTGAGGACCTGGCCGGGGCCGATGCTCGGCAGCTGTGCGGGGTCGCCGACGAACATCAGGTGGGTGCCGTCGGCGCAGGCGTCGAGCAGGGCCGCGGCGAGCTCGGCGTCGAGCATGGACGCCTCGTCGACGACCACCAGATCGGCGTCGATCGGATTGTGTTCGCCGCGGGCGAAACCGGCGCCGCGGCCCTGGGCACCGAGCAGGCGGTGCAGGGTGCTCGCCGGTGCGCCGCAGAGCTCCTCGAGACGCTTGGCGGCCCGTCCCGTGGGCGCGGCGAGCGCCACCTCGGCGCCGGCCGCCTCGGCCAGGCGGACCACGGCGGCGACGGTGCGGCTCTTGCCGGTGCCCGGACCACCGGTGAGCACGCTCACCCCCGACTCCAGCGCTGCGTGGGCCGCGCGCAGCTGGACCTCGTCCAGTCCGCGCACGGCGTCGTCGGCGTCCCTGGTCGCATCGGGGCCGGAGGCGTCCGCGGCGGCACCATCCAGGCCGGCGCCGGCAGTGGGGATGACACCGGAGTCGGAGCGATCGGCGTTGCCGGCGTCCGGGTCGGCTGGGGTGTCGTCGTCCGACGGGCCGTCGTCGAAGCTCAGCTCGGTGGCCGGCGGCGGGGCGGGGACGGACGGGGTGGCGTCGGTGCCGGGGGAGTCGTCGTCGGTGTCGCCGGTGGAGTCGGGGCGGCGGCGAACCCGGGGCTCACCGGCCCGCAGCGGCTCTGCGGTGGCGATGAGGCGTTCGACGCCGTCGGCGATGGACTGTTCGGCCATCGCATAACGCTCGAGGGCGATGCGGTCGGCGACGGCGAGGATCCGTCCGTCGTCGAACGCGTCCTGCAGGGCGGCCCGCGGGTCGGCCACGCCCTCCCGGGCGGCGGCGGCGAGCACCGGATCGACGGGGGCGGCCGTGTCCCCGGCC
>NZ_JAMQQG010000019.1:0-84835 GCF_023716925.1 Frankia sp. R82
CCTGGCCAGGCGGCGTCCACCTGTGCCGCCTGGGTCCGCAGCAGGTCCAGCGCGGCCTTGTCATCGAAGGCGGGGGTGAGCCGGATATCGACGTTGAACGTGCACAGATCCGGGACCGCCGAGTATCCCTCGCCGCCGCGGAGAACCCGTTCACCTCACCGGGCTGATCTTCGCGCGTGCGGATGGCCGGTACCTGTCTCCGGCCTACGTGTCCCAGCACATGCAGGTGATTGCCCGGAGAGTCGGGCTGTGCACCGCGTTGGTGCGTCCGGCCGATCGCGGGGCGACAACGCTGACTGTCGGTCGGCGCCATCGCCCACCGGAGGGCGCGTGGACGGTGTACCGGGACCGGGAACCCTGCGGGGAGGTGACGGTCCTGGGCTGCACACGCCGCCGCGGGGCCGGCGCCGTGCTGCACCTCGCCGGCCCGCTGCCGTTCGACCTCGCCGCGGGGGTTGAGCTCGGCGACGACCTGCTGCCCCGGCAGCGGCTGCACGGGCTGCGGCACAGCAACGCGTCCATCCAGATCCGGGAGGGCGTCGACCTGGCGCTGATCTCGAAACGGCTCGGCCACTCGAACCCGTCGATCACCGCGCGGCTGTACGCGCACCTGTTGCGGTCTACCGGGCAGGCGGTCGCGGAGACGGTGGTCAGGGCGGTTCCGCGGCGTGTAATGCGCCCTTCTCACCCACAGTCCACCCACAACGATCATCGCAGTGCGAGCGAGTAGGTAGGAAATGCCAATTATGCAGGTCCTGAACCCGCCTTCGGGTGGACCATGTGTACCAGCATCCGAACCGTTCGATCATGGTTTCTGGCCCCGAAATCACTGTCCGGCCGGTCGCTACCCGGGCCCTGACCAGGGACGATGCCCGATGACCGCGCCGACTTCTACATCATCTAGCGAATCGAACATATGTCCCGAATTTCGAGTGGGGTTGGATGCTTCGGCCCGTCTCGTGACCGTGATCGTCGGTGTGGTGGTCGCGTTGACGTTTCTGTTCGGCTTCGGGAACAGCTTCGCGCTCGGGGTGCGGCTGGGGGTTCCGATCTGGGTGGCACCGTTGGTCGCGCCTGCGGTGGACCTGTCCGTGGTCGCGCTGCTGCTGGGCACCAGATACCTTTCAGTACACGACGGGCCGGCGGAAGTGCTGCGCGCGGCGCGACGCCTGCTGCTGTTCGCCAGCCTCGTCACCCTGTCTCTGAACATCGCCGAGCCGTTGATTGCCGGTCACTACGGGCGTGCCGCGTTTGACGCGGTCGGCCCGCTGCTCTTGATCGGCTGGGGCGAAGTGGCACCCGACCTCCTCCAGGCCATGCAGACCACGGACATGGATGCTTCTCGGCCCGGCTCGCCGGCATCCTTCACCCCGTCTGACCCAGCCGAGCAGGATCAACCCGCCCCTTCGCTCTCTCGACCCGGCAGGCCTGAAACCCGGACGAGAGAAGCCCGAGACCAGGATTTGCTGCACCGGGCGCGAGCCGAGGACGTCTTGCACTGGCAGACCCACCAACGACCTATTTCCGCCGAGACGCTCCGTAAACGTCTCCATGTCGGAACCGGGACGGCCCGGGAACTGGTCGCGCGGGTCCGCGACGACACCCACGCCACCCTTCACGACCGAGCGACACGGCGCTCCTCGACGCAGCCTTGACGGCTGCTGCGACGCGGGCCACCTGAAACCAGGCGGCGTGTTCCGCCACGACGCTCGCCCTACCCGTCAAGATGAGGTGAGTCAGGTGATGGTTATCATCTTGTAACCTGGGTGGGTAGGGAGAGGGAGATCGTGACTGTGGTGGGGACGGGACAGCACGAGGACTGGTAGCGCAGTTGCGCAGCGATACCCACACGACCCTTCACAGCCGAGCGCCACAACCGTCCTAGCCGTAGCCGAGCCTGCGCAGCTCCGGTGGACGCTTGGCACCTGCGCCGCTTCCACGAGGCGATGACCGGAGCCGCACACTGCCTCCACGCCACGGCCACGATGCTGGAGGTCGAAATCGACACCCGCGCGGAGACTGAGGCGGCGTTCGCCCCAGACGTGGATGACGACCGCTGGTCGTGAGCCATCATGCCGCCGTTAGGGGCGCGGCGAACCGGGCCGGCGGCGGATAAGGGCAGTCGGCGCTCCCGCTGGCGACTTCATGGCCGTGGCATTGAGCAGGCGCACCACGTCAGCGTTCGGCAACTTTGCCCAGCGCTGGGCCAGGACGGCGACGATGAACAACGCAAGGCACGCCGCGCACCAGACGACGACGGGTGAGGCCACAAGGACGGCCCAGGGGAACATCGCGTACCCGCACTCCAGGGGAGCGACCGGACTCCCCGTGATGCTCGGCGGGAAGGGATCTACGAGCGTCGCGAAGGTCGTGCCGGTCCAGCGCCCGCTGCTCGTCAGACGGCGAGAGTCGGCGGTGCAGTAGGCGTGTAGGCGCCGCGGAGCGGCAACAGATCACACGGCCGGTGCGGAGCTGACGCCAGGACGCGGGCTGCCCGGCTGATGCGGGCGAAGGCCCGGGAGAAGTAGGAAAGGAGTATCTGGCGCCAATGTCGGGCACCGGCACGGCTATGCCCCCGGAGCCGTCCGGCGAGGTAGTCGAGCCGTGCCAGCACGGCGCGCGAAAGCCACGTCGGCTCGCGCCGGATCCCGGGCGCCGCAATGTCGCTCGTCTGGGAGAACACCGGCGCGAGGTCGGGCGGCCAGATGTCCGGTCTCTGGGCCAGATCGCGCGCGTAGGCCGGGGCGGCAATCAGCGGGTGCAGCGCCCGGCTGGGGTCGGTGGCTAGCTCGGTGGGCGGGGTCTCGACAGATGAAGGTTCGACGCAGGAGCGAAGCCACGGCGTGACGGCACGCGCAGGAGCGACGGGCTCGGTGTGATCGCGACCTGACTTATCGTGGAGCAGGTAGTGAGCCAGCTCGTGACTCAGGCTAAACGCCGGGTGGCCTTTGGCCGCATCGTGGGACTGCCATAGAAGGCGGAAAGCGTCCGCCATCCGCTCCGTCTCGAAGATCAGACGGAGTCCTTCGGCGATCAAGGACATGCCCGACTCGTTCCGGCCGAGGTGAGGCGGGCGCCACGTCTTAGCCTCGATGAGCAGCACCAACCCATCGTGGCTAAGGGCCACGTAGTCTGGCATTGAGGTGCCACGAAGCCAGGTATGGCGCGTTGCCACACATCCAGCCGCCGTTGGCGCTTCGCCCAGCATGGGGTCGATCATAGGACTCGATCCCGACACCGCAGTCCACGCCCTCACAGCCACAGCCGACACCATCACGGGGGCCGGACACTATGCACACGAGGAGCAGCCGGTCGAGTTCTGGAAGGCGATCAGCCACTGGCTCGCGTCTCATGCAGGCGGGTAGCTGACTCCGTGAGCCGCCCCTGGTTTCCGAGTAGGAACAGCGCACCGGCGCGGAAGGAAGCACTGACGGACGGTGTGATCACGCTGCGCCGCCGGGCGGAACACGACGCCACTGCGTCCCTCGCTGGTGAGGACGACTCCCTGATCCGGTGACTCTCCGGTAGGCGCGGCTGGCTGGACCGACCCTCTGCCTAGGTTCTGCCAGAACCGCGAACAGCGGGCGACAGGCTGCTTCTGCAGGGAACTTCGGCGTCGTCGACGTCGCGTCCACCGCCCTCGTCGGCAACGCCGACGCGCACCTCCACTCGCCGTTCCGGCACCGCACCGACGCTCCTTCGAGCAGCATCCATCTGGCATGACCTGTGCCGACACGACAGTCACGCCATCGGCCCGCAGGCCGACCGAAAAGACAGCTTCACCGTCCGAGGCGACGCGCCGTCACGATGGCTTGGTGGCGGGAGCAGGATGTGCTGCATCGTGCACGCGCCGAGGATGTGTTGCACTGGCAGCAGCACCAGCGGCCGATCTTCGCCGAGATGCTGCGCAAACGACTACATGTAGGCGCAACCTCGGCGCGCTCCCTGGTCGGGCAACTGCGGGCCGACACGCACAGCGCCCTTGGCCGTCAATCTCCCGCTGCGTCGTGCCAGGAGCGCCGATGCCCACTGGGTCCGGAATAACGCACGATTCGCGGCGGCCGTATGGCCATCTGATGATAATGTGGCGTGCGGGCCGCCCGGCACCCCCCGAGCTGGGCGGCTTCTTCTATCTTGTCGTTCTAGCGTGTGGCTGGTGCCAGGTGGGGGCTTGTGTGTCGGCTTTCCTGTAGCTGGTCGAATTCGCCGTTGCCGACGCCGGTGAGGAAGGCGTCCCATTCGCTGCGGGTGAAGGTGAGAGCTGTCGGTCCTTGGCGTATCTGGGCTCCGCCGTCGGCAAGAGGGCGGATGGTGTCTGTGGGGTCGCCGGCGAGCAGAGCGGTGCACAGTGCCGCCCAGGCGGTGGGGGTGAAGGCGGCGACGGGTCCGTCGCGGTCTTTGCTGTCGCGGACCTCGACGACGTCTGCGCCGGGGAAGACTTCGACGCAGTTTCCGCCGTCGGGCCCGCTCGCGGTGCTTTTACGGAAGGTTTTTGTGGTCATGGGTTTTCCCTGCCGAGTTGGTGGATCCGGTCGTGTGAGGCCTGTGGGGACAGGGCTACTGCGCGGAGGTGGTCGAGGCGGCTGGCGAAGCGGCGGACGATGGGTGGGCGTTCGAGGTAGTTCGCGCCTTCGGTTTCCTCGACGTAGACCAGCGGTGGCTGGTCCACATTGAAGGTGAGCATGGTGAAGCCGGCGCCGAGGGCTGGGTGGACGCCGGCGGACAGGGGCACGACCTGCAGGTTGACGCGGGGGCGGGCGGCGACGGCGAGCAGGTGGCGGAACTGCTCGGCCATGACAGTCGGGTTGCCTGCCGGGCGCAGCAGCACGGACTCTTCGAGGATCACCCACAGTCGGGGTGGGTTCGGTCCGTCGAGAAGCTTCTGGCGGCGTAGGCGAGCCTCGGCCCGGCGGTTGACGCTCTCGGGAGTGGTGTCCGGGTCCGCGGCCAGGACAGCGGACGCGTACGCCTCGGTCTGCAGCAGACCGGGAACGAGCTGGGGTTCGTAGGTCGCGATCTCCCGGGCGGTGTCCTCAAGGTCGAGCAGGCGATGGAACCAGGGCGGAAGGTCACCGCGGTAGGGATGCCACCAGCCCGGCTTCCCCGACGCGCGGTGCAGCTCGGTCAGCTCCCGCCGCACATCGTCGTCCACCTGGTAGAGCGCCAGCAGCGCGGCGAGCACAGGGCCTTTCGGTCGGGTGTCGGCGGTTTCGATGCGGCTGATGGTCGACAGGGACACGTCGATGCGCTCGGCGGTGGCCTGCGCGGTCAGACCGGCGGCGGCGCGTAGCTCGCGTAGCCGGCCGCCGAGCTGACGGCGTAGCGCGGTAGGGCCGGCGCCGCTGGACATGACGCGCTCCTCTCCCAAGTCCCCGCCCAGTCTGCCACCTCCACCCCGCCGACCAGCCGGCATGATCTGCAATCCCACTTTGTGGCCCCCGCACACAGCAACGATCGCGGCGGGACGACCCCCTCCAACATGCGATCATATGGATTTGCATTTTGCACTTGCACTTTGGGTGGGGTGTGGGTCATGGTGGGCCCGTACGCGGGGTACTCGGGAGCGTGCCGGGTGCCATGCCGGACGGAGAGATCATGACCGAGGAACAGGTGTCGTCGCCGCCCATCCCCACGGGCGCCAACGAGACGGACACGCGCGCGTCCCTGACCGCGCTGTACCTGGAGCACTACCAGCAGCTGGTCGGGGTGGCGTGCCGCTATCTCGGCGACGGTTCTCGCGAGGATGGCGAGGACGTGGTCCAGGACGCCTACCTGCGGGTATGGGCACGGTGGGACCAGGTCGATCCGCGTACCGGGCGGGCGTACCTGTTCCGGGCCGTGGCGAACCTGGCCTGCAGCGCTGTGCGGCGGCGGGCTGTCGCCGCCTCGCATCGGCCCTCGTCAACGGCGGTGTCCGCCAGCGCGGAGGAGACGGCGCTGAGCGGCCTGCTGCCCGCCGGCATCGTCACGGCGATCGGTGAACTGCCGCCCCGCGAACGTCAGGCCGTCCTGCTACGCCACTATCTCGACCTCGGCCAGCACGCCGCCGCGACCGCGATGCACTGCACACCGGCCACCGTGCGCGGCTACACCTTCCGCGCACTGGCCACCCTCGCCCGCCAGGCCCACCCACCCGCGGACACCGCGAGGGCCGCGTGATGCGCCCGTCCCCTCACTATCCAGCACCGACCACCGGTGGCCGTCCCCGCTGGGCCAGGCAATGCCACGCCCGACCGTCCAGCGCGGCCCACACCGGTGACCGCGCGCTGCCGGCGACCGAACACCCGCCGTACGACACGCAGGTGGCCGCCACCAGCGGCAGGATCGGCACGGTCAGCCTGGCCGTGGCACGCCGGGAGATCACCCGGGTCCTGACCCTGTGGGGAGAACCAGCGGCGGTACGCCAAGCGGTGGTGCAGGTCGCCGCCGAACTGCTCGCCGCCCACCGCGACAGCCAGTCCCTCCACGTGCAGCTCACCTCCACGCCTACCGCTGTGCGCGTCACGGTCACCGCCGACGGCGCCTCCGGTAGCCCGCTGTCCGACGAGGCGGTCTGGCGCATGGCGCTGCTCACCGCCCTGGCCTGTCGTGTGCAGACCCGCCGCAACGGCGACCGCCAGGTGTGCACCTGCGACGTGCCCGTCGCCGTGCAGCCCGGCCGCTAAGCCCTGCCATCTGCCATACGAGCCCCAGCCCCTTACCCGCCACTTCGGCGTGCCAGTCGGCGCGTTACTCGGCCCGGTGTCCGCCGTCCCACGCGACCTGCACCACCGTCTTCCCGGCACTCGGATCTTTCTCTCGCCTGCCGAGGGCGGCCTGGCTGGCTACCAGGCTGGTTCCACCAGCAGCACCGGGCCCGCGTTGCTTACGGCCGTTCGTGCTCCGACTGCAGGACAAACGCGATAGCCGCGTCGAGGCAGAGGGTGTCGGCGGCGTGCGGGGTGGCTGCCGCCCGCTCGGCGACCTGTCGGACCTTCGCGGCGATAGCAGGCCAGCGGCCCGTGTAGTCCGCCGCGCGGCCGGTCAGTTCCCCGAGAACCTCCGGAGCGTGCGGGTACGTCCGGAACACCGTGTGCAGGTCTGCTGCGGCGCACTGCCAGGCCAGTGTCCGGGCGAGAACGGGGCGCGGGTCGTTGGGTGGCAGCAGAAGCTCCCCGGGCCCACCGATCGGCGATCTTGGTGCTGTACCGCGGGGAACCTTCACAGCTTCGAGATAGAAGTGGTCCACCAGCTCCGTGTCCCGGTCGATACCGGCGGTGTGTGGTGGGCTCCATTGCACGTCTGTGATTCGTGCGGGAGTGGGCGGCTCCGGGTGGTTCCAGTCCGACCGGGCAAGTACCCGATCTCCCAGGCAAAGTCCACCGAGGCCTCGCAGCCGTTCGGCGTCGACGGCCCGTTTCGCCATCCGCTGTACCGTGCGGTGCTGATCGAGGAGCGGCGGATTGTCAGGTCGCCTGCCGTCGACGTCCTCGACCCACAGCAGATCCTTCTCACCGCAGCGTTGCCTGTCGGCATACAGCTGGGACTGCAACGCGGGCCCCGGCGAGATCATGGCGAGATAGGCGGTGACACGCTCCGGGGAGCCCAGCCGGTAGCCCGTGGCCGCAAGCGGCACCTCGTCCGCGGCCATGCCCAGTTCACGGGCCTGCGCGAGGAACACGCTGACAAGCAGCCGCTCGGCCTGCGCCCGCCAGGCCACCGGGGCCAGGCCGGCGAGGAGGGCCTCCGCCCGCCGCCAGGCACGCTCGACCTCCGACGGCGGTGAAGAACCCGAGGTCACGGTGCGCTGCCCCGACCGGCTGTCGGCGTGCCCGCGGCAGGGCCGGTGAAGTCGACATGGGCCTGGGGTGTCCACCGGTACTGGCGTGCCTGAAGATCCTGAACCTGATCGACCAGGCTGACACCGCTGACGGTGATCTCCACCGGGGGTGGGTGTCGGGCATCCAGCCACGCCTGCAGAGCGCTGTCGTCGGCCTGGTCGCGCGTGCCATAGCCGAGAGAGACATGTGGGCGAAACGACGCGGACTCCACCATCCCGAGCGCCCCCACGATCGCCTGATACAGCGCGACGACAGGCGCCTCCGGCGCGACCCGCAGCAGCACCCCGCTGCGCGCGACGTAGGCCGGACCCAACGTCAGCCGGACCGGTGCCAGGCCGGCGCACCGCTCGGCGACAGCAGCGACCATCTCCGTGGGCGAGGCAGCGCCGATCGGGCCAACGCTGAGCAGCGTCAGATGCATCCACCCGGCCGGGACCGCGTCGACCTCGGGACATACGCCGAGCTCGTAGGCATCCACCAGCCGCGTGGCCGCCTCGGGCGGTGGCAGCAGATGCCAATGCCAACGCCTCTCACCTGCCGGCCACAGATGCCGCCCCCAGAAGTCACGCACCGCACCCTCCACTCCGAACGACCCGCGGCATCTGCAGGAACGGTGGTCTGTGGGCGACGTGTCTCACCGCCCGCGCCGACACCAGCACCACCCGTCCCGGGGCCATCAGGACAGGTCCGATGGGCGCTGGTCCGCCGGCCGCAGCGCCGCCTTAGCCCGGTGGACAACCCTGCGGAACATCAGATGTGCACAGCCGACGACGAGCAGAAGCCCCACCAGAAGCACCCCCTCCGCCCCCAGCCGCGCACCCATCGACCAGTCATCACCAACGGTGAGCGTGACTCCTACGACCACGACCACCATCACCAGGGTGGACACCACCCAGATCGCCAGGACCCCGCGGTACAGCCCGCCGCCCGCCACGGCGGCCACGCCAGGGCGGTCCTCCGGCTGCACGGGAACGGCCGCAGCGAGCCCATTCATCAGATCCTGGATCTTTTCTCGCTCACCGATATACCGTTCCTGGAAATGCTCATGGCTGATTCGGCTGCCAAGAGCAGGCAGCAGCACCAGCGCCCGCGTGATGCTGGCCAGCGCCTCGTCGAGATGGCCACACAGACGCTGCGCGCGGGCAAGCCGATAGATCATTCCATGATCAGGGAATTCGTAGGCGGCGGCGGTGGCGTGCTCCAGCAGTTCGCGGACCTGGCCGGGCGAAGGCGAGGCGATATCCAGGGCATGCACGCACACATCGACCACAGCGCGAGACCGGCCCGGCGCCACCCAGGCGGTACCCAGCAGGGTTCGCCCCTCGGCCGTGTCGCCTCGACCGAGGCTGGCGAACGCGCGTAGCGCGGTGAACAGCGGCTGCTCCCGATGCTCGCCGGCGGCGATGGCCAGCAACGACCGATCCAGGAACAGGTGAAGCTCGTCATACCAGAAGTCAGCCCGCAGCTTCCCGGCATGATAAAGCATCGCGAAATAGCAGATGTCCGGCGCGCCTCTGTATGTTTCGACGATACGGCCGGTGGCTAGGGTGATGTCCTCACGCGACTCGACGTTGTCCCGGGTGATGAACGCATATCCCAACGCCCAGATCTCCGCGATCCGGGCGCGGGCCTGGTCGTCGGTGTGATCGGCCAGCCAGCGGGCGCAGGACGCCGCGGTTTCGATGGTCGGAGCGCGTAGAAACCGCAACCGCCAGTAACGATCCGCGCAAATCAACTCCGGGTCCGCCCCGAGATCCACCGTGGCGATCATGAACTGCGGTTGGATGCTGGCGGCGATCAGCTCGGCCGCAACCTCATCGCACACCCGGTCCCTCGCGCCGGGACCCTCGGACGCCGCCCGCCGAAGCCGCGTGATGATCGCTTCGTCCATGAGCCTCCTACCCCCTGACGCCGAGCACCAGTTTCCCCTATGTACCAGAAAACGGCGGTCGAACGGACAGATGCAGGTCGACTCGGGCAGGGCGCTCCCGCGCGATGCGCCGGCGGAAGACATGCTGGCGGTAGTCAGCAGCTACCCGGTCACCTTGAGCGCCGCGAGACCGGAAGGAGCTCCACTCCGCCGAGCGGGCTTCACGCACAGCAGCGCCCAGGCCGCGAGCGAGGATGCATCCACGATCTCGCCTGCCGCGAGCATGGCCGCCCACTGCTCGTGACGGGCCGGTGCGGCACCGAAAGGGACAAGCGTGCCTGCGCGGGGATGACAAGGGGATCGATTACCGGCGGGCCGAGGGCCTGGACGACGGCTTGGGTATCGGTCAGGGCTGCGAGGTGGGCGACAACGGCGTGGAGTCGTCCGGCGTCGGTGGTCGGGTGTACCAGCGGGCGCGGTGGGTAGGCGTCAGCATCCCGGACCTTGTGGACCGGTGAGCACCGGTCAGGCAGGACGCCCTGTGGTCGGAGATCGCCCCCCACCGTCAGCCTCCCTGCAGGTGGCGCGACACCCTGCGAACTCCCAGCGGAAACGTTCCTTCTCGTCCGGGCGATGCTGTACAGCGAGAGACCGCAGGAGTGTCACCAGACGTCCCCGAAGATCCTCGGACAGGTGGGGCCAGGCCAGCGAACGCGGTGTCGACGGCCACGATCAGCACGGGTGGTCCAAGATCGGCTGTCACGTCGGTCAGGACCGCGGCGGCCGAACGGCTCGCGGTTTCCAATACGTCGACGGGTCCCCAGCGGCGCAGGCCACCGGTGCCGTTGTCGACCGGTCGAACAAACACCGGGCGACCGGGAAGGCCGGTCAGCATGCGGTGATGCCAGCCTGGCTGGTGCTGCGAACTCGCCGGTGACAGCTGGATAGGCAGGACCACGAGCCGCACCGAGGGGTCCAGGACGTGGTGGGCAGGGGTGGGTGGTCGGTGAACGTCTAGATAGGGATGTTCATGGTCGGGCCGGACGAGGACGGTGTCGCTGATGGTGGGTAGGCCCAGCGCGCGCAGACGGCAGGCGTCCGTCGGCGCGGCCAGGAGATTGATCGTCCTCGGATGCCGTAGGAATCCTCCGGAGCCGCGGCCGGTCCGCTCGCAGTGTGGCCAGGACGGGGATTGCGCTGATGGTGGCGCCGTCGAGGTCCTGCCAGTAGAGGCCCTCGGGGCGGCGAGGTGGCCCGCAGGTGATGGTGCGGGTGGGGGTGACGATGAGGTCGACGCTGAAGTCGTGGCGGGTTTCTGGAAGATCGTCGTCGACGACCTGAAGGTCGTGGACGGTCGTGACGATGGTGGTGGTGGGTCGGATGAGTCCGGCTTCCTGGAGAAGCGCGAATTCGAGGTCGGAGTAGCCTGCGCCTTTCCCCAGCCGAACGCCGTGTGGGTTGACCGCGACACTGCCACAGACGACGAGGTCGACGGGGTGCATGTCGTTCACGCCGACCGGGTGGGCGACGGCGGCGGCGACGTGCCGGTCGGCGGTCTGTTCGGGAGGCAGGGGCAGCGTGGCGGGGTCGAGACGGTAGAAGGGCAGCTGTTCGGCCAGTCTGGGGACGGCCATGTAGAGGGTCTTGCCGTCGCGCAGGGCGTGGGCGCGGACGGGTTGTTGGGCCCGGTCGGGAACGGCTTTGACGATCCGCGCCGATGCCCAGGCTGGTAGGGCGGCGAGTCGTGCGGCGGCTTCGTCGGCGCCGGTAAACGCGGGGATGTAGCCGTGGACGTCGGGTGGCGCGGCGTGTTCGCGTGCCAGCAGGGTCCAGATCCGGTCGCGGACGCGCTGTTTGGCGTCGCGGACGTCGCGGTTCATGAGGCTGTGTGGGCTGGGGAGGCCATGACGTCGAGGAGACGGTCGCAGGCGTCGGCGACGGCCGGCATGTGGCGCCAGGGCCTCAGTTCGCGGCTGATCGTGAACGCCATCGTGATGCCGCCGCCGCCCCAGGTGCGGGTGACCACGTCGAGGGCCTGATGGAAGGCGTGCGCGGCCTCGTCGGGTTTCCGTTGGCGGATGTGGGCGAGCGCGAGGTTCCCCAGGACGATCGCGTCAGCTTTGGCCGGGTTGCGCGAGTGGGAGTAGGCGCGTGTCAGGAGATCCTCGGCCTTTTTCGGCTGGCCGAGGGCCAGGTAGCAGGATCCGGCTATGCGCGGGATGTGGCTGGGTGAGTACAGGTAGCTCGCCTCGTCCGCGGTGGTGGCGCTGCCCAGAAGGTGTTCGGCTTGGCCGAGGAGTTCTTCGCATCCGGTGGTGCTGCGTTGCATGGCATATGCCTCGGCGGCGTGCAGCGTGGCCAGGCCGGTGAGCGCATCGCTGGAGCCCGCGGTCACCGTCATGCAGCGGCCAGCGAGATCGAGCGCAGATTGTGGGTCCCGCTCGCCGTACAAGGCGACGATCGTGGACCGCAACAGCGCGAATCCCTCCAGGATCGGATTGCGCAGCTCGCGGCCTGCGGCGGCGGCCCGGCCCAGATAGGTGTGGGCCTGGTGGTGGTCGCGTCGTTGGGAGGCGTCCCAGATGAGCTGACCCATGAGGATCGCCGCTTCGGCCTCCGCGGTCAGCAGCTCCCGGTGCAGCCGCATGGTCGGAGACTGGGAGCGCAGAAAGCTTGCGAGGGTGAGCATCTGGCCCGCCTCGGGCAGCAGTTCTGTCGGCGGCGTGCGGTCGTAGCGGGCATCGAGGTCCTCGACCCGTTGGCGCAGGAGCGCGATGGTCACCAGGTCCACGGATCGGGGCTGGTCACGGACGTGGCGCAGACGCTCCTCGACGGACTCCTGCGGACCCGCCGCCTGGACAGGCCATGTCACGGGATCGAGAGCCGGTGTGTGGGCCGGCCGGTCCGGCGATCGGTCGGCTGCGGGCGGGGCCGGGTTCAGCGGTCCGGCCAGAGCCGGCTGCGGCGGAGCCGGCGTGGAGGGTGCCCGTAGGGAGGCGCCCATGCTGGCCAGGAGAAGCCGATCCGAGGGACTGAGATGGTCATGGTCGTCGAGGTCGAGCAGGGCGTGGACCTCGGTCCCGTAGACACCGGCGAGCAGGGCCAGGGTCTGGGGCATGAGCCGACGCACACGCGACCTCGGAAAGTTCTCCAGCTCGCTGAGCTTCGGCTCGGACATCGGCGCCTTGCCCGCGGGGTCGAGTCCGTGTTCGGCGGCGTAGGCGTTGATCCGGTCGGCGGCCTGTGTCAACGTCCAGCCGAACGCATGCCGATGCGCCGCCCGGGGGCGATACCGGTAGCGACGAGCGAACTCCACGGCGATCTCCTGATGCGTTCTCCCACGATCCCGCATCCGACTGCGCAGGTCGTCCTGTTCGGCGCGCAGGCTCGCCTTGGGCCTGGACATCCAAGATTCCCCCTCGCCGGCAGCGGGCATTCCCAGGGGAGAACCCGCATCAGCAATCAGTCCGTCTTAACGGTAGCCGTACAGTCACGTCCTCCGCAGGTACAGCCGAGATGGTGGTCCGGGCGTTGCGCGGTGTACTCGCGAGCTAGGCGGCTGTCGCGGCGTACCGGAGCCGGCAGCCTTGAGTAACCAGCAGGAAGATCGTGCTCGACTCGCGCGGGGGCTTCCGGGCAGCGGCCGGCGCCGTCACCTTTCGCTGGCAGCATGGCCGCGTGCAGGACAATTCGATGGTCGGCTCGGCCGCCACCACACTGGTCGTGATCAGGGGCAACTCGGGATCGGGGAAGAGCTCGGTCGCCCGGTCGCTGCGGGCACAGGCCGGCCGCGGTGTGGCGTGGGTGGAGCAGGACTATCTGCGCCGCGTCCTGCTGCGCGAGCGGGACCGGCCCGGCGGGGTGGCGCCGGGTCTGATCGAACAGACTGTCCGCTTCTGCCTTGATCACGGCTATCACGTCCTGCTGGAAGGCATCCTCGCCGCGTCATCTCACTCCAAGATGATCAGCGGTCTGCTCCGGGCTCATCGGGGGCGCAGCTTCGTGTTCTATCTCGACGTGTCCTTCGAGGAGACGCTGCGTCGGCACGCCACCCGACCCCAGGCGGCGGAGTTCAGCGGCGAGGACATGCGGGGCTGGTACCTGGCCCGCGATCTGCTGGGGGTTGACGGCGAGCGGGTCGTTCCCGAGCATTTCACGCTTGCGCGAACCGTCGCGTTCCTCAGGAACACTACGGGGCTGCTGTCGTCCCTCGCCTCGTTCGATGGCCCGGTCGATCCTGACGGTGTTTGCCGCTGAGTTCGTCGGCTGCGGCCACGCCGTCGGGGCGCTCAGGCGTTCGGCGGGGACTGCATGCGGCTCGGTGTGTGTCGGCGGTCGAATCGCCGACCCGATTCCGGCGGCCGGACGATCACGTCTCGCATCCTCGGCGGTGGTGCCGGCTCGAAGTAACGGCCGCCTCCGCGAGTGTTTCTCCTGGTCAGCAGGGGTCCTGTCGGACGAACAGATTCTTCGTCGCGGCGGGAATGACTGGCCGTCACCGTCAGGGCGATGGTGTAACGGTTCCCCTGTGCCTACCGTCAGTGAGGGCCGTTTCCATGATGAGGATCGACTGCGCGACGTCATGTCACCGCCCCGTCGGCGCCAGACGCGGACCGGACGACAGACTGGGACGGCCACGCCGATCACCGAGGGGCGCACTCGTCGGGGCCGGACAGCCCTCACGGGGGCGGTCCTGATGGAGCCCGAGCACCCGAGCGTGGCCCGGGTCTACGACTACTTCCTCGGCGGAGCGCACAACTTCCGCGCCGATCGGGAAGCTGCGGCACGGGTGGTCGAGACGTGGCCACAGATCCGGGACACTACCCGGGTCAACCGCCTGTTCCTCGGCGAGGCGGTCGGCTTTCTCACCGGCGAGGTCGGCCTTCGTCAGTTCCTCGACATCGGTTCCGGCATGCCGACGATGGGCAACGTCCACGAGGTCGCCCAACGCGTAGCGCCGGAGGCGCGCGTCGCCTACGTGGACCACGACCCGGTCGCGGTCGCGCACAGCCAGATCCTGCTCGCGTCCAATCCGAACGCGCTGGCGGTGGACGCTGATCTGACCCGCCCCGAGGAGATCCTGGCCCACCCGGAGATCACGGGCCTGCTGGATCTGTCCCAGCCGGTCGGGCTCCTGCTGGTGGCGATCCTGCACTTCTTCCCCGACAACACTCATCCGCAACGCCTGGTCGCCGCCCTGCGCGACGCGCTGCCGGCGGGCAGCTATCTGGTCCTCACCCACGCGACCGGGGACGGACAGGACCGCGACGTCGCGGACGCGGCCGAGGTGTACCGGCGCACCACCGCGCCGTTCCAGCTGCGCAGCCGTGAGGAGGTCGTGCGGTTCTTCGACGGCACGGACCTGATCGAGCCCGGCGTGGTCCTGCTGCCCGGCTGGGACGACGACCGGCGGCGCCGGGCGACGACGACCGAGACTCGACTGCCGGTTTACGCCGGCGTCGGGCGTATCCGATGAGCCCTCCGTCCGGCTGCCCGACCTGCTGGCCGGCGGCCGACGTCCGCCGGCTGCTGCGGCACGCCGATGCCCGGATCGCTGACGCGACCGCGGCCCTGTGGCCGGACGCCGAGACGACCTTCCGCCCGATGGTCACCGCCGGCGGCGCGCTCCTGCGACAGGTGCGGGTCGACGGACAGATGCTGTGCGCGACGGCGCGTCTGGCCGGCGCGGTGCATTGGGGAGTGGTCCTCGGCGACGACGGTGATTGTGCCGCTCTGCTGGCCGCTGATGGTGCCGGAGTGGACGCGACGGTCCAGGAAGCCGACCAGCTCACCGCCCTGGCCACCTACAGCAGGCTGCGGGTCGCTGCCCCGACCGCCACGGCGAACGGGGTCCTGTTCACCGCCTGGTTGTCCGGCCCGAGCCTGGCCAGCCGGCTGGACGAGCACCCCGCGGACCTCACCGGGCTGCTGACGGGCCTCCTCGACGAGCTCGGCGAGGTGCATCATGCTCCGGCGGAGCAGCTGCGGCAGGTCGCCGCGCCAACCGGCATCCGGACGCACCCTCAGATCGTCGACCAGGCACTGGCCCGCCCGACGGAGCACATCCACCCAGACCCCGCACAGCCTGCCGCGGCCGGCGAGCTGCGCGCGCTCCTGGGAAGCCTGTCGCTGCGGCTGGAACGGCTGGCCGCCCAGCTCGACCCACTGCTCCTCGCCCACGCCGGACTCGCGTTCGGGAACCTCACCCCCCGCCACGTGCTGTACCCGGACTCCACACCGCGGCCGGTGCTGACGTCACCCGACCTCGGACCGGGCGGAGAACCCACCGACACCGGAACACTGCTCAGCCACCTACACCTGCTGACCCTCGACAGCCCACCGACGGTACGGACGGACCTCGTCGACGGCATCGAGGCGTGGCTCGCCGGCCGGCTGGCCGCCCAGGGCGCCGACTGGCGCAGCTGGCTGAACACCGTGTTGACGATCTGGGCAGCCAGCCTGTACGACACGGTCCTCAGCGCGCTGACGCTGCCCGCCGTGCTACCCCTCGACGCGGACACCAGCCGTCTCGCGGCCCGTCCGCGCCCTGCGCTGGATGGCCTCAAGGTCCTCACCGCGGAACTGCGCCGCCGCGGCGCCGGGGCCGCGCTGAACGCGACCCTCGCCGCGCTCGCCACCACCCCTGCAGGCCACGACGACGCCGACGCGGCCACGACGACCGCCCGCTGCTGATCGCAGCGTTCCCGGACCGCACACGGAAGGCGCCCGTCCATGGTCACGACACCGTACCGACCACCGGGAAGCCAGCCACAGCCCACACCGCGACCTTCCTCCAGGCCCGACCCGGTGACCGCGGACTTCGAAGGCCCCCTCCGTCGACAGACACCGACACCGCCGTGATCACTACCAGGCGGCAAGCGGACGAACCCCCGCATAGCGAGGATCCCGGCCCGCTGGACCGCGCCTTCGATCAGCTTCGATGCGCCGCGATCGAACTGCTCAACACCTACGTCCGCCGCCCAGGTCGCCTCTGCGCCAGCGGGGGGCGCAGATGGCCGTGCGACGCCGTCCTGCTCGCCGATCACAACCCGACGCTAGTCACTCCGCTTCCCCCAGAACCGTGTGCCAGGAGAACCTATGATCACCGCACTCGCCCCTGCCTCGTCCACAGCACCCGATCCACCTGCCGGCCGACTGCCGCAGCACGTTCGGCACTATCCAGCCACACCGCGCACCGCCAGCGCCGCCCGTCGCGACGCCACCGCGCAGCTGCACCGCTGGGGCCTCGACACGGTGACCGACACTGTCACCCTTGTGCTGTCGGAACTGATCACTAATGCGCTCGTGGCCAGCAGCCGCCCTTCTGGCGTGCACGGGGCCGACGAGGCGGCGTCCCGGGTTGCGATGCGCCTGACCTACAGCCACCGCGACCTGATCGTCGAGGTGTGGGACGGCGGCCCCGGCCGCCCGACCTGCCGGACCACCGACACCGACACCGACGGCGGCCGAGGGCTGCACATTGTCGCCACCGTCGCCCGAGCCCTCGGCTACTACCCGGTCCGCGTCCGCAGCCCGGACGGATACCGAACCAGGGGCAAGATCGTCTGGGCCGCGCTGTCCCACGAGACTCCGGCCACCCCGCACCTCCTCCACAGCCCGGCCGAGCAGCTGCCACGCCGTATCCCGGCGTCCCCCACCGCCGAGGCCACGCTGAATCCGGACAGTTACGACCACGCGCTGCTACAACGCGTCCTCGACGGACTACGCAATCTTGACACCTGGACACCGTCCACCGCACCCACCAGCCCCGCGCACCATCCAGTCATGCGAGAACAGGAGGCCACACCATGAACGCCCCGGCGGGCACCGCCTGCCCACCGTGGTGCGACCAGCCTGCCGGCCACCTCCACGTCGACGTCGCTGGCCCCGGCGACTATCACGTCTCCGCATTCGCTCTGGTCGGCCTGCCGGAAATCCCCGGAATACGCGAGGGCACCACCCTCCAGGTCGCGATCGAACAGTACGTGACCTCCACGATCACCTACGATCCCTTGATCTCGCTCGGGATCGGGGACGACGACCCTGACAACGAGGCCCTCACCCTCGACGAAGCCGACGCCCTCGCCGCCGCTCTCATCAAGGCGGTTGCCAGAGCTCGTGCCACTGGAACCGGCCAACCCTCGAATGACGCTGGCCCCGCGTGACGCAGCGCCCGAGACCCGGCTCTGTTCCGATGGGTGGCGGGGCGGTTACGGTGAACATGGACGGCGGGCTGTCCGGAGGCAATGGATCGGTATCCGGGGGCAGATCCGGGGCCGCAGGGAGGTGGCGTGCCTAATCCCAGCAAGCATGCGGAGCGCGACGAGCTGCGGACCCGGATGCGCGCTGCGGGCATGTCCCACGACGAAATCGCTGTCGAGTTAGCCCGCCGCTACCGCTACCGTCCCCGCGCCGCCCACCGCCACGCTCGCGGCTGGACCCAGGAACAGGCCGCGAACCGTCTCAACGCCTACGCCGCCCACGCCGGCCTCGACCCCGACGGCACCGCGCCCATGACCGGCCCGAAGCTGTCGGAGATCGAGAACTGGCCGCTACCGAACAACCGCAGAAGGCCCACCCCCCAGATCCTCGCCCTGCTTGCCGAGGTCTATGACACCAGCATCCACGCCCTGCTCGATCTCGACGATCGAGAACACCTCAGCCCCGCCGATATCCTCCTCCTCGACAAGATGCCGAGAGCGGCGCGGACGCAGCCCACCGGGCCGGCGGCGCAGATGACGCACCAGAGCGGCGAAACCGCTGCCGGCGTCATGGTTGAGCCCGCGGTCGTTGGGGGAACGCCGTCGCTGCTGGAGCTGCGCTCGACACCTGTCGGCAACCTGCCCGTTCAGACGACAGGCATCACGGCATGGGAAGCGGCACCAACAACGGAAGTGGTAGACAAGATCACCAGGAATGATCTCGCGCTTGATCGCCGTGAGGCGGTGCGCGTCATGGCGGACGTGGTCGTCGGCGCTGCGCTTCTCGAAGGCGTGGAACGCTGGTTGAACACCACCGAGCCGCTCGCGAGTCAGCGTCGCACTGCCGGCGTCGGCATGGAGGAAGTCGAGGAGATCGAGCTGGCCGCGCGGACCTTCCGGGCGTGGGACAACCAGTTCGGCGGAGGTCTTCGGCGTAAGGCGGTCGTGGGTCAGCTCGCCGAGATCGCGGATGAGCTTCGCGACTTCTCACATCCGCAGGACCTGACCCGGCGGCTGCAGAGCGTGATGGCTGATCTCGCTGAGACCGCCGCGACGATGTCCTGGGACTCGGGGCACGGCGGGATTGCGCAGCGCTACTACCTGCTCGCTCTTCGGTCAGCCAAGGCGGCGGGCGATCCCGTGTTCTGCGCGAACATCCTCGCCGGCATGGCACGGCAGCAGTTCTATCTCGACCGGACGACCGAAGGACTGGAACTCGTCCGCCTCGCACAGGACGTCGCCGGCGCTCGGGCGACCCCGGCGGTGCGCGCGATGCTGTTCACGCGCGAGGCATGGGCATACGCCCGGCAAGGCCGGCTCTCCGCATTCCGGCGCACGACGAGCCGGGCGGAGGACACCTTCAGTGACGTCGACGCGGCCGTCGAGCCGTACTGGATCTCCTACTTCGACCCGGCGGAGCTGGCGGGCGTCACCGGAGGCCGTCTTCTCGACATCGCGCACCAGGCGCCCAAGTATGCCGACGAGGCAGCCGCCTGGCTGAACCAGGCCGTCGAGGCTCGGGACGTCGGCAGCGTCCGCAGCACAGCCCTCGATCAACTTGGGTATGCCGAGATCAGACTCGTGCAGGGCGAATTCGACGAGGCGGCGCGGCTGGGCCACGCCGCCGTGACGACGGTCGAGCAGACACGTTCCAGCCGCGTGCGGATCAAACTAGGCGAGTTCTACCGGCACGCCGAATCCCGAACGTCCGCTCGTCCCATCGCCGACCTGTGCGCGAGGATCACACCCATACTTCACACCGAACGAACCGCGGCCCGGACAGACGAGGCGTGAGGAGCTCCACGACGTGACCCGCATCGGCATCGCCGGCCACATGGACCTCACCCCCGCGACCGTTGTCCTCGTACGGGCCGCCCTCGTGGAGGCGCTCACGCCGTACGCGCCAGACCTGACCGGCGTCAGCTGCATCGCCGCCGGCTCCGACAGCATCTTCGCCGACGTCGTCCTGGACCTCGGCGGCACACTCGATGTCATCATCCCAGCTGCTGACTACCGCGCGAGGAAGGTCAAACCCGAACACGCCGACCTGTTCGACGACCTTGTCCGTCGGGCCGCCACCGTGCGGGTCCTGCCCCACGAGGTCTCGGATCGGGCGGCGTACGAGGCCGCGAACAACGCACTCGTCGACGACGTTGATCTGCTCATGGCGGTCTGGGACGGCCAGGCTCCGGTCGACCGGGGCGGCACAGCGACCACGGTCGCGCACGCCCACGCAAACCATCGCACCGTCCAGATCATCTGGCCTACCGGCGCGGCACGACAGCGGCGACGGTAAACCTTGCTGCACTGCGCGACCTCTGGTTCGCACCATCAGCAACCACATGACCTCGTGCGATCACATACGGGCATTTTCGCTCCGCGCAATGGATCGATAACCTAACGCGTGGTAGCGGTGATCGCTTTGGTTGGGGCGGTGGCGTACGGCGGAAGTGGACACCCGAGACTCTGGCCGGATGTTGGACACGGCGCGAAGGCGATCGGACGGTGCGCACCCGACAGAAATGTGTCCCGCTCGCGTCCACAGCGAACGCGTGCCACACCAGCGGCTCGCCGCTGTGACGCCATCACGCCGGCCGAATCCGCGGCAGAAGACCACTGCGACGCTGCAACGATATCCGTGAGAGGAATGCATGACAGACGACGTCACGCTCGTCACTAGTAACGACGGTAAGGCCCGCGAGTTCACCCGCCTGCTGGGTATCGAGGTCACCACGACCACGATGGACCTCGTCGAGATCCAGTCCCTGGATGTCGCGGCCGTCGCGGAACGAAAGGCCGCCGACGCCTATGCGCAACTGCGACGCCCCGTGCTCGTTGACGACTCCGGCCTGGCCCTGGCGGCCTGGAACGGGCTGCCCGGCGCGCTCATCGCCTGCTTCCTCGACACCGTCGGCGTCCACGGCCTCCTCGCGATGGCAACAGGTCTCACCAACCGCCGCGCCACCGTGACGACCGCGCTCGGCTACGCCGACGCCACCGGCGTCCACGTCGTGACCGGCGCCGTGCACGGCACCCTGACCACCGAACCTCGTGGCAGCAACGGCTTCAGCTACGACACCGTCTTCGTACCTGCCAGCGGCACGCAGACCTTCGCCGAGATGCCCAACGAGCAGAAGAACGAGATCTCACCTCGCCGACTGGCCACCGACGCCCTCCGCGCACACCTCGGACTCGCTGATCCTCCAACCCCGTGCCAGAGCTCGCTGTCGCAAGCCGGAGAGGTTCAGCGAGCACCGCTCACCTGATCCACGCCGGTGCGCCGACCACGCCCGCGATGCAGCACCCGAGAAGCCGCTCGGCTGCCGCCTGGGGATACCAGCGGTAGCCGTACACCCTGGACTCCCGGATGCTTCCCACGTCAGCCTGCGCGATGAAGGCAGACGGTGCGGCACGTGTGCCATCCTTTGCGTAGTGAGCGTCAGGTGGCGCGGGCGCCGGACCGGGAGGAGTCAGCGTGGTCACCAGCGCCGCAGCGGCCCGGATCGCGGTGCTCATCGACGCGGAGAACGCACCGTCGTGGTCCGTGGGACTGGTGCTCGCCGACGTTGCCCGCCATGGGAAAGCGCAGGTGAAGCGTGCCTATGGCGACTGGACGATGCTGACGAGCTGGAAGAAGGCCCTGCTGGATCTGTCCATCCGACCTGTGCAGGTGTTCGCCGCGGTCAAGGGGAAGAACGCGGCGGACCTGGCGTTGGCGATCGACGCGATGGACTTGCTGCACTCCGGGGCGGTCGACAGGTTCGCCCTGGTCTCGTCGGACAGCGACTTCACTCGGCTGGCCGAACGGATCCGTGAGGCCGGCCTGACCGTCCACGGGTACGGCGAGGAGAAGAAGACGAATCCGGGCCTGCCCGCCGCCTGCGACCTGTTCGTCTTCGTCGAGTCCCTCGCCGTGGCAGCGCCGCCCACGCCGGCCGCGACGCCCGACCAGGTGCTCGTCCCCGCCCGTGCCACCACGCCGACGCGGGCCCCGCTCGCGGCGGCGGGTGATTCCGCGACGTCGATGTCGACGCCGGCTCCGGCCGCTGCCGTCGCCCCGCCGAAGAAAAGCAAGAACGCCAAGACAGCCTCGACAGCGCCGCCGAGCCGGGCGACGACCGCGGCCCTGCGGGCGGACACCGTCCTGATGCGCCGCCTGCGTGAGGCGGTCACGGCGAATTCCGGCCCTGACGGATGGACCCATCTGGCGGCCGTGGGGTCGGCCATCCGCAAGCATCCCGTGGTCGTGCTCAAGACCTACGGCTACTCGCGCCTCAAGGACCTGATGGTCGCCACCGACCTGTTCGAGGTTCAGCGCAGCGGCCCAGGAAAGTCCGGCGCCGTCCACGCACGCATCAAGTAGACGCTCACCGCGCCGCAGCGGCAGTGCATCCGCCGGCCCCGGCTAGGACCGTGCCCACGGGGTAGGCGGCCTCTGGCCGCGGTGGCCCTGCCGTGCGTCCGGGTGGATCGCGCCGACGGCTGCGGTCTGCCTGGTCAGCGCCCGGTACGGCAGCAGCGTGATGCTGGCCGTGCAGGCGAGCCCCGCGACGAGCAGCGCGGTCCTGACGCCGGCGAGCGCGGCGAGCCCGCCACCGGCGAGGATGAACAGCGGCTGCACGGTCTTGGCGCTGATTCCCCAGGCGGTGCGTACGCGGGCCATGTAGGCGTCGGCGGTGACCTCCATCCGGTAGGTCGCGAATATCGGGTTGAACACCCCCGCGCAGATCAGCATCGCCGTGTCCGCCACCACGATGATGACCAGACCGGTCGGGCCATGGGGTGCGAGCGGGTACAGCAGCAGCCAGGGAGCGCGCGCCGCGCCGGCGACGAGCAGCACGCGCCGCTGCCCGAACCGGCGCGCGAGAGCGGGCGCGAGCCGGGCGCCGACGATCCCGGCGAGGCAAGGCAGGCCCAGGGACAGCCCGTAGGCATACGCGGGCAGCCGAAGTCCGTCGAGGATGAGGACCGCGAGCAGCGGGCCGGTCATGACCACGGGCCCACCGAACAGCATCGCGTTGAGGAACAGGCGTCGCAGCCCGGGGTGGGCGAGAAGGTAGCGCCATCCCTGGCGGATGCCGGCGTCGGCGCCGCGGGCGGGTGGCGGCGGTTCGGGTGCGCGGATGCGCCGCACACCGGCGGCGGAGCCGAGGTAGGACGCGGCATCGAGCGCCATCGTTGCCGTAGCCCCGAAGCCGCCGATCAGCAGCCCGCCGACCGGCGGGCCGGCCGCACCCGAGGTCCAGTCGACGGTCTCGAACCAGCTGTTCGTCGCCAGACACCCGTCCGTGTCCGTCATCGCTTTCAGGTGCGCCCCGCTGGCGGCGGCGAAGGCGGTCGATGCGATCGAGGAGAGGGCACCGACCGCGACCAGGTGCCCGAAGGTGAGCAGATGCAGCGCGGCAGCCACCGGCACGCTCGCGAGCGCGATGAACCGCACCAGATCCGCCGCGATCATGACGGGTCGTTTGCGTCGGTGTTCGATGCCGGCCCCCAGCGGGAGCAGAACAGCCGCGGCGGTGAGCCCGGCCAGGCCGGACAGCATCGACACCTCGAACGCGGAGGCATGCAGGACGAGGATCGCGACGATCGGCAGCGACCCCGACCCGACACCGCTGCCCGCCGCGCTGATGGTGTAGGCGACGAGGAGGTTGCGGCGATCACGATCCCGCACCGGCGGACGCTACCACTCCCGATCTCCGCTCCAGCCCAACATCGCCGCACTTCAGCGCGCGGAATCCGATGCAGATAGCGGCCCGTACGGAAGATCACATGCTGCCGTTCGGACGGGCGACGTTGCCGGCGGTCGCGTCGCGACCCACACAACAAGGGGTGCAGCCCACGAAGAAGTGGGCCCGCTCCGGATCGTCGTCCCAGGTCAGAGCCATCCTGGGACGCGAACGGAATGTTCGTCGTCTGGGGAATGTGCGCACCGCTGCGATCAGGCAGAGTGACAGCGTCCAGTCGCGATCACGATCTGTAGTAGGGATGTTGCCCTGTGGATGTGGTTCAGGAGCAGACAGTAGAAATACCCGACCAGGAGCACCCGGAGGTGCTGCGTACGCGGCTGGTCGACGGCCTGATCTCGGGCGGCTGGATCAGGACGGCAGACGTCGAGGCGGCGTTCCGGACCGTGCCACGGCACCTGTTCGCGCCCGAGGCGTCGGTGAAGGCGGCGTACGCCGACGATGTCGTGCGCACGAAGTTCGACTCCGACGGGACGGCGGTCAGTTCGGTGTCCGCGCCCTGGTTGCAGGCGACGATGATCGAACAGGCACGTCTGGCAGCCGGGATGCGCTGCCTGGAACTGGGCTCGGGTGGCTACAACGCGGCCCTACTCGCGGAACTCGTCGGCCCGACCGGTGAGGTGACCACCGTCGACATCGACCCGGACATCACCGACAGAGCCACCCGCCTGCTCACCGCGGCGGGCTACGACCAGGTCCGGGTCCTGACCCGCGACGGCTGGTACGGCGCGGCCGAACACGCCCCGTTCGACGCGATCATCGTCACCGCGCAGGCCGTGGACCTCCCACCGGCCTGGGCCGACCAGCTCGTCGACGGCGGCCGGCTCATCGTCCCGCTGCGGCTACGCGGCCTCGGCCGCGGCGTCGCGTTCGAGCGGCACGGCAACCACCTCGTCAGCCGCGAGACGCAGATGTGCGGCTTCGTCCGCATGCAGGGCGCCGGCGCGCACCCGATGCGGCGCCTCGCGCTGCGCGGCGACGACATCGGCCTCCGGTTCGACGGCAACTACCCGGCGGAACCCGAGCTGTTCGACCGCATCCTCGACAGCCCCCGCGTCGACATCTGGACCGGCGTACGGCTCGGGCCCAGGGTTCCGTTCGACACGCTCAAGCTCTGGCTCGCCACCATGTTCGACGGCTACTGCGGCATCGACGTCGCGAAGGACGCGGCCACGGAATCCCTCGCACCCGAAGGCCACCGCCCTCCCGGCGACGCGGTCGTCAACGGCGCCACCCTCGCCTACTTCACCTGCCCCAAGATCGCCGAAGCGCTGTACGAGTTCCGCGTCCACGCCTTCGGCCCCGACGCCACCACCCTCGCCGACGATCTCGCCCACCAGATCCGCATCTGGGACCGCGACCACCGACACGGCCCCGACCCCCTCGTCACCGCCCACCCCGCCGGAACCCCAGACCGCGACCTGCCACCGGGCCGAACCCTCGACCGGCCCCACGCCCGCATCACCATAACCTGGCCACACCCAGATGACCCGGACGCGACCTTCCACGGCTCCCGCCCGACGCCCAGCTAGAACTCGATCGTCGGGTGAGTTTCGGCAGGCCAGTCGGCCCCGCTTCGGTCAGTTGATCTATCCTCACCCGGGTCCGGAGTGGGGCCAACTCAGGTGATCGCGGTGGGGCCAGGCGACCTGACCGAAGACAGGAGGACACCCGCGCCGCCGCCGCGATTCTCCGTTCCGGTACGGTCTCACGATACGAAGAGATGCACCCTCCAACGACGAACAGATGGCCCGGTCAAACACCATTCCCGCAGGTCAAACCAGGTGTGGCGTGCGAAGAAAACTCTCGGCTTGCGGGGAATGACACACTCCACCCCATCGGGCCATCATCATGGTCCATCAGCCTCGACGCGGGCAGCACCACCGACGACCGGAGTGACGTGCCCGCTTCGACGGGGCCGGCCGATGCCGATCCGCGAACGGGCTCGGAGGAGATGTGGCATGAGCAGGGCGAGTCTGCGGGCCGACCAGGACGAGCTGCGGACGCGGATGCGCGCCGCCGGGATGAGCCACGACGAGATCGCCGTCGAGTTCGCCCGCCGCTACCACTTCCGTCCTCGCGCCGCCCACCGCCACGCCCACGGCTGGACCCAGGCGCAGGCCGCAGACCACATCAACGCCCACGCCGCCCGCGCCGGCCTCGACCCGGATGGCACCGCGCCCATGAGTGGCCCGAAACTGTCCGAAATCGAAAACTGGCCCCAGCCGAACAACCGCAGAAGGCCCACACCCCAGCTCCTCGCCCTGCTCGCCGAGGTCTACAACACCAGCATCCACAACCTCATCGATCTCGACGACCGCGAACAGCTACCCCCAGCTGATCTATTCCTCATCAACGCCGCACGTAGGCGCCGTGCGGCGAGCCCGGAATGTCGATCACCAGCGGCCCCTGTTCTCCCGGATGGGGCAGGCCGGCCCCGTAGTGGCGAACGGATCGCCGTGTCTGGCCTACCAGCTGCACAGGCCGTCAGGCTGGCGGACGCTATGGGAACAGTCATGCACGACATCGACCGACGGAATTTCGTTGCTTCGACGGCCACCGCGCTCGCGTTCGAGAGGACCACCTCCCGGCACGTCGACCCGGCACTCGTCGGCTACTTCAGCGAGCAGTTGGAGGGTCACTACCGAGCGGACATGATGCTCGGTCCTCGCGAGCTGATCAGTACCGTCACTGCCCAGCACACGCTCATCAGCAACCTGGTGGCGACAGCCCGTGGGGAGACCCGGCTGGCTCTCCTGCGTGCCAGCGCGGCTTACGCCTCGCTGGTGGGCTGGCTTCATCAGGACGCCGGCGACCTTCCCAGTTCGTCCGTCTGGCGCGGTGTTGCCCTGGAGGCCGCACAACGCTCTCAGGACCACCAGCTCGTCGCCTACTCACTGCTCAACCACGCGTCGGTCCGCACGGATCTTGCTGACGGCTTCGGCGCGCTCGACCTTTGCGGCGCGGTCCTGGCCGATGCCGGCCGGCTCAGCCCGAAGATGCGGGTGATGGCGCTCCAGCAGCAGGCCCACGGCGCGTCGCTCGTCGGAGATCGTGAGACCGTCGACTCTGTCCTGGACCAAGCGGCTCCGCTCGTCGAGAGTTGTGACGATGGCTTGCCATGGGGCAATGCCTGCCGTCGAACTCCGGGCTACGTGGAGGTTCAACGCGCCACCTGCTACGGACGTCTGGGACTAGCCAAGGCCGCTGCTGGCCTGTGGCAGCAGGTCCTTGTCACGACGCCTGCCCATGCCCGACGAGACCGCGGCGTCTACCTCGCCCGGCAGGCCGTCGCATGTGTTCAGAGCGGCGACGTCGGGCGCGCGGTCGAGGCCGGGCGGCTCGCGGCGGACCTGGCGGTGGAAACTGGGTCTGTGCGAATTCTCCGTGAGCTCTCCGGCCTGCGGGAAGCCGCACAGCCCTGGAAAGGTACGGCCGCCGGCCGCGACCTCGACGAGATCTTCGTCCTCTGAAGGAGACGTGACGTGGCGGATGCGCCCGTGCCCCTGGCCGACGACGAGATCGAGGCCCGGCTACGCGAGCTACCCGGCTGGGCCCTGGCCGGCCAGGAGATCACCAAGACTTTCCGCATCCGCTATCACGGCGGAGTCGCTCTGATCGTGCACGTCGCCGACGTCGAGCGGCTGATCGGCCACCATGCGGACATTGACTTGCGTTGGGACACCATCCGCTTCGGGATCACCACCCACGACGCCGGGCACCGGATCACTGAGGCCGATTTCGATCTCGCGCGACGCATCGACGCCATCGCCCTAGCCCACACCACGGGACCGGCCGCATCGTCGGTGGGACGTGGCGGCTGACGGAGCGATGACGACGCGGCAACCGCGTGGCCGGCTTGTTGGTTAGTTGCATGGATCTGGCCGGAGACCTGATCCGGGTCGGCACCATGTGCCAGACGCGCACCGCCGAGGCTGCGGGGCGCGACCGATGAAGGACGAGCCGGATCGACGCCGGCTCCTCCGATGAGGACCGATCTGGGGCCCCGCGGATAACTTGGCGGGTGAAGATTTCGACCCTTCTACCTGTCCGACAGGCCGAACCGGAGCAGGTGCCGATCGCTATCTCCGCAGGTCAGTGGTCCTCTTGAGGCCCGAACGAAATCTTCCCATCGCGGGGAATGTGTTGCTCCTTCGAGTGGGGCATTGTTGCGAGGCGTTCACTCCTGTCCGTGGACGATCATGAAGTGCCCAGCATGTGAAGGAGGAGCTTGGTGCCTACCCCAGCAGCCGACGCCATCCCTGATCAGGACGATGTTCGGCCGGAGGATGTCGCCCGGTTGAGTGAGCAGCTCGTGCGGGAACTGCGCGAGCTGAAGGCGATCGTGACACCCGAGGTCGAGCGGGCGGTGCGGGCGGTGCCGCGGCACCTGTTCGTCCCGGAAGTCCCGTTGGAGAAGGCGTACGCCGCCGAGCATCACTATGTGACGAAGAAGGACGAGCACGGGGTCAGCATCAGCTCGGTGTCCGCCGCGCGGGTCCAGGCGATGATGCTGGAGCAGGCCGGGGTGCGGCCGGGCATGCGGGTCCTGGAGATCGGGAGCAGCGGTTACAACGCGGCGCTGCTCGCCGAGCTGGTCGGCAAGGACGGCGAGGTCGTCTCGATCGACATCGATCCCGACGTCCTGGACCGGGCTCGCCAGCTACTGCCGGCCGCCGGATATGACGAGGTCATTCTCCTGCGGGCGGACGGCGAGTTCGGTGCGCCGCAGTACGCGCCCTTCGATCGGATCATCGTCACGGCCGGCGCCTGGGACATCCCGCCGGCGTGGGTCGACCAGCTGGCCCCTGGTGGCCGGATCGTCGTCCCGCTACGGATGCGGGGTCTGACCAGGAGCATCGCGTTCGACCTCGACGGCGACCGCCTCGTCGCCCGGGACTACCAGCTGTGTGGCTTCGTCCCGATGCAGGGTGTCGGGGAGAACCGCACGAGTCTGGTACTGCTGCACGGCGCCGAGGGCGAGGAGGTCGGCCTGCGCCTCGACGAGGGGCAGCAGGTGAACGCTCCCGCGCTGGCCCGAGCGTTGCATCAGCCTCGGGTGGAACGCTGGTCGGGCGTGACGGTCGGTGGCTTCGAGCCGTTCGACAACCTCGATCTGTGGCTGGCCACTGTCCTGGACGGCTTCGTCCTGCTGACGGCGAAGCCGCAGGCCCGGGAGCGCGGTCTGGTCGCGTCCGTCTCCCCGCTGGGCGTGGCGACGCTGGCCGACGACGACAGCTTCGCCTACCGCACGGTGCGACCAACCAGCGAGGAACGGACCCTATTCGAGTTCGGGGTCTACGGCCATGGCCCGAACGCTGATGCCCTCGCGGACCGGCTGGCCGAACAGATCCGCCTCTGGGACCGCGACTATCGCCAGGACCAAGCCCGCATCGAGGCCCATCCCCTCGGCACACCCGCCGAGGAGCTTCCCGCCGGTCGTCTGATCGACAAGCGGCACCGTCGGATCACGATCTCCTGGCCGTGACCGGAGTCCCTCCGCGCACCAGCAGGGACTCGCACCTGTCCAGCACCGCCCTCTCTATCCGCCATTGTCCTTCGGAAGGGAAACCACCATGGAAACGACCCTCACCCCGGCGCCCGCCGACTTCGACCTGGACGTGGAGATCGCCACGCAGGGCGCGATCATTCCCGATCTCCTGAACAGCACCAGCGACAACTGCACGAGCACCTGCCAGAGCGCGTGCTCCAACAGCACCTGCGTCGCCTAGCCGACCGGCTCGGCCACGTGCTGGAACCCGCGAGCCGCGGGTTCCAGCACGACAGGAGATCACGAGGAGGAGGCGTCTCCGGTGTATCGGATGGTCGACACGGCCCTCGTCCGCGCCGCGTCCCACACCGCCGAGTCGGAGTCGATGACCTGGCCGGATCTCACGGGCGACTCGGCAGCGGACGTGGAACGCTGGCGGGACTGGATCAAGCAGGTGTGGTCCCAGGAGTCGATTGCCCAGGCAGTCGAGGCTGCCAGCGCGCTGTTCGCCGGCCGTGTCCAAACGGTCCTCGACGGGCGGGTACACGAGCCTCGGCCGGTGCGGCGGGTGACGGCCACGCTGATCCGCTATCTGCTGCGGAGTCGGCATCGGGCGACCCCCTTCGGCCTGTTCGCCGGAGTCGCCCCAGTCCGTTTCGACCAGCGCCTCACCGTGCGCTGGGGTGCGGAGCACCGAGTCGTGGCCAGAGTGGACGCGGCCTGGCTCGCGGACGTCGTCGCCAGCCTGGAGCGGTGCCCCGAGCTGGTGCGTCGCCTACCGGTCATGGTCGATCCGACCCACCTGGTCCGGGGCGGCAGACTGATCATCCCCTGTCAGCAGCCGGGCGCCGACGGAGCGGACGGGCCGGCAGAGGTCTCCCTGCGGTACACGCCTGCGGTGGCGAGAGTCCTAGACGCCGCGCGGGTTCCGGTCCGGGCCTCGGTGCTGGCCCAGGAGATCGCGAACGCCTATCCCGGGGTAGCGGCGTCAATGGTCGATGGGCTTCTCGGTGAGCTGGTGGCACGTCGCGTTCTGTTGACTGGCCTACGCCCTCCAATGACGGCCACCGATCCGCTCAGCCACGTCGCCGCCGCACTGTCCGAGGCCGATGCCACCTCGATCCCGGCCATCGCCGGCACCCTCACCACGCTGATCGCCATCCACGAGGTGCTCACCGAGCACAACCGCGCCGCCGCCCAGGAACAGCCGCCTCTCCGACGCGCCGCACACCGAAAGATGACCAGGCTGGCGACTGGAGAGACAGCGACCACCGCTCTCGACCTGCGCCTCGACTGCGATCTCATGCTGCCCGTTCACGTGGCGAGGGAAGCAGAGAAGGCGCTGAGCGCGATCATGCGCCTCACTCCGTTTCCATTCGGCCCACCAGCATGGCGCGACTACCACGGCCGTTTCCTCGATCGATACGGGCCGGGCGCCGTGGTTCCGCTGCGAGACCTGGTCGACCCGGATATCGGCCTCGGGTTCCCCGCCGGCTACCGAGGCTCCACCATCGACCGTCCCCCGCCACGGTTGGCCCCGCGAGACGATCGGCTTCTCGCGCTCGCTCAGCGTGCCGCCCTCGACGGCGTTCGGGAGATCGAGCTTGACGACCGCTTGCTCGACGAGCTCCGCGAGCCCACCGCCGATGATCAGAAGGCCGCCTTGCCCGCGCACCTCGAACTGTGCTTCCACCTGCATGCCCCGACCACCGCGGCATTGGAACGCGGCAGCTATGACCTCGTCGTCAATGGGCTGTCCCTGGCCGCGGGGACCCTGACGGGCCGATTCCTCGATCTGCTCGACCCGGCGGACCGCCGCCGCGTAGCCACGGCCTACGCAGGGCTGCCCACGCAAGACGCCGGAGCTGTCCGGGCGCAGGTCTCCTGCCCGCCGCTGCGGCTACGCACCGAGAACGTGAGCAGAGCCGGCGTTGTCCTGCCGCACGTGATCTCTCTGGGTGAGCACCGGAGCGAGAACGACACGATGCCGCTGGACGATCTGGCGATCAGCGCCGACGCCCGCCGCCTCTTCCTGATCTCCCGACGCGACGGGCGCAGGATCGAACCGGCGGTGTTTAACGCGGTGGAGCTCACCAACGTCGCGCATCCGTTGGCCCGGTTCCTGTGCGAGCTTCCGCGGGCCGGATCGGCCGTGCTCATCCCGTTCTCCTGGGGAGTCGCCGCGACGATGCCGTTCCTGCCCCGCGTCCGATATGGCCGGACCGTGCTCTCTTCGGCGTGCTGGCGGCTGACCACCGCCGACGTCGCACCGGCCTCTGCCTCCTGGGAAGTGTGGGAGGACAGCATGGCCCGTTGCCGGGCGCGTTACCGGCTTCCTGATGCCGTTGACCTGGGCGCGGCCGATCAGCGGCTACGTCTGGACCTCACGGAGAAGGCCCATCTCCAGCTGCTACGCGCCGACCTGGACCGATGGGGGCAGGTTACCCTGCACGAGGCGCCCGACTCCACCGCATGCGGCTGGTTCGACGGCCACGCCCACGAGATCACCGCGGCGTTCGCCGCCACCCAGAAACCCTCTCGTCCCGAGCCGTCGCCGACCCGCCGACCCGCCGTGATCTTACGGAGCCACGGCTACCTCCCCGGCGGCTCCGGCTGGGCCTACGTCAAGCTGTATGGCCACCCGGACCGCGCCACGACGATCCTCACCGCCTACCTGCCCGCGCTGTTCGACGCCTGGGACACGCCGCCCGCGATGTGGTTCCTCCGCTATCGCGATCCCGACCCGCACCTGAGGCTCCGCTTCCGGCTGACCGAGCCCGGCGACTTCGCGCACGTGGCGCGACGAGTCGCCGCCTGGGCGGCGCATCTGCGAGAGGACGGGCTCGTCGCCCGCGTCCAGTGGGACGCCTACCTTCCCGAGACCGGTCGTTATGGCACCGGACCGACTATGGTAGCGGCCGAGACCGTGTTCACCGCCGACTCTTCCGCCGCGCTCGCCCAGCTCCTGCACCCCATCGGATCCACCAGGCCCGGTCAGGCCGCCGTCCCTGTGACCGTGGCCAGTCTCGTCGACCTGGCGATCTCCTTCACCGGGGAGCTCGACGAGGCGATGCGCTGGTTGGGCCGCAGTGTGACGACCCGGACCGGTCCCACTCTGGACCGGTCGGTCCGGGACGAGACTCTGCGGCTCGCTGATCCACATAAGGACTTCGCACAGCTCCGCACCATCCCCGGTGGATCACAGATCGTCGACTCGTGGGCACGCCGACGCGAGGCACTATCCCACTACCGAGACCGGCTGCGCACCGGAGGCGGGCCGGACCCCAGCACGATCCTTCACTCGCTGCTCCACATGCACCACATCCGGGTGAACGGACTCGATGAGGCCGCCGAACAGGAATGCCGTCGGCTTGCCCGCGCCACGGCCCTCGCCTGGGCCGCCCGGAGCCGGGCATGAGCGTCGACGCCCGCGCCGACCTCGCTGATGCTGTCGCGGCCCGGCTGACCGTCCCCACCACGGTCGGCCCCAGCGCCGCGGAGCTCTCCCAGTCCCTGGCCCGGGGCGCGCCCGGCACCGCACTGCTGCACATCGAACGCGCCCGCGCCGGGCGCGGCGATTGGAGCACCGTCCACGCCTGGCTGGCCGCCGCCACCCGCACCCCGATCAACGCCGGGCCAGATGCCAGCCTGTATGTCGGTGCTCCGGCCGTCGCCTTCGCCGTCCACACCGCCGCCGCGAGGTCAGAGCGTTACCAGCGTGCCCTCACCACCCTGCACGCCACGGTCCGCCACCTCACGCGGGACCGACTCGACCGTGCCCACCGGCGCCTCGCCCGCGGCGACCCGCCCGCGTTCACCGAGTTCGACCTTCTCTATGGCCTGACCGGGCTCGGCGCCTACCACCTCCAGGTCGATCCTGACGGCGACGACCTCCGCCAGGTCCTCCGCTACCTCGTTCGCCTCACCAAGCCGATCCGCCGTCACGGCGACCAGTTCCCGGGCTGGTGGACCGATCTGTCCCCCACCCGCCAGCGCTCGGCCGACTTCGCCGGCGGCCATGGCAACCTCGGCATGGCCCACGGCATCGCCGGCCCGCTGGCTGTGCTCGCCCTCGCTGCCCGCCGCGGAATCGTCGTGGACGGCCACCGAGACGCCATCGAACAGATCTGTTCCTGGTTCGACGCCTGGCGGCAGGACCCTGGACCGGGCCACACCGGGCCATGGTGGCCGCAGTGGATCACTGACGGTGAGAGGCGGGCGGGGCAGATACGCCAGCTGGTACCGACCCGGCGCACCGCGTCCTGGTGCTACGGAACGCCCGGGATCGCGCGGGCACAGCAGCTCGCCGCGATCGCCACCGGCGATCAGCCCCGCACGCTGGCCGCCGAACACGCCCTCGCCAGCTGCCTGGCCGAAGCTGTCCGGCCCGGCCGCGTCGTTGACGCCGGCCTCTGCCACGGCTGGGCGGGACTGATCCTGACCGCGCGCCGCGCCGCGGCCGACGCGACCACCGGCACAGCTGGCCACCCGATCAGCGCCTTCCTTCCTCGGCTGACCGATGCCCTCATCCGGCACGTCCGCGCCGGCAGCGGCGAGGACGAGGGCCTCCTCGATGGTGACGCCGGCGTCGCCCTCGCCCTGCACACCGTCGACCTCAACGGATTTCCGTCATCCGGATGGGACACATGCCTCCTGATCGCCTGATTGGCACCCCGCCCGAGAGCCGGAATGTCGCGGCACGTGACGCTGAGACAGCGGTGCTGGCCGTCCTCGCTGGCACGCCGATCACCACCGCCGCAGCCCGCATCGGCCTGCCGGCCGCCCACCTCGCTGACGCCGTCGAGCTCTACCAGGCCGCAGGTCAGGCCGCGCTCGCGGCCCAGACCGCGCTGTCCGGCTGGTACCAGGTGCACGTCGCGTTCCCCGACCGGGCGACCGCCGAGACCGCGATGGCCTCGCAGGTCCGCCCACCAGTTCGCGACGCAGAGGCCGAGGGAACCATCGACTCCTGGTGGTTCATCCGCAAGACGCCCTTCTGGCGCCTGCGGTTCCAAACCACGAGGTCAGCGGACACCCAGGCGCTCGTCCGGCGCGTCCTCGACGACATGACTGCGAAGAACCTGGTCACGCGATGGTGGCCGGGCATCTACGAGCCCGAGACTGCGGTGTTCGGCGGCACCGCCGCGATGGACATCGCCCACCAGCTCTTCCACGCCGACAGCAGCGTCGTCCTCGACTACCTGCACCGCTACGATGCGGCCACGTCGGCGATGAAGCTGATCGGCCGACGCGAGCTGTCCCTACTGCTGTGCAGTGCCCTGATGCGCGCCGCCGGCCAGGACTGGCATGAGCAGGGCGATATCTGGCACCGCGTGACCCAGATGCGTCCCCTCGACACCGGCCAAGACTCCGACCGGATAGCCGGCACGACGAGGAACGTGCGCCGCCTCCTCACCCTCGACACAGGAGCGGAATCGGATCTTTTGGCCGAGGACAAGCCACTGACGTTCGCCCGGCCGTGGTTCACCGCCTTCACGACCGCCGGCAGCCAGCTGGCCAGCGCCGTCCACGACGGCTCGCTGAGGCGCGGCATCCGCGACGTCCTCGCCCACCATGTGATCTTCCACTGGAACCGTTTTGGACTGTCCGGCCCAGCCCAGGCCGTCCTCGCGCAAGCCGCCGCTGACGGCATCCTCGGATCACCTGTCCGCCCGGTCGAACCGCAGGCAGCGGCAGCGGACGATGTGGCCAGAACCTGACCAGCCAGCCGTCGTCCATCGGATGCGAGCCGCCCACACAAAGGCATGCATCGCCCTCGACGTCGGGCCCGCACCCGACGCCGTCGACCACTGGGGCTGGCAAGGCAGAACCCTCGGACGACCCGTGTCCGCCGAGCATGGCGCCTGCTGGCTTCGCCTTGCCAGCTCACCGGCCGACGAGATCGTCACGACCTTCTGGGACGGAGCGGTCGAAGCGCAGCGGCAGCTCCCCCGCTCCCTGCCCCGCCCGCAACTCGTCGGCTGTCACGACTGGACCGCCGGCCGGTGGGCCTACCGCGCCGAGCTATACGATCTCGTATCCGGTCGCGTCCTCGCCCCTTCCGCGATCCTGACGACAGCGGCGGATCTTCCCGCGTCCTGGTGGGCTGCCCTACGCGAGGCGCTCGACGCCATCGCTGCCGTCCCGACGGACCGTCTGACGATCCATCGGAGCTATCTCTCCAGGGTCATGCTCCGCCACCTGGGCGCGCAGGCATTCGGCAGTGAGGTGACCGCCCCATGGACGACGGCCCACGGCGATCTTCACTTCGCGAACCTGGTCGGCCCTGACCTTCATCTGCTCGATTGGGAAGGCTGGGGCAGCGCCCCGGCCGGCTACGACGCCGCGACACTCCACGGCTACAGCCTGCTCGTACCCGCCACCGCCGCCCGCGTCCGCCACGAACTCGCCCACATCCTCGACACCCCAGCCGGCCATTACGCCGAACTCGCCGTGATCAGCGAAATCCTGGACAGCACCACACACGGCGAGAACCTCGCGCTGGCAGAGCCGCTACGCCGCCGCGCGGCTCTCCTCCTCAAAGACACAGCGGGCCCCCGCCCCCAGACATAGACGATCCGCACGCCCGACGAGAGGACCCGCCGGTCAGTAGCCTCGGGCACTGGGCGGCCTTGGGCGCCGTCGACGGGCATAGCGGCACCGTTGATCCAGATGGCGCGGTCGCCCCCGAACCCAAGGTCCTCGGCATCGCTCGGATCAGGGGTTCCCTGCGCACCTGGACCGAAGTGAGCCGCACGGTGCACGCGCTCACGCCGTGGGTCGCGCGGCCTTCGGTGCGCGATCTGAAAAACGCTACGGTGACGGCCAGTCTTCCGCTCGCAGCTGCGCACCGGCCCAGTCCGCCACGGTACGGATGACCGATGCCTGCCAGATCTGGGTCTGGGGGTCGGCGTAGGCGGGGTCGTCGTGGACCGCGATGCCGTGCTGCGCCCCGTCCACCGCCACCAGGCGGACCTCACCTCCGAACCGGTCGACGGCGGCCCGCGAGCTGTCCACGGGGACGAAGGTGTCCTTCGTACCATGCACGATCAGCGTCGGAGCGGTCACAGCACCGAGTTCGCGGTCCGGTCGCAGGTAGAAGACCTCGTTGAGCAGCGGGCGGCCGAGCAGGAAGGTCGGCGAGTGCTCCAGGTATCCGTCGTCCGTCAGATGCCGTCCCGCGTCCTCGTCGATCTGGTCGTCGTGCCAGTAGGGCTTCTGGTCGATGAACCTGTTCTTGTAGTCCAGGAGTGGATTGAAAAGCACCAGGCTGCGGACCTGCTCGGGATGGCGGGCGGCGAACAGCGCGCTTATCCCGCCGCCGAAACTGGCGCCTACCAGAACCACCGTGTCCGTACCGATCGCTCCTGCGGCATGCGAGGCAGCGGCCAGGATGTCACCGAGGATCCCGGCGATCGTAAGGTCCTCCATCCGTCCCTGGCTCTCGCCGTGCGCTCGGAAGTCGAACCGGAGCGACGCGATTCCAGCCTCTGCCAGGCCGTGCGCGAGTCGGGTGAAGAAGCCCCCTTCCTCTCTCGTCACACCTCCGCCGTGCACCAGGACCGCGACCCCCAAGGGGCGGTCCGACGGCCTCAGCAGGCTCCCTGCCAGCAGCAGCCCGTCAGGACTGCGGAACGTCACGGCCTTTTCGAGATCTCGGGTCATCCCACTCCTTGAGCCGCGCGGTCCTGGCTCTGCCCGCCAGCCATCGAATGTCGGCCCGCGCTCGACCATCATGATCCGTGGACGTCCGGGTGCTGTCCACGCACGTCTCCGCGAGCGGAACCATCACATCACGGTCGCCGATCGCCTCGTATGGCTGCGACCAGGAGACCAGCGACGAGCGTGCCCTCCTTGACGCGTCAGCCTGACCAGGCCAACACACCCCGGCAGCCCCGGCGCGGGGCGCCGCGCACAGGAGCGCTACAAGCTCCCACGAGGACACGAACGGATCATCGCCGGCGAGACGAAAATGTCAACTCGACGGATTACATCCTGGCAGGTCAGACACCATGCCGACACGCGAATCAGATGTTCGCCCTGCGGGGAATGACTGCGGTGTGGATCGCTTGGGACGCTGGAGGCGTTCAGCGTCGGCGCCGCAGTTCGCCGTCACGAAGGGTGGCGGTCAGCTGGCCTGGTCGCCGCTCGCGCCTACGTCGAGAAGGACCTGATGATCGCATCCTCCCCACCTGTACCTGCGGTCAATCCCGCCGCGCGGCCCGCCAGCGACGAGGGTCTTACTCGCGCTGCTGAACCTGTGGTCTTCACCGACGGGCACCACTTCGACCTCGCGGCGTCCTTGGACCTGGAGACGGTCGCCTCCGCGGCGACCGGTCCACTGTCGGTGATCCTTCAGGTGACGAAGCGGTGCAACTTCGACTGCTCGTTCTGCTCCGAGACCTCGCAGGAGCCCGATCCGACGCTGGCCGCGCTGGAGCGGATGCGCGACAACCTGGCTGGAGTACCGCGGGTGTTCCTCTCCGGCGGCGAGCCACTGCTACGCCGGGACATCGTCGACGTCGTCAACATGTTCGCCGGCACAGTGATCGGCCTGCCGACCAACGCGACGCGTGGGCTCCAGCACGCACGTGACCTGGCCGGCAAGGTCGCGTTCGTCAACGTCGGCCTAGAGGGGCCGCGGGCCACGACGAACCGGGTCCGTGGCGACTACGACAAGGTCATGGAAGGGGTGCGGGCGTTCCAGGCCGCGGGGCTGCCACTGTCGCTGTCGGCGGTCGTCTACCGCTCGACGCTGACGGCGCTGCCCTTCACCCTTCAGATCGCCGACGTGCTCGACGCCGGGAAACTCAAGCTGATCATGCCGCTGCGCAAGGGCAACGCGCTCGATCTCGCCGACCACGAGTTCCTCACCATCGAGGAGGCCACGGCGGCATTCGATCGCCTGGCTGGTCTGCGCACGGCGCACGACTGGCGGCCGGCGCTGCGGCTGACGGCCTGGACGGCGGACACCGAAGGCCACATGATCGTGGTCAGTCCGCGGGGGCTGGCGAGTGCCTGGCCGGTCTACGACGCCCCCGACCTGCTGGAACCGTTGGGCAGCCTGCTCGACGAGCCGATCAGCCAGATCTGGGCGCGGTACCGGTTCAAACGCAACCACTACGCCAAATATTTGGGCCAGTCGATTCACACAGTCGGCCGCGCCGGACGGCCCTTGTCGCCGCGCCGTTCGTTGCGGATTGCGCATGCGTAAGGCGAGCAACCTGAACTGGGCCGACACCCCGTTCGGCGGCGCACGGCGCCCGTTCGCCGACCGGACCTCCCTGCTCGCCGCCTTCTCGGTCACCGCAACCGACAGCTCGCCTGCCGCCGCCGCGGCCGTGTACCTTCCGCTGCCACGGGCACGCTCGCTGACCGTGACCGACACGACGGTGCGGTTCGGCTTCCACGCCCTCGCCGCCGAGGAGCCCGCGGAGACGCCTGCCGTCGTAGCGTCTGTCGACGCGCTACTTGTCCAGGCTCGACGTCAGGCTGCGATCCTCGCCGGCCACCGCCTCGGCGACCAACTCGCGGCCCTGACCGCCGTAGGCACCGGCCAGGCCACGCGCGGGATCGCCGCCGTGCGCGACGCCTGGCACGGCCAGCCCTTGGAACGCGGTGTGGCTCGCCTTCACGACACGAGCAGCCAGCCAGGGCCGGCCACGCTGGCGGACATCTGCGCCGGCTACGACCTCCACACGCTGCCCGCCGAATTCCCTCCGGCCGGGACTGACCCGACAACCCCACAGATCCTTCGGCAGCACGTCACGTATGCACTGGCAATCGCACTGATCGCCGCACGAAACGCAGACCACTACCAGTGGGATGCCCTCCACCTCGATGCCATCGTCGATGCCGCGGCCTGGGACCAGCTCACCTACCTGCCGCCGCGCATCCCATGAGCGGCACAGACGGCACGTCCGACCGGACCCGGCGCCTGCCGCCTTCGCGTACCGTCCCCGCCGATCGCGGCGACCAGCTGCTGGGCGTGGAAGGAACCCGCTGATGCTGCGCACCTGCCTGGTCGTCGCGGTCGAAGGCACCCACGCCTCCGGCAAGACCACGCTGACCCACGCCCTCGCCGCCCACTACCGGGAACGCGGCGTACACGTCGCCTGCGTCCCCGAACCGGCACGCAACAGCCCGTTCATCGAGGAGATCGTCGTGCACGGCCGCGGTGAGTTCGACCTGGAGACCGAGGTCGACCTGTTCGCCGCCCAGCTGTCCAGCCAGCTCCGCGTCGCCCGCCAACACACGATGATCATCTGCGATAAGACAATCGCGAACGTCCTCGCCTACGCCTGGCTCGTCCTGCCCGGCGGCCCCGAGGGTCCACATGCCCCCGTGTTGCACGCGATGGAGACCTTCTGCCGGGCCTGGGCGCACGTCTACGACGCGGTGTTCTACTGCTGCGACCGCTTCGACCAACAGCAGGCAGGTGACCCCTACCGGTCGAAGGTCCTCGATATCCAGCCCGCCGCCGATCGGGTCGTGCGCAGCATCTGCGCCACCGTGGGGCAGCGGATCTACGACATCCCGCCGAACATGTCCACCGGCCAGCGGGTCGGCTGGATAGCCGAGCAGCTGACCGCCCTCGGCCTCGACCCAACCACCCGCTGACCTGCCTCCCTGGGAGACTGCGCGCCATGGCGTATACCAGTGTCATCGACGTCATGCTCCTGCTCATCCGAGACGACGCCGTCCTGCTCGCGCTACGGGCCGGCACCGGATTCGCCGCTATCTAGACCTGTCCGTCCTTACACATACCGTGACCTGCTGCGATGTGTCGCTGACACTGCCAGGCACATGAGTGCGGGCAGTCTCGGTCGGGATCGGATCTTCTCGTCGCCACGCCCGACGGTCGAGTTGCTCGGCCCTGTCGGGGGTGGCCAGTACCCTCGACGAAGATCGACTCAAATAGGTCGTGTCGGGCAGAGGAGGCATAGTGGCGAGCGCGAGTGATCTCAACCGGGCGCTTCGTGCCGCGCAGCGGCAAGCCGAGCAGCAGCTGAGGCGTGACCTGAAACGGGTCGAGGCCCAAGCTCAACGAGAAGTCGATGCTTATAACCGCAAGGTTGAAGCCCACAACCGCAAAGTTGTTAGTGACTACAACCGCACTGTTGATCAGCAAAATCGTCGCGCGGTTGCGCACAACAAGAAGGTGATCGACGATATCAATCGTCGTCTCGCGGCGCAGGGCCAGCCGCAGGTCCGCTATACGCCACAGGAACAGAAACTGGTCGATCGACTCCACAGCGCGATACCAGTTGACGGCCGCGAGTACGACATCTTTCTTAGCTATGCACATATTGACGGCTATGATGTAGCAAACGAACTCTGCACGCGACTCCGAGGGTTCGGGCTCGCCGTCTGGTTCGACGAGGTGCGAATTCGTCCAGGCAAGAGCCTGTCACGGCAAATGGATGACGGTCTTCGTAAGGCGCGTGCAGGCGTAGCCCTTCTCACGCCTGCCTATCTGGCCGGACGCTTCTGGACCGAGCGCGAGCTTGGAGCTCTCCTACACAAGGAGACGCTGATCCCAGTCTTGCACGGTACAACTATTGATGACGTCAAAGAATACAGCGGGATCCTGCCTGATCTCGCTGGATTCAGCACGGCGACCGACACGGTGCTTGACATAGCAGCGAAGATCGCCGGTGCGGTCCTGGAGGAGGTCGCCGGTTCGAGGTGATGCCAGTCCGTTCAGTTCTATCTCTCGCCTTGTGCAGGAGAATTGTAGCGGCAGCCCCGGAAGGGTTTAGGAAGAATCCGCCGAAGAAGCTGATCAAATTTGGTTTCGAGGCCATCCGCAGTAGGCGGCATCTAAATGAAACATTAGTTCAGCGTAGACCGGGGCGATAGATTTCCCTGCCCTCGCAGTGTTGCGCCGAGGTAGCCGAGATAGTAGGGCGATTACATGTTTGTTCTAGGAACCTGGCAGCAGGCGGATGGACAGCGCGGGTTCGACGTCCATCCGCTCGTCGATATTACAAGGCAGGAGTTCGATGCCTATCTCGAATCAATCGCCACTTATCGAGCAGTTACCGAGCGCCATACTTACCAGCTACTCCACCGCAACTGGAATCAGCTGACCTCTATGCACCGCATGTATGCGAATATCGAGCGAGTCGGGGGAACATTTCGCACTGTAGATAAGCGGGTGATTTCAGTAGGCTTTATGAGCCTGGTCACGAACTGGCTAACCGCAACCCGCCTATACCTGGAGGCAAATCGCGACTCGATTTCCCAGCGCTTCGGCGAGGCGAGCGACGAGTTCCGCCGGTACAAGGCGGCGACCAATGGGGTCTTTGATTCGAACGTGGGCTATCGTTTTCTATACAATCTACGCGATTACGCACAGCATTGCGGTCCGCCGCTGGGCGGTCTCGTTGTCGCCGCGAATGCCGACGGCTCGCGATCGCTCCAACTCTATCTAAGCCGGTCCGATCTTCTCCTCGCGAAATTCAACTGGAGCAAACACGCGCGCAAGCTTCTGGATGGTTGGCCGGACAAGATTTTTCTCCTTCCCCTAATAGAGGAAGCGATGTCCGGGTATCGCAAGATCGAGAACGAGGTCCTCGCGCTCCTGTTGGAGTACTGCGGAACGGCAATCCCGCGACTACGGGAAGGAATCGGCCGGGTCGGGGTCGCAGAAGGACATCCAGCGGTCTTTCAGATACAGCGCGAAGTGCCGCGCGAAGAAAGTGGCCAATTCGCATTTCAATCCTTTCCAACAATCTCGATGATCGATGTCGTCGAAGACGCTCTGAGTAAACAAGATCCGATCTCCGTGTTGCGTACAGATCGAACGCAAGAAGGTGAACCTCGTACGGAGCCGGGGATGCTCCATAGCGACGACCAAGCCGCAGCGGTCGTAGGAACATGGCTTACTTATGGGTCGGGACCGGAGTTGAGTGGAACCATTGATCGAATCTTGCGTGAAGATCGGGACGTGACGCCACTAGTCAGCGGGCTTGTAAATATGAGCGTCTTTCTGTTGGAGATGCTCGCGCAGTCCCTCGGCGCCTCGAAGGAGGACCTGCTCGGCACTTTCGTTTCCGATCGGCATCGCCGTGACGGGCGCTGATTTTGCCTGCACGGTCGAGCCCTGGCAGCAAGAGACAATTCGTGCAGGGTATGTAACCGCTGTTGAAGGTCAACTGACCACCCGATCGACTGCCCCGGCGAGACAATTTTCTCAGTTGATGCTCGGAGGTCCGTTCACGTGAAGGAACGATACGGCAGCATCGTGGATGTTCATCTCATCCTGCGTCGTGAGGGAAGGATCTTGCTTGCGAAGCGTATCAATACCGGCTTTGCCGCTAGCTGGACCGATCCGTCTCTCGATAGAACGCGACCTGCGACGATGTTTTGCTGGCACTGTCAGGCACGCATCGCTGGCGCCTCGGTACCTTCATATCAGGCCAGAATTCCCGTAACGAGTGCTGATCGGCCTGCAAAGTCCCAGCCTGGATCAACAGGCAGTCCATACATACATTAAAGCTAACCGGAGCGCCGTTGCTCAAGAATAGCCTTAGCCGAGTAGTAATCTTCTTGTGTTCTGGCCTCCGCTTGCTCGGCTTCCCTGCTCGCCATCCGAGCGGCATCCGCCCTCGTTTGGCTGACCGCAATCTCGGCGCGGAGCGCCTCGATCATTTGCTCAATTTGCCCGATTTCTCTCGTCAGCCTCAGCTCATCCTCGGCGACACCGCCCGTTTCTGAGCCTCTTCCGACAAGTCGGAGTATACCTTTCTGTCTCAATCTTAGAGATTCCAGCTGCGCGGAAGCGGCCGCGTGTCGACTGATGGCGTCTTCAGCCTCCCGTCTACGTACTGCCGCCTCCATCTGTGCTTGCTCTGCCATCTTGCGTGCGTCCGATGCACGCATTTCTGCCTCAGCCAGCCTGCTTTTGTATTGGCGCTCAGACTCTTCGGCCTCAAGAAGCGTTGAATCACTGACATGAACCTGTAGAAAATCGCGCCCCTGGCGGAGAAGTGTCCGACTGTTCATTATATGAAACTTGACGCCCGCGACGTCCGACATCTCTTCTTTAAGCTCAGATCGCGGGCCGATGGTAAATCCCTGATGGCGAGTTATCCAGTCTTCCTTAACGTCGTTCGTAACCAGGATTACAGGCAGCTTTCGCTTTTTTGCCTCGTCAAGGATCTCTTTCCATAGGAGGTAGTCTCCAGATGCTCGTTCGCCATCTTTCCCGCCGTCAAAGTCCTTGTACCCCGGGGGAATTCTCGACTTGGCGCGTCGCGCCGCCTCCTGAACGGCAGCAGCTATACTATCTGCCGATGGCCGGAGCCCTATGTGTCCATCGAAAAGTCTCTCTAGTACGTCAAGCACCGGGTCGCCAGACGTAGCTTCCGGCAATCTGAGATCGTATTCACTTTGAATGGTTCGAAAGTGAGCGTCGATCGATGAATAAGCCTGACCTAACGTCGCCAGTAGACGTTCTACATCTTCGCTATCCACGCCGAATCGGCGTCCGAATTCGCCAACGCACGAGACTGCCCCCTCGTGCGTCTTGGCCAGCCTTGCGATGTACCCCTCCGGCTCCCTCATTCTCTCACCGATGACAGGCATCCGATTTTGATGAAATTCTAATGCAACTTGATAAGGAATCCACAGACGATCCCCGAACAGCTCCAATAGACCAAGAAGCTCCCCGCGGGCTTCTTTGGTGTATCGATAAAGATCCAAGAGGACATTAGTATCAAGTACAACGAGTCCAGATTGGAGTATTTCTGCCTGCTCAACGGTCGACAACTGATAGAAGCCAGGGAACAAGCTTCGAAAGCTTCCGCCGATCGGTTCGGCTGGTTTGGCGGGATCCATGTCGCTATGGTAGACCCGACCTGCACGCACAAGCTATCGGGCGTCGGCGAAAAATCTGTTGATCAACATGAAAGGCTTGCCGACCTGCAGCGACGCGCCCCTGCGCAGACAGCGGACTGGCAGCCAGCCGATGGCTCGTGCGGCAGTCTGATCGTTGCCGGCCTCAGTGCATCTCGATCTACCCGACCTTAGGCGCTCGTGGCCTCGGTCAATGCTCGGTATCCTATTGCTGCCGACTGATGGAGCGAGTTCGCTTACCAGCTTCCCCCTACGCGCCGCCCCATGGTTGAAATTTGGAGGTTCACCAACATGAAGGAACGGTACGGCAGCATCGTCGATGTTCATCTCGTCCTTCGACGGGAAGGCAAGGTCTTGCTGGCGAAACGACTGAATACCGGTTTTGGTGACGGGTGTTTTAATCTGCCGAGCGGACACCTGGAACGAGGTGAGTCGGTCATCGACGGCGTAATCCGGGAGGCGAAGGAGGAGATCGGTATTGTAGTGGAGCCGGCGGCGCTAAGGTTCCTGCACGTCATGCACCATCGTGGCGGCTCTGGTGACGCGAGGATCGGTTTCTTCTTCGAGGCCGAGAGGTGGGAGGGTGAGCCGACAAACCTGGAGCCGGACAAGTGCGGCGGCCTGGTGTGGGCGGATCCGGATACGCTTCCAGAAAACACAGTGTCCTATCCGGCGGCGGGTATCGCGCAGTGTCAGAGTGGCGCGCCGTTCTCGGTGGATGGTTGGGACCGCTGAGGGCCACGGGTGCGACGTAGGTCGCGAAGTTGGCCGAGCGCGGTCGCGAGTTCGTGGTTGAGCCGGGCGTTCTCGGTGGTGAGGCGGCTGATCCGGTTGCGGAGGGCACGGACGACGTGCTCGTGTGATTCGGCGGAAATGCGATGTCCGGCGGGCCGTGCAGACCGCGTGCTGCTCTGGTCACGGCCGGCCGCGATTCCGCGGAGCCGGGCGAGGAGAGCCTGCTGAGCTGGGTCGTAGAGGAAGGTGCGGGAGACATTGGCTTTGGCGGCGACGGCCGCGACGCTGACAGGGTCGGCGGTGTGTTCGAGGTCGTCGAGGATGGCGTGGACGCGGGCGGTGCAGGCGAGGCTGCGTTGCTGGGCTGCGGCGGCGAGATGGTGGCTGTTGTCAGCAAGCATCGGCCGCGGTGTCCAGGACGAGGGCGGGGCCGGTGCGCCTGTCTGCGTGGTGGTTCTCCTCGGTGCGGATGCGGGTGATGAGGTGGGAGACGGCGTCGGCGAGGCGGGCGTTCTTCTCGGCGACGCGGGTCCGGCCGGTTCTCTCGGCGTCGGCTTGGAGCTGGCGGGTGCGGGCGAGGGTGTCTTCGTGGATGGGGAGCAGGTCGGGGGTGGCCTGGAAGTCGGGGCAGGTGTAGCAGCCGTCGGCAGCGTTCTTCGGGCAGGCACGGGCGAGGTGCCGACCGCACCAACCGCCGGCGACGGCGTGGAGCCGGCGGCCAATCTGTTCGGCGAGCCACTCCACTCCACCCAGATCGGCGTCCGGTCGAATGCGGACGGCCTCGCCTTTCCGGTTGAAGCGGACCTCGTATTTCTCCTCGTACTCGCGGCGCAGGGTGTCGTCGGCGATGCGGGAGTAGTGCTCCTGCATGGACCAGGAGGTGTGGCCGAGGACCTCGCGGATAGTACGGCCAGACACGCCGGCGTTCGCCATCCGGGTGCCGAGGGTGTGGCGGAACTGGTGCCAGTTTACGGTGGCACGCCGGCCGTGGGCGTCGGCGAGCTGGATGCAGTCCAGCCAGGCGTCAAACCGCTTCGTCAGGGTGGTGTAGGAGACGAAGTAGAACCCGTCGGGGTTCTGGTTGATCCCGGGAAACAGCCACCCGCACCGGTCCCCGAACCGAGCGTGGACCCGTTGGACCTGGCCGTGGACGGCGTCGACGACCGTGGCGGAGGCGGGGATCGCCCGGTAGCTCTTGTCCTTGCTCTTGTAGTGCACCAGCGCCCACCGGCCGGACGGCAGCTTCCGCAGGCAGTCAGTCTTCAGAGTGAGCGCCTCGCCGATGCGCAGTCCTTCGTCGCGGCAGATGAGGACCATCGTGCGGGTTTCGGGATCGAGCAGGGCCAGGTTCTCCTCGGCTTCGATCTGCGCCATGAGGTACTCGTCGATGAAATTCGCGTTCAGCCCGGCGACGCGCGGCAGGTCGTCGACGTAGATGTGAGCGTCGTCGGGGAGCCGGGGCGTCCAGCCGTAGCGCCGCCACGCCTCCAGGAAGCCCTTCAGCTTGGACAGGTGCAGCTTGCGGGTGCGCGCGGCGAGGGTGCGGCCGTGGAACTTCCCCGGCCGCTGGTCGCGGGCGTCGACCAGCCAGCCGACATACTGCTCCAGCGTGGGCCTGTCGAGTACGGCTGGGTCGTGCTGCCGGTCGGCCCGGCAGTCGGCAAGAAACCGGGAGAGCCAGTGGAACGACGACAGCTGCCCGGCGACGCTACGCAGCTCTACCGTGGCCAGGCGCAGCCGGAAGTAGCGTTTGACCAGCTCCCGCAGCCACGGCTGCGAGATCCGGTCGAAGTGCAGCGGCGGCACGCCTCGGCGGGCTTCCAGGTCGAAGCCGAGCCGGTCGGGCCTCCAGACGTCCCTGTCCCATTCACGGCCAGGGTTGTGCAGGTCGTCGAGGGCGTCGAGGAGCATGCGGAACAGACCGCGGGCGACGCAGCCCCGTCGGATCTGGCCCTGCCAGTAAGCCAGGTCCCGGTCACGGACCGAGATGACGCCGGCAGCGGTGACCAGCCGGACCGCCTGGTTCCAGTCGCCGAGGGGAATGTGGCTGCGGCGGGTGTCGGTGCGGACTTGGAGCAGGTACTGGAACTCCAACCTGGCCAGGGGAGGCAGGCCGCGCAGGGTGTAGCCGGGGTAGCGCAGTGCCTCGACCGCGGCCGGCAGCTCGGCCAGCGGTGGCCGGCCCAGCCTGGTCCACCGGTAACGGTGGCCGTCACACAGGCCGTCCTGGCTCGTCGGGAAGCCGCAGCCGGGGTAGCCACATGGTTCGGCCGTCGGCCGCGGGATGACCGGCGGGTTGCCAGCTACATAGTCGACGGTGGTGACCCCTGCGGTGATCGTCGGTGTGCTGTGGCGGCGGTGTTCGTCGCACAGCCCCCATCCGCCCTGCGAGTGCGGACAGCCCGCGACGGGGCAGGGACGAACTGGCCCGGCCCAGCCGACGTCCACGTTGGCCGGGTCAGCGACCCAGACCGTCAGATCCGGGCGGCCGGCTGTTTCCCAGGCGTGGCAGTGCAGGGGACACAGACCGTGCGCGTGCGTCCCGCCCGGACATCCTTCGATCACGCAGACCTTCGGGGTCAGGAAGTGACCGGCCGGCGGCATGAACCGGTGGACCTGGAACTCCGGCCGCAGCACCGCCAGGATCGCCGCCACCCGAGGGTCCGCGGGTTCCCGGAGGGCGAGGACTGCCGCAGGCGGGCTCATCGGGCTGTCTCCGTGGTGTCCCAGAAGCCGACTCGGACGAGCTCGTCGGCCATGTCGTCAGCGTCTACGTGCACGTAGGTGTCGGCGGTGGTCCGCGCCGAGCGGTGGGTAAGTAGTTCGGCAACCATCTCCAGTCGGACCCCGGCGCGCAGCAGCGCCGTGGCGTGGGTGTGGCGGAATAGGTGCGGGTGGAAGTCGACCCCGGTGCGGCAGCGGAGCCGTTTGACCAGGCTCATCACACCCCAGTAGGTCATCGGCGCCCCGACCGGTCCGTCCCACAGGTTCACGAACACGTAGTCCGACTCCAGCTCGCCGTACTCGGCGAACAGGTAGTCCACGTAGAGATCGCACAGGGAACGGCGGACCGGGATCTCTTTGGGCTCCCGGTTCTTCCCCCGCGCCCGGTTCACGTTGTCCTCTCGCGGCAGCAGGACGATCGACCGCCGATCAGTGTCGATGTCCTCGTGGCGCAGGCCCAGCGCCTGTCCTATCCGACAGCCGGTCTCGAACATCAGCGCCATCAGGAACCGGTCGCGCAGCCGCACGCAGCCGTCCAGAACAGTCTGCACCTGTCCGTCGGTCAACGTCGCCGGACGACGTTTGACCGTCTTCAGCTTCGTCGGGCGAACCGCCGAGGTGCTCGGAGCGATACCGGCCAGGAAGCTGCGATCCTCACCCCCGACCCGGCGGCGCACCACTACCAACTGGGCGGCGACCTCGACGCCGCGCCGGGCCAGAAACTCGTAGAACATGTAGACGCTGTCGAGCGCCCGGTTGACCGTCGTCGCCTCCCGGACCGGGAACACCGAATCTGCGGCCACCAATCTGCCCGCATCGACCGGCCGCCGCAGCCAGCCGGCGAACTGGTCAACGTGCTCCGCGGACGCGGCCGACAGTTCGACGTGGACAGCCGCAAGAAACCGCAGCCACAGCACCAGATCGTGCGCGCGGGCCCGGATCGTGTTCGGGGAGTACTCCCGGTCCGTGCACATCGCCAGGAAGTCATCCACCGGCTCGACCACGTGGCCGTCATCGCCGACGACCGTGTATGTCTCCCGCCGGGCACCGCACCCGACCACTCGCCGAACCCGCACCCACCGGTCTCCCGTCGCTCCCCGTCGTGAACAGTGGTCAGCAACGTACTGTCAGCTACGGAGCAGAAGGGGTGCGGAGTCGCACGTGGCGGGCGTGTCTGACAGTGGCCCGTCAGGTCCAAATAGTCGCGGACGGCCAGTACAACGTTCCGGAGGTTCTCTAGGCTTCGCTTTGTTGTCGGTTCGAGAGCCTCCGGGAGATCGTGATGGAGAACAGCGCGTCCTGGATAGTTGAATTCTATGACCTTACAGCCAAGCTTCCTCAGGCTGAGGTTGACGGGATCGGCGGGCTGGGTGATATACACGAGCGGGCGGCGCGTAACGGCGCGCGGCATGGCACGCCGCTTATCATGAAAACGTCCGGGATGGCCGATGCCCGGCTTAACCTGTTCTTCCGCACCGGTCCGATGGCCGCGGCGCAGCCGTCGACATGGCGGCGGTACGCCTACTCGCTGGTGGTCTGGCTGAATTTCCTGGAGGTGTTCGGGCGGCAATGGGACGCGGCGACTGCGGGCGATGTGGAGGGGTTCAAGGACTGGCGGGTGACCGACCGGGCGAACGACGGCCGGGTCGCGCCGGCGAGTTTCGACGCGGACCGGGCGGCGCTGAACTGCTTCTACTCGTGGGCGGCGGTGCGCTACGGCGTGGCCAACCCGGTTCCCTCCGGCCGGTGGGCGCGTGCCGGCCGGCCAGGTGACGATGTCGATGGCCGGCGTGGGTCTCGGGACCCGCTGCGTCCGGCCGGGGCGACACGGCGGCAGGTGAAGTGGCTGTTGCGGTCGGCGTTCGAGCAGTGGCGGGACATCGGCCTGCGTGGCTACGGCTTCGACGGCGTCCGTCGGTCGAATTGGTGCGGCCCGTATGAGGATCGGGATGCCGCGTTCGTCGACGGGCTGTATGGGACGGGGCTGCGGCTGACCGAGTGGGCGAGCATCCTCGACGTGGAGCTTCCCGGCGAGGGCGAGGATCGTTTTCCTCGGGCGTGGCTGGCGGCGGCGTGTGCGAAGGGTGGCCGGCACGGGCGGGTCTACCGGATACCGCGTCGGGTGCTGACGGCGGTGCGCGGTTACGTGGACCCTCAGGAAGGCTCACGGGGCGAGAGGGTCCGCTGGGCGCAGCACGCCGGCCGCTACGAACAGCTGACCGTCCGGCGGATCGTCACCGGCTACAACGCCCGCTCCCGCATCCTCACGCTGGAGGGTGTGGATGGGCCGGTCCGTATGTCGGTGGACGTGCTGAGCCCGCATGAGCGCCGCGGTCTGTTCCGCCGGACGGATGATGGTCTGGAACCGCTGGCTGTGTGGCTGGGACGCGATGGGCTGCCGAAACATGCGCACGGCTGGGAGGACACCTTCACCGCCGCAAACCGCCGTGTTGCAGGGGCGTGGACGGCTGCGGGCCGGGTGGGGCATGTGCCGTTGTGGTGCACGCCGCATATGTGCCGGCACAGCTTCGCACTGAAATGGTTCTCTATCCTGTCGATGGTATGGGACAACCGATTGGCGGGTTTCACTGCCGAGGAGCTGAAGGACTACCGGGCCCAATTCGGCGATATCTGGTATCAGCTCGCCGGCCTTCTTGGGCATGCCGATCCGTCGACGACCCGCGACCATTATCTGGAACCGTTCACCCGTCTGGACGTCGACTATCTGATGGCTCTGCTGGACGGCGAGGAGCAGACCGCCGTCGAGGTGCTGCTGCGCGCGGTGGCCGTCGACAGCGGCCGTGTGCTCACGGGGATGGACCTGACCAGCCCGGCGGGCGCCGGGTGACCGCCGGCGTGGGTGGCCGGCGTGCGACGCAGCCGGCGGCGGGTTGGCGGCCACCGCAGCGGCTGGCGGCGGACGGGGGCGGCCTGCGGGTGCGGTTCGTTGAGGAGTCCGGCCAGCGGGAGCGGACGTTCGATTTCGCCGGTCTGCCCGTCGAGCGAGACGTGCAGCTCTGGCTGGTCCGGGTGTTCGTCCGCCGGGCCGGTCCGCGGTCGGCGACGAAACGGATGAGCACCGCCGTGGGACACTTCGACATCCTGCGAGGCTTCGCCGCGTCGCTCGCCACGGCGTCGCCGCCCCCGCGCGGCCCGGCCAATCTGCGGCCCGCGCACCTCACCGGGTTTCTCCTGCGCTACCGTGGTCAGCCCAGCGAGCGGGAGTATCTCAAGCGGCTGCGGGTGCTGCTGCGGGACGATCCGGAGCTGCCGGAGCCCACGCGGAGCGCGCTGGTGTCCGCGCGGCTCGCGCCAGCGGCGCCGGTGAGCCCAGTTGTCGGCTACGGCGACACGGAATGGCAGCAGATCATGACCGTGGTGCGGCAGGATGTGCGGCTGGCCCGGGACCGCATCCGGGCCGGCCGCCGGCTGCTCGATCGTTTCCGCGCCGGTGGCCTGCCCTCCGATAGCCCGGAGGCCGGGCTGGGGGTGTTGTTGGATGTCTTCGATCGCACCGGTGATTTTCCTCGGGTCGGCTCGGGCGTGCATTCCCGGGCTGTCCAGAAGGCCGGTGGCATGACCGGCCTCGGCAGGCGGCTGTGCCTGTCCAGCGATGAGGCGGTCGCGTTCTGCCTGCTGCTGGTCGCGTTGACCGGGGAGAACTTCGGCACGGTCGCCGCGTGGCCGGCGGCACACCACCGGCCGGACGGCGGCGACGGCGACACCAGTGTTGCTCTGGTCGAGGAGGTCAAGCCGCGGCGCGGGCCTGACCGGGAGCACATGGTCATCGCGTTGGAGGACCTGCCCGCCGGCGTGCCCGCAGTGCTGGAGGCAGCCGGTGAGGAGACACGACTGTTCCGCTCTCCGCTGCGGGTCTACCAGCTGCTGGTGGAACTGACCGAGCTCTCCCGCCGGCACGGCGGCCACACCCTGGCATTCAGCACCTTCGTGCCCCGGCCCGGCCCGCTCGGCTCCCGCTGGACCGAAGGGGTCAACGCCACGGACCTGCTGTGGTGGGCCCGGCGCCGCGGCTTCCCGGCCGCCGCCGAGGCGGGTCCGGATACGAAGCCGGCGGTGCATGTCGGACGCCTGCGCCAGACTGTGATCGAACGCCGCCGGCAGCCGATCGCCCATACCCGGCAGACCATGAACGACCACTATCTGCGGCGCAGCCGCACGGTCCAGGACGACAGCCGCATGGTGGTCGGTGCCGCGCTGCGCGAGCAGGTCGACAGCGCGCGGGCAGCCCAGGGCATGCCGGTGCTCACCGTGGCCTTCCTGGACCATGCCCGCCGCGATCCGGCCGCCGCGGCGGCTACGGCCGGGATGGAGCCGGACACCCTTCGCCGCCTGATCTCCGGGGTGCAGGACACCGCTCTTGCCTCCTGCACCGACCATCGCAACGGCCCGCACGCCGCAGCGGGGCAGCCGTGCCCGGTGTCGTTCCTGGACTGTTTGGACTGCTCGAACGCCCGCGCGCTGCCGCATCAGCTCGGCGTGCAGATGCTGGCCGCCGAGCGGCTGCGCGGGCTGCGGCCGAACCTCACCCTGGCTGTCTGGGAGGCGCACCTGCGTCGACGTCTCGACCAGCTGGAGGAGATCCTGAACCACTACACTGCGGCCGAACGCGACCAAGCGCGCGCCGCGGTGACTGCCCGCCAGCAGCAGCTCGTGGACGACCTGCTCGACGGCCGCTGGGACCTACGATGACCACCGCGGCGCAGGCGCATACCGAGGATGCCGCCGGCTGGCCGGACGACGACACGACCGTGCTGGCAAGCCGGCCGCTGCGCCCCGGCACCGACGACACGCTGCTGTCCCGCTTCGGTGACATGATCTGGCAGCTGAGCCCGGCGCATCCCGACGCGCACGTCACCGTCACCGCGCTGGACTGGCGGCGCTACCCGGCGCGGCTGGTCCGGCCGTTCAAATCGTTCTTCCACGCGGCGCTGGAACAGCCCTACCCGGCGTCGCCGACCGGGCAGCGGCCCGGTAAGCGGCCTAGCGTTGCCACGCTCAGCTACTGGTTTGTCGACGTGCTGGTCTTCGCCACCTGGCTCGACGAGCACGCCATCGGCGGCCTGAGCGAGGTCACCGCTGCCGACCTGGACGCCTACCGGTCCCACATCCTCGGGCTGGGCCGCAGCCCCGCCCGCCAAGCGGATCTCCTCGCGGCCGTCCGCACCCTCTGGCTCTACCGCGACCGTCTTCCGGCCGCATGCCAGCTCGAAGTCTGCCCGTGGGACGGACTCGCGGCCAAGGACCTGGTCCGCCTCCCACCCGCCGGCAGGGAGAACGCCACCCCCCGGATCGCCCCCGCGACGATGGACGCTCTGCTCGCCTGGGCGCTACGCATGGTCGAAATGCTTGGCCCGGACATCCGCGACGCCTGGCACGAGTTCCACGACCTCGACGCGGGCACCCACCCCTCCCAGCAGATCTACGACGGGCTGGGCATCCCCGACCGCCTGGATCTGTTCCTTCACCACGCCCGCAGACGCGGAAGCCCGCTGCCCGGACGGCACGACCCCGCCCGGGGCACCGCCGTCAATGGAGCTCACGTTCTGCGCCTGGTCGGGGTTCCCCCGGACAAACGCGCCGGGCTGCCCCCGCGGCAGCGGGCGCTGCTGGAAAACGCGGGCCTCCCGATCGCCGCCGACACCACCGTCGGTGGCATCACCGCACGGATCGACGGCGTCCCCTGGCGGCCCGGACCGATCAGCATCCGCGAACTGCCCACCCTGGTGCGGCTGCTCTACGCCTCCGCCTTCACCGTCATCTGCTATCTATCGGGCATGCGCCCCGGTGAGGTCCTCACCCTGCCCCACGGCTGCTCCGGCAGCGACCCCCGCACCGGTGAGCTGCTGGTGCACGGCCGGCGCGGCAAGGGCTACGACCGCAGCCCCCTGACCCCCGGGCAGGCCGAACCCGACCGGCCCTGGGTCGTCGTCGCCCCGGTCCACACCGCCGTGCAGCTGCTGGAGACCCTCGCCAACTTCCCGTTCCTGTTCCCCGCCAGCCCGATCGCCGCCCACACCAGCCGGGCCAACACCACCCACGCCCGCTCCACCGCCGCCATCAACCAGGACCTGGAAGACCTCGTCACCTGGGTCAACACGACCTTCACCCACCCGGGCGGCACCCCACCGATCCCACCCGACCCGACCAAGCACCTCCACGCCACCCGCTTCCGACGCACACTCGCCCACACCATCGTCCGCCGCCCCCGCGGCCTCATCGCAGCCGCCCTGCAATACGGACACGTCCACACCAAGGTCACCCTGAACTACGCGGGCGCTGCGGACATCTCCTGGCTCGACGACCTCGCCATCGAACGCCTGGAAATGGTCATGGAACAGATGCAGACCGACGCCCGGCGCCTCGCCAACGGCGAACACGTCAGCGGACCCGCCGCCACCGAATACCGCGCCCGCGTCGCGAGGTTTCACGGCCGGGTCGTCAACCAGACTCGCAACGCCCGCCGGCTCCTCACCAACTCGGACCCCGACGTCCACCACGGCGACGGCCTGACCTGCGTCTACCGCGCCGAGACCGCCGAATGCCGCCGCATCCTCGCCGGGCAGGGGATCACCCCCGATGGGCCCCAGGAGTCCCACTGCCGTTCAACCTGCTCCAACCTCGCCTACACCGACCGCAGCATCGACCAGCTTCGCGCCCGGCTCGGCCTCTTGGGCGCCGCCATCGGCGACCCCCTGACACCGCAGCCACTCCGCGACCGCGCCCACGCACAGGCCCAAACCGCGAGAGCCACCATCGACCGGCACGTCTCATCCTCCCCCGATCGGGCAGACCAGGCAGGCCACTGATGACCCGACAACCCCGGAATCTGCTGGCGGAAAGATCTGCCATCGAGGCAGCGACCGCGCGTCTGCTTGCCGGAACCCCGGTGCGCTCTCGCTCCGGCAAACTCACCATCACCGAACTGATCGTCGAATCCGGCCTACGCCGCGACGTCGTCTACGCCGACCACTCCCACCTGGTCGAGGTCTTCCATACCCTGGTCAAGGTCCAGAACTCCGCACCCAGCACCATGCAGGACCTCGCCGACGAGAATGCCGACCTCACGCAGAAACTCGCAGCATCCAGAGCCGAGCTGGCCGAGGAACGCGCCTCCGCAGCGACCTTGCGCAGACTCATCGTCGAGCTGTCTCTGGAACTGAGCCAAGCGCACGACCAAGGACGTGATCAGAGGAACGTCGTCCGTCTCAGGTCACGCACAGACCCGCACCTCATCGGCCCCTGCTGACGAACCCCCTTCTCGACCCAACCAAATGTTGCGAGGAGACCTGTGCCGGAACGTTACCGCAGCATCGTTGACGTCTATGTCCTGCTCCGAAAAGACAGCAAGATCCTCCTCATGGAACGCGCCAACACCGGATACGCCGACGGCCAACTCTGCCCACCCAGCGGCCATCTCGAAGAGGGTGAGTCTGTTGTCGACGGTGCGGTGCGAGAGGCCGCGGAGGAGGTCGGAATTACACTCCATCCGGATGATCTTCAGTGTGTGCACGTCGTACATCACCGCAACCCGCAAGGTCAAGGGCGGATCGGTTTTTTCTTCTCCGTCGACCGTTGGGAGGGTGAACCGGAAAACCAGGAGCCCCACAAATGCGCTAACCTACTCTGGGTCGACCCTGATTACCTACCATCAAATACGGTTGAGTACACAGCTGCGGCCGTTGCTCAAATCCGAGCTGGCTGCACATTTTCGACTCACGGCTGGGAGGAAAGAGGGCATTTCCATGCCGTAGCAGGCCCAGTTCCGTAGCTGTCTGATGTAGCTCGGCACAGCTTGGAGCGAGTTTTTACGTGCTGCCTTTATTGATGAACGAGATCAGCCATCTCGCGACGTTAGCGAGTACCTGTTCGGCTTCCTCCTCCGAGAGTGAGGCCAAGGTCTTACCTCCCGGATTTGCGTGCTGGAAGCGGGACAGTTCCGGTGTTTGACTGAATGCGCTTGCGCGTACCAGGATGGGAACGACTCGGCAGCCACCACCCTCAGCGGCGGTGAGCAGAGCGGGTAGCTCCACACGGCGAATGAAGTCGGAGGCTAGAAAGTCGGCGCTGATCAGCAGTATCGCGAAGCGGGCGCGGTCCAGCGCATAAGTAATCTCATCTTCCCAGTTGGCGCCTATCTCGATACGTTTGTCCGACCAGACGTCTATAACACCCATACGTTCCAGGGGGTCGAGGTGCATTAGGAGGCGCTCCTGCCAACCCGTGTCTGCGTGGCTGTAGCAGACGAACGCGTGATCGCGGGGCGTCGGCAGTCGTTTACCTACCTCTGACATGAGCGTGTCCCGTCTCAGCTGGCGTAGATAGAAGAGGAGTTGTGGATCGTCTGCCATGACCCGATTACTGCGGGCGTCATAGAAGAAGTGCCGCGCCAGTAGGCTCTCAGGCGGATCTTGACCGGCAGTAGGACCGATTCTTTTCAAGGCCATCATGAGAGACAATGACTGCGTGCGCGCGTTGTCGAGAGCCACGACTCCGTCGTCAGTACGACCTATTTCGAGGAGCAGGTCGACGCAGGTCGCTTCGTTGGGTGCATCCATCGCCGCAAACTCGTACACGGCCGCTCTGTACTTTATTCTCAACTCATCAGCGACCTGCGCCCGCACGGCGTGCAGGTCCGTCTGCACGACAGTCTGCTCGGGCATCGTCTCCTCGACGCCTGCGAGTGCCGCTAGATGTGAACACAGCGACTGAGCAGTTATTAAGCTACCGGCCGAGGTCCGAATGATTTGTTTCTTATTCTTGAACGAGATATTGAGCGCGCCCTCGCCTTTAGCTATCAGCTCGCCGATCTGCTTGCGACTCGCCGGGCCAAGACGGAATACTCGGATGCGGTTTGCGACGTCGAAACTTGCACTGACCAGGGATGCCGCCGTTTCAGGGATGCCGATAATGACGAGCTTGCCGGAAGAATTTGGATCATCCGCGAGTCGCTTCAGATAGTCAACCAGTAGACGCTGAGTATCGTCCGGCAGGCGGTGGAAGTCGTCTATCACGATGATTCCGATGTGCCCGTCGAGTGGAAGTCGCTTGATAAGCCCGACGTCATCCGGCTTGCGGGCGGTGTAGGTCACGACCGGCCCGAGGCGCGCGGAGTCTTGGCTCACCGCCCAGTCTAGCAGCGTCGTTTTTCCGATTCCGGAAGGTCCCTCAACTACCACGCAAAGGCCGCGCTGTCGTAGAGCCAGGCGAAACGGGATGTACTCCTTGGGTGCGACGAAGGTTACCGAAGGTACGCCAACCGGCTGGAAGACATCCTCCAGCCGACTCGTCTGGCGTTCTCCGAACGGCGCTTCACGCCCTACCGGAAAGTCAGGTTCAGCAGCAGGCTTCCTCCTGTCCGATGGCGGCAGGGAATGAGGCTGTGGAAACTCTGGCGCCATCTTCGCTTTCGATCTTCCGGAAAGGGCCGCTGAGAGTCCGGAAAGCAGTCGATCTCTCGCTGCGGACTCGCTGAGTCCTGCTAGGTTAAGATAAACGAGACTGCTCAGCAGGCCCGGCGGAGGAGTATAAGTGTCATCGACCTTAACGGGGAGGATCCGTCGCCTGGAACCGTCGGGGTCGCTACTCCAGGCAGCTTGCCATTCACCCTCACTGAACACCGAGTCGGTGTAGGCGGCGGAGAGGATTACGAGCACCGTCCTGGAGAGGGAGATGCCCTGACTGAGCCGCGATTCCCACGAGCTGCCAGGGGTGAAGTCCCACGCCTGAATAAGTACCCTGTAGCCTGCCTCCTCAAGAGTCCAAGCGATCCACTCGGCCCATCCTCTGTCTGCGTCGGCGTAGGAAATAAAGAAGTCCTGTGCTGCGGCTTCCTCTCCAGCCTCTCGACCCATGCCGTTATTGTGCCACCCGCGTCCCCGGTTCCGTGGATCGGCACCGTCGGGTGCTAGACGAGATCCCCACCATGCGGGCAAGGGCTGTCTGGACGAGAGGGCGCCGGCGCTCCGCTGCCGCGGACGTGTCCGGTCGCGGTACCTGTTCCGAGCACCATCTGGAGACCAAAGACCTTGGGGCGGTCTGAAGTGGACGTAGGTGTCGGACGTGACGAGATGCTCGGTGAGCCGCTGTGGTGCGGCCGAGGCCGCTGATCCGGCTCGTGCTCAGGCATCCGGTATCGAGGACGACCGCCCATCGATGATCGGGTGACGCCTAAGGCGATCTTACCGGTCCGACCGAGGCGCTGTGCCGCAGCAGAACCGCCAATCGCGTTGTTCGTTACCTCGGGTGACCTGCTGGAGGCAGCAGGACAGGCTGGTTGCGGCGAACGGTTGCGGGTGTCACCGATGCAAGTTGGTATCAGGACGCCGGACGGCTCAGAGCTCCAGCGCGATCTTGACGCAGGTATGTGACACCCGGGAGTGCCCCTGATCGAGATCCCGCAGCCTAGAAGGCGACAGCCTGCTTGCCTACTGAACCTCCGGCAAACTCGAAGATGGTGAGGACGTCGCCAGCGCGGTATGCCGCGAAGCCCGCGAGGAGATCGGCCTCGACCTGACCCCGGCGTCGCTCACCCTCGCATCCACCGTCCACTACCGGAACGAACACGGGGACGCGAGACTGGGCCTGTTCTTCCGCCCAGATCACTGGCAAGGCGAACCGGTCAACGCCGAACCGCACAAATGCGCCCACATAGCCTGGTACCCCCTGGGAGCGCTGCCCGACAACACCTACCCCTACACGCGGATCGGTGTCGAGCTGCATCGGAAGCGGCAGAACTTCGCCGCCACCGGGTGGACACCTGCCGACACCAGTAGGTGACGTCGCGCGGCGCGGACGGCCGCGTAGGTGGGCAGCAGGCGGACCTGGTGAACCGGGCGCCAACCTGCTCCATCGGCTGCCCAGGTGTTCGCCACGGTGGTCAAGAACGTCCGACCGTTCGACGCGAAGTCGACGCCGCGGCCGAAGTTCTGGGCGCTGTAGGCCCCGTCTGCGCAGGTGACGGCCCTGCCAGGTGGGGAACTACTTGTTCGCGTTGCAGGGAATGACCAACCTGGTTGATGTCGCGGACAGTGACAGGTGCTACACGCACACCGTCGAGGCCGGTCCCATCCGGGGCCATCCGTACGGCGGTGGAGCACCGTCCGTCCGGAAGGCATCGCCGTGGAGCATCCCCCTGAGCCCTTCGCCCGCCTGGTCACCGCTGTGCGCCTCGCCGGCGCCCGTCCGACTGCGGGCCCACCCGATCACAGTGAGCTGCTGCTCGATCCACGCGCGCTTCGCAGCTGGGTGGAGCGGCATTGCGCCGGTGAAGTGAGGCGGGTGCGGGTCGCGGGAGCGCTCGATCGCCGTCTGCTCTTCGTCGAGCGCAGTGCGGGCCGGTGGGTGGTGGCAGACCTGTCCGGCCGGCCGCACCGCACACGGATCTGGCCAGCTTGGGCACGGGACACGGTGATGCTGGACAAGCCGGCGTCCTGGCTGTCGCTCGCCGACGTGGACGAGCCGGGCGTGGAGCGGCTTTCGCGGCCGGGCGTGCTGCTGGCAGCGCTATATCACCCGGAGACGTTCCCGCTGCCGCGGTTTCCGCTGGGGATCAGCACGGTGGCGCGCGCGGCCCGCGAGACGCTGCTGGGCACGGTGTCGCTGGCTGACATGCAGCTCGGGCTCAGCCTCGACGGGCTGGCCGCCCGCATCGAGGCTGACCGGCCGGACGTACTCGGGGTGTCGGCGACGTTCGGCCAGTACGACCTGCTGGTCCAGCTGCTGGAATCGGTCTACGCCCAGAATGATCCGCCGCTGGTCGTCGTCGGCGGCAGCCTGACCGCGCGGGTCGAGCGGATCCTGCTGGACCGGTTTCCCCAGCTGCTGGTCGCCAGAGCGGGAGGGGAGTCCACGATCAGCGCGCTGCTGGCGCACTGGCACGGCGACCGCACCCTCGACGAGGTTCCCGGCCTGGGATATGTGGGAGCACCCCGCGGGGGTGGGCTGGCGGTCGGGCGACGGCGGACCGCCAAGACCGTCACCAACGACGTGACGGCCGACGTCGTTCCCGAACTTGATCTGCTGCCGGCAACGCTGGACCGTCACGGTGTCGCGCAGCTGGAGACCAGCCGCGGCTGTACCAGCTACTGCTCGTTCTGCCCGCGTGATCACAAGGGCAGCTGGGCGGGGGCCGGTACGGGCCGGCTGCCGTGGCTACTCGGAGAGCTTGCGGCGGTCTACGACCGCTACCCGCAGGTGTCACGGACGCTGTACCTGGTCGACGAAGAGTTCGTCGGCCGTGACGCGGACGCCACAGACAGGGTGTTGGGACTGGCCGGCCTGTTACACGAGGCGAAATTCGGCTGGGAGTCCAGCTGCCGGGTCGATCAGATCGTCGATCCCGACCGGGACCAGGGCTGGCACGTCGAGCGGGCCGAAATGTGGCGGACGCTGGTCGCCCGGGGCCTGCGGCGGATGCTGTTCGGCGTCGAGTCCGGCGTCGACAGCATCCTGGACCGGTTCGCGAAGAACACCACCGGCGAGCAGAATCTCCTTGCAGTCCGAACCCTGTCCGCGTTGGGCGTGCCGACTCGGTTCACCTACATCACCTTCGACCCGCTGATGACCCTGGACGAGCTGAAGGCCACCCATGCGTTCCAGGGCCGCACCGACCTGCTCCTGGCCCCGCAACCCGATCTATCACCTGCCGAGGTCGTGCGCGGGGTCCACGACGCGCAGTTCGTCACGGCGACGGGCACCGGCCAGCCGTTCTACCGGGGGATCTCCTACCTGCTGGTCAGCATGGAATGCCTGATCGGTGCCGCCTACACCCGCCGGGTGCAGCAGGCAGGCCTTGCCGGGACGGTGACGCCATCGATGGGCCGGGTGGAAGCCCGCTACGCCGACTGGCGGATCGGGGTCGCTGCCGGCTGGGCGCAGCGCTGGATCGACCGCCACTTCGCCCTCGACTACACGTTCAAATCGTTGGAGAAGATTCTTGACGGCGACCCACGCCGCCAGGTCCGCGAAGCCCGCGGCGTGCTCAAAGACGCCAGCTACGCCGTGCTCGGCGACCTGATTGCCGAGATCGGCACCCACCCGCTGCACCATGATCCGGCGAACGAGGCGGTCCTGGATGCGCGGATCTGGCAGCGGGCCGAGAACCGTCTCACTCTGCTCCGGGGCGTTCTTACCGCCGCGGTGCATGACCTGCTGCCGGATCTCGGCCAAGAGCACGCCGCACTGCTCGTCACCGAACACCGGCGATGGTCTACGGCCAGCGGCTGGACATTGATCAACGCGGCGGACTCCTGTGCCAGCTGACCCGCAGGGACCCGCCAGGGGTTCAGCTGCCGGTCTTCTCCGGGATCGGCACCCAGTGGAACTCCGGGCAGAACCGGGCGTAGGTGACCAGCTTCCACGCCGCATAGTCATCAAGCCGGCCGGACCGGCGCAGCAGGTGCTTGACCCAGGTATGGCAGACCCGTTCGTCGTGGCTCATCGCGGTGTCGATCTGGTCGAGCATCCGGCAGGCGACCGCGAAGTCGTCGACCGTCAGTGCGCTCAGGTCGATCTCTACCTCGTCCACGGTGAACGCGAACACCAGCCGGGTGGAGGAGAAGCTGGTGTAACGCTCGCCGAGGAACCGCGCCTGGCCTTCAAGGGCGGCCATCAGCTCACCGCGGCGCTCGACCGGGTAGCCGATACCCAGGTCCAGGTCGGAGGTTTCCAGGTTCAGCCCGGTCCCGAACGAGCCGACATCGCGCGGCTGATGCCCGGTCCAGTTCTCGATGAGCTCCGATGCCTTCGCGCGTACCGCGTGCAGTCGTGCATCGTGGGCACGCATCGACACGTAGAACGCCTCGGCGCGCGCGAACTCGGCGTCGGGGACATCGCTACGGTCGGCCCACCCTTTCGCCCTGATCGCGTCCAGGTCCAGCACAGTGACAGGGTCCGGAGTCGTCATGCCGGTGACCCTAACGTCACAGCCAGCAGCACCCGCACACAGGCCGATCCCAAAGACAGCCGGCAGACCACGAAGGGAACGAGATGACGGCACCGAGTCTTCTGGGCGCCCGGCGGCTGGCCGGCGGGCTGACCGTCCATCCGATCGGTGTCGGCTGCTGGGCCATCGGCGGCCCGGCCCACAACCTGAGCCTGCCGATGGGCTGGTCCACCGCCGACGACACCGCCTCCCGCGAAGGGCTGGAAACCGCCTACACGCTGGGCGCGAATTTGTTCGACACCGCCGACGTCTACGGCCACGGCCACTCCGAACGCCTCCTCGGCCGCCTCGTCACCCAGGTCGACCGGAACAGCCTCGTGCTCTCCTCCAAGGTCGGCTACTTCACCGGCACCGTCGACCACGCCTACCTACCCTCGGCGATACGCCGCCAGCTGGAGACCAGCCTGACGAACCTATGCACCGACCGGCTCGACATCTACTTCTTCCACCACAACGAGTTCGGACCCGACGACCGCTACCTCGACGACGCGATCGCCCAGATGCGCGACTTCCAACGCCAGGGCCTCATCCGCTGCGTCGGCATGCGCGGCCCCCACCGCTACGCCCCCCACCGGCACACCCAGCCCCACGCCGACCGGCCGGACAAGCACACCCGATTCCAGACCCTGTTCCACCGCATCCGCCCCGACTACCTCGCCCTGCGCCACAACCCGCTGACCCCACCCCCACCGGCAGGTCAGCCGGACATCTTCGCCCTCGCCGCCGACCACCACACCAGCATTCTGATCAACAAACCGCTCGGACAGGGATTGCTCACCGGCAAATACGACCCGCGCCGACCACCCCACTTCGCCGACGGGGATCACCGGCGGCGCAAACGCTGGTACACCCCCGACGCGCTCGCACTCGTCGAGCGCCACCTCACGCCACTGCGCGAACGGTTCGGCATGTCGACCCGCGACCTGGTCCGGGTAGCCCTGGCCTACAGCCTCCAGCGCAGCGACAACGCGGCCGTCCTCGTCGGCTTCACCACCCCCGAGCAGATCCGGGAGAACCTCACCGCCGTCGACGCGCCGCTGTCCACCGGCGACCTAAGCGTCGTCCGCGCCGCCCTCGGCCAGCTCCAGCAGGACCTCGACGCCGCCGGCCAGGTCTTCCTCGACGAAACAGCCCCACCCGTATGAACCGGCAGCAGTCCCTATTCCCGGACCCGCCCACACCGGCCGCTGCCACCTCCACAGCCGAGCTGCGGCTGGTCACGTTCAACGCCCAGCACGCCGGACCCGACCGGGCCCGCCGGCAGGCCGCTTGGCTCAGCCAGCAACCCGACGCCGATGTTGTGGTGCTCACCGAGGTCGGCCACGGGCCCGGCGGCCACGCGCTGCTCGACGCCCTCACCCAGCACGGCTACCCCCACCTCCACACCTCGACACCGGACGGGCCCGACTACCGCACGGTCATCGCCTCCCGCCAGGCGCCCCTCGAACCCGTGCCCACGGGCATCGACGTCCTAGCCCACCGCGCACCTGCCGTCGACCTCCAGATCGGTGCCCAGCGACTGCGCCTGATCGGCCTCTACGTCCCGTCCCGCGGGCCAGCTGAACGCCGCAACCAGAACAAACGCGCCTTCCAACACGCCGTCACCCGCGCGCTGCCTGGCATCCTCGCCGCCGCCGACGGGCCGGTCGTTGTCACCGGCGACCTCAACGTCGTCGAACCCGGCCACGTCCCGCACTACCCGGTCTTCGGAGCGTGGGAGTACGACTTCTACCGCTCGTTCACCGACGCCGGCCTCACCGACGCCTACCGGGCCCTGCACCCCGACACCCCGGGGCACAGCTGGTATGGCCGCGGCGGCAACGGCTACCGCTTCGACCACACCTTCCTCACCACCCGCCGGCTCCACCTGACCAGCTGCGACTACGTCCACACCCCCCGCCTCGACGGGCTCAGCGATCACGCCGCCCTGTCTCTCACCGCCCATCCTTCGGCCGCCGCGACCGACCCCTTCTCCTTCGACAAGGCCGCGGGAACCGGGATCTAACTGGTCTCCCCACCGTCCGTTCGACGACGGCCAGATCCGGCATCCTCTCGCAAGACTTCGCAGATCAGATCAGCGTCCGCGCAGGTCACGGCCCTACGGACCGGGGAAAGACTTCTCCGTGTCCCGGAGAATGTTTTCTGCTGCATCGCGCGGCAGACTGGAGTTGTCCGGTCGCCGGCACCCCCCGAGCTGGCGGCCGGACGTGCTGGCCCGAGCGTTCTGGACGTCCCATCGGGGGTGCGTCCGAGACAGCCGCCTAGCCCCGGCTAGGCGGCTCCCATTCTGTCCTGCCGGCGCTGCGGGAGCCCGTCCCTGTTTTCGGCGCGGGTTCAAGGGCCGTGTGAGGACCGCGGGCAGGACAGTTCCATTCAGCTATTCATCCCTCTTGGAGACAATGATGGTGCACCCGAACACGCTCGCTACCGCTGCAACCGGCGTGGCGACGGTCGACAACCTTCTCGCGTTCGAGTTCCACCACGCGGAGGAGCTCGACCTCAGCCCCGAACAGCTCCCGAAGCTCGTCTCCCTCTGCGCCGAGTACACGACAACGGTCCGACCGAAGATCAACTCAATGGCCGCGTTGAGCGCGCGGACACGGGAGATCCTCTCTCTCCCCGAGGCTCCGCAGGCGAAGGACATCGCCGACGCCAAGACGAACGCGAACAGGATCGCCGATCTCGTCCGTGAGGTCACCGGCGAGTGGATCGACCGGCATGCCGAGGCCATGGCGCTGCTCAGCGACAAGCAGCTTCGTGTCCGAGCCGAGCTGATCGAGACACGTGACCGTGCGTCCCTCGCGGCCCTGGCCGGTGTGGTCCACGAGGCCGCGGTTCCTGCCTGATCCCTGCCGTCCTGCCTACGGCGCCGGCCGGTGCTCGCACTGCCGGTGACGGCCCCGAAGGTGGGACGGCCCCGCTATGGAGGAGAGGAAAAGGAGTCCGTCGTGTCTGCGACGATGACTGACACCGTGGGACGCAGGGCCACGACGATCGACAGCCCGTGCTTGGAGGTCGCCGGCCGCGGCCGGCGGTCGTGTGGGCGGTGCTACGTCTCGCTCGAAGGCACTCACATGGATGGCTGGATGACGTTCGAGGACTGGCGAGAGATCACCGACGCGGCCGGGCTCGGCGTGCGCCGGCTCCTGCTCGTCGGTGGGGAGCCCACGTCGAACCCGGCCTTGCCCGATCTGGTCGATCATTCGCTCGCGGCCGGCGTGGAGGTGGTGCAGATCGCGACCAGCATTTGCGGCCACCCGGCCCCACACCGCCCGGCCTCCCGTGGCGCGGGTGTGCGGGCACAGACCCTGACGAACCTCGTTGAGGCGTGGAGCCGGGGGATCACGCTGCACGTGGGCCTGGTCTGTCTCGGTGCGGGTGATGACGACACGGCTCGCCGGCTCCCGGACAATCTCAGCGTCAGCCAGATCGACCGTGACCGACGCCATGGCGTCGGTCACGGTCGCGGTGTGTCCAGCGGCTGTGGGAGGCGTGGGCTACGGCGGGCCACCGTGCTGGCGGACGGTCGGGCCACACCGTGTGTGAGGGGCCGCGGTGACACCAGCGGCAACGTCCGTGACACTCCGCTCGGGGAGCTGCTGGCGGGTCAGCGGTGGTCCGACGTGGTGGCTGCGGCCCGAACCAAGACGTCCAGCGGGGGCCGTGTATGACCGCGCCGTGGCGGGGCCACGCCCGTGCGCTGGCGGACACGATCAGCCATCCGGGCTCCCGCTGGTATCCGGTGATCTCTGTGGTGCCCCGGCATCAGCTCGTCCCCCGCTGGTGGCTGCGCAGCGAAGGCGGATGGGTGCTGCGTCAGGGCCTGGTCGCCGATGCCTATAGCGACCGGACGCTGGTTACCCGCGTCGGCTCCCTGCATGCCGATCAGGCCACCAAACAGACCCGCCCCCAGGGCCGGCCGACCTCATCGGCCATTTTGCCCAGCCTCGTGCTGGCGATGTACCAGCACGCCCGTCTGAACCAGGGCCAGGACATCCTCAGCGTGGGCACCGGCTCCGGCTACGGTGCGGCACTGCTCGCCCGACGCTACGGGGCGCAGCGAGTGACCACGGTGGACACCGATCGCTACCTGGTCGCGGTCGCGGCGAAGCGCCTGGACGCACTCGACCTTCACCCGACGGTTCTCCCGGTGAGCGCGACCGGCCCGCTCCCCGGCAGCTACGACCGGATAATCTCCCTGCTCTCGGTGCCCTCAATTCCGGTGAGCTGGCTGGTCGCGCTGCGCCTGGGCGGACGGCTGGTCACCACGATCAGCGACACCCACCTAATCCTCACAGCCATGCGAAGAGCCGACGGCGTAGTCGGCCAAATCGTGTGGGGCGCGGCGGCGTTCATGTCCGCACGCAGCGGTTTCGACTACCCACCGCTACCCGCCGGGGTTGATCTGTCCGCCGATTGGCAGGGCGAGGTATCAACCGGCCGCTATCCGATCGTGAACATCAGCACAGCGTGGGAGACCGCCACGATGCTCACGCTCACCGTGCCCGGAGTACGCCGCCAGTACCGCCGCAGCCCGAACCGACGACACACCGTCCTGCTCACCCATCCGGACGGATCTTGGGCACGCGCCGAAGCCACCGGCACGGACGCACCCACCGTCCATCAGGAGGGGCCACGCCGGCTGTGGGACCTCCTCGACGACGCCCGCGACGACCTGCTAAGCCGCGGCGCGCCACCGTGGATCGGTGCCCGTGCCCGCGTCAACCCCGACGGCAGCATCCACCTCTCCCAGCAGGGATGGACCGCCACGATCCCCGCCACCGACTGACATGCGTGCCCCACGTCGCCGGTAGCGGGCACCACCGTAGGACCCCGACGCGCGGATACCGGGCACGTCGGCGAACCGGTCGTCCTGTGCACCGCGCCGTCCGTGTGCTCCTGACATCCGTCGGCGTCGGCGCTTCACCTTTTTTCGCTACCCGCCGACCCTCACCTCCGAGAAAGACCATGGACAGCGACAATCTCACAACGAGTAACCGAGACAACGATCAGATCACGCACAGCCGAGACGGGACTCTCCGCTCGCATCAGCCGGGGTCGGCTCTACAGTGGCAGAGGGCCCAACAGCGAGATCCGGTAGACCTCCGAACCGACAAACCGCACCCTGCACGGATGTACGACTATTTCCTTGGCGGGAAGGACAACTTCCCGGCCGACCAGAAAGCCGCCGAGGCCGCGATCGCCGCGTTTCCCCAGATATGGATCGCGGCCCGAGCGAACCGGGCTTTTATGACCCGGGCGGCACGCTATCTGGCGGCCGAGGCGGGTATCCGCCAGTTTTTGGATGTGGGCACGGGGTTTCCCACTTCACCGAACCTGCACGAAACCGTCCAGGGCCTCGCCCCGGACGCCCGTGTGGTCTACGCGGACAACGATCCGCTTGTCCTGACCTACGCCCGTGCGCTGCTCACCAGCAGCCCGGCAGGGCGTACCGCCTACCTGGATGCCGACCTGCGCGACGTCGAGGCGATCCTCGACGCCCCCGAGCTACGGGACACCTTGGACCTGTCCCGCCCGGTCGCGCTGTCCCTGGTCGCGGTCCTGCACTTCCTGCCCGACAGCGATGATCCGTACGGGCTGGTGCGCCGGCTGCTGGACCCGCTGCCGGCCGGCAGCTATCTACTGCTCAGCCACATCACCGCGGACGTCAACCCCGCGGTGGAGACGGCGGCGCGGGTGTACCGCCAGCAGGGCGTGCCCGTGCACACCCGCAGCCACGAGCAGATCGCCCGTTTCTTCGACGGCCTCGAACTGGTCGACCCCGGCATCGTCTCCGTCCACCGCTGGCGCCCCGGCCCGGCGACAAAGACCACGACATCGGACTCTGGCCAGGGCGACGAGGCCGCGGAGGCGGACCACGGGGACGCCGAGGTGAGCGTTTACGGCGCCGTGGCACGCAAGGCATGATCATCACCACCGGTATTGATCTTCATGTGTATTCGTGCCGTTCCAGCGGAACCGCGTTTCCCGACGAGCTGGTCACGGAGGCGGTGGCGGCGGGTCTGCATGTGATCGCCATAACCGATCACGACACGGTCGACGGTAGTGCGGAGGCGGAGGCCGCGCTGCCCGAGGGCCTGACGCTGCTGCCGGGGGTGACGGTCTCCTGCACTGTCGACCTCGGCGTGCAGCGTGTCCCGCTGTCGCTGCTGGCCTATCTGTGCAATCCGAACGACCGGATCTTGCGCGGCCTGCTGGGCGACAACCGGGATGAGCAGGATCGCCAGGTCCGCAAACTCGTGCGTGATCTACAAAACGGGGGCCACGCGCTGACCTGGGAGGACGTGGCGACCCAGGCCGGGCATCGCCGCCCTGGACTCCCTGATGTCGCCGGGGCACTGGTTGCCGCAGACATGGTGAGTGATCTTGCCGAGGCGTTCAGTGCCGCGTGGCTGGGTGGCCAGTACCCGCTGCGGCGCCGGCGGCTCCCCTCCGCCCGCCACGCCCTGAGTGCGATCCGGGGGGCGGGTGGGGTGCCTGTGCTTGCGTATGCCCGCTGGCCCGGCCGGCTGACTCTCACCGCCGACGACATCGCGGCCCTGCACGACGACGGTCTGGCCGGCCTTGAGGTCGACCACCCCACACATCGCCAGGACGATCGTCGGGAGCTGCGGGCGATCGCCCGTCACCTCGGTCTGATCGTCACCGGGGGTAGTGGCCATCACGGGGCCGGCGGCCCTGTGCTCGGCGCGGAGACGACCGCCCCCGAGGCCTACCAGCAGATCGTCCGGGCCGGCCACGGCACCATGCCCATTATCGGTACGGCGGTAACAACCGATGATTGACCTGCACGTCGAGTCGTCGTTGTCAGGCATGGGAGCGTTCCCGTCAGCGCTGATGGGCAGGGCCGCGCGAGCCGGCGCGACCGTGGTTGGCCTCGCCGACCGGCTCACCGTCGACGGCATCGACGTCGCCCACAGAGCGCTCCCCGCCGAACTCACCCTGATACCTGCGGTCACGGTGCCCTGCGCTGTGCTGGTCGCCGATCAGGAACGCACCATCGACCTACGCGGCTATCTGATCAACAGCGGCGACCGGCCGCTGCTGGATCTGCTTGCCGAGGCCCGCCGGCACCGGGAACAGCGGGCACAGCGGATGGTCTCCTGCCTGGCCTCGGACTATCCGACGCTCACCTGGCATCGGGTGGCCCAGCTCGCCCCCCGCCAGATACCGGGCCGGCCACACATCGCCTGCGCGCTGGTCCAGGTGGGTCTCGTCACCAGCCTGCGCGAGGCCTACAGCCCACAATGGCTCGGCGCCGAAGGAAGATATTTCGAGCCGAAACGCCAGCCACCAGTGGAGCAGGTCCTGGCGGTGATCCGCGCCGCGGGCGGAGCGCCGGTCCTGGGGCGACCCCGGCGCCGCCACCACGTCCAGCTCACCGCCAGCCAGATCGCCACCCTGCAGGCCGCCGGCCTCGTCGGCCTTGAGGTCGATCACCCATCCAACCCGCGACCTGCACGGGAGGCGTTGCGCCGCATCGCCGCCATCCTCGATCTGATCGTCACCGGGGGCAGTGGCAGTCGCGGCCACCGCGCCGACGACGCCATTCCGATCGGTGCCGAGACCACGAGCCACGCCATGTACGAGCGGCTCATCACCGCTGCAACCGGGACCCGGCCGATCGCGTCCCAGCGATGACCGGACTCGCTAGCGCAGCCGGCGTCTGGATCGTCTCCACGACCCTGCTGGCCTGCGCCGTCGCCTCTCTGCCACCCAGCAAGCTTTCGCTGGGCATGGTCGGGATCGCGCTGGGCTGCAACCTTGTCCTGGTCGCGGCGCTGCTGACCATGCCGATAGGAGGAGCCTGATGCCGCATGCTCGCTGCCAGCTACACCCCCACCCCAGTTTTCCGGAAGTGACGATCGGCTGATCGCTAGCTTGGTGGGCCGTTTACGTGCTCGCAGCTGATTCCAGGCCGGCGCCCTCGCGGTCAGCCTCGGTTGGCTTTACCTGACTTTCCAAAGATCCACAATCTTGTGGCGGCCGTGTGCACCGACCTCAGGCGGGCGGCGCACCATCCGTGCCGCGCTCGATGCCGCGGGATCTTGTATGACTGTTTCGCGGGTTCGGAGAATCGGAGAAGGCAGATGTCGAGAATAATCGGCGGTGCCAGGGTCGTCGGACTCTTCGGCGGCGTGGATGACGGGCACCCTGCTATCAGGGGGAGGCACTCCATGACCCCCGACGAACTCGATCGGCTGGTCGCATATCTAGAACGCGGGGCGGTGGTATTTGCAACTCGCAGTATTGTCGAGGACGCGCTGGACCCTGCACGTCCCGGGCACCCCGGCATTGGTTACCTGACCGACGGCCAGTGGCTATGGACCACGGAGACGCTCTACTACCTGCAGCAGCACGCCATCCCGCCCGACCCGGATTTTGTTGCCTATCTGCGCGACCGCAACTACGCGTATGTCGCACCGTCCCAGGAGCAGATCGCTGCAATCGGGCGTGCGTTGTTGGCTCCCGCGATCATGCCGGCGGCAGACGGTGCCGCCGGCGAGGATCACCGTCCCGGCAGCCGACTGCTCGCGCAGAACAGCGTGCGCCTGGTCCTGTGGCGCCACGGCGAGAGCATCGCCAATGTGGCCAGGGTGTTCCAGGGGCACGGCGACGGACCGCTGAGTCCTGCCGGCCGTGCGCAGGCGCAGAACGCCGCAGAACGACTGGTGCGGCTCCGCCCGGCCCTCATCATCACCTCGGATCTCCGCCGCGCTCGCGACACCGCCGACGCGCTGAGCACCCGTACCGGCGTACCGCTGCAGGTCGATGCCCGGCTCCGTGAAGCGGACCTGGGGGCCTGGGAGGGACGGACCCGGTCCGACATTGCCGCGCGTTTCCCTGACGAATTCGCCCGGTGGCAAGACGGCGACGACATCGCCCGCGGTGGTGGGGAACGCCCCGGCCAGGTTGCCGACCGTGCGCTCGCCGCGCTCGCTGACCACATCACCGGCCTGCCGGCCGGCTCGACAGTCGTTGTGGCCAGCCATGCGGGCACGATTCTCGCCGTCACCGGCAGGCTGCTAGGCCTTACCGTCTCCGACTGGCGTCAGCACGGCCCCGTCGACAACGCAGCATGGATCATCCTGGAACGCACCCCCACAGGCTGGGAGCGTCACATGGACCCGACCGGCCTATGAAGCTCTGAGAAGTCGGGCGTCCGCGTCGTGCACTGCCGTCCGCTGTTGATCTTCCTCTGTCGACGACCCGGGCCTGTACCCCGCCTCCCCTGCATATGGCGCACCTCTGTTTCGCCGCGGCGAGCTGCCTCGTCCCCTCCCTGCCGTCGCACCTCGGCAGAGGGACAGCGTTCCGGCATCGGGAGATGGCAGCACGGCCGCGCACCTCAGCGCGAGGCAGGGCGCCGCCCGGTCCCATGCACCGTCAGAGCACCAACGCGGCCGAAAAATTTTTCGTCTGTTGCGTAATCCTGGCGTCACAACGAGAGCTGAGTCGACCCCCAGCTTGAGACTCTCCGTATGCGGCCGGGGGGAGAAGACCGGAGTGCCACGCTGGGACAGGCAGGGTTCACACTGCCACAACCAAGCAGGTCTACCTGTGCCTGCGCGGTTACGCGGCGACAGGTAGGCCGTGCGGTGACATAAGGCCAAATTCGGCTACAGTCACCGTTTGTAGTCAATCTTGTTCGGTCCGGGTAGTATATAGATCATTCGTCCATTTTTCGCTATGACTTTTCTCGCGCTTGCGGTGACATGGGGTCACGGGGTTACAACGTAGCGGTCGGAATATGGCATGGGGTCATGGACGGGTAACAGGCCAGGTGGATCAATCGGCAGGGTGGACGGCTCGCGGCTGGATCGGGAAATCGTTGCCTGCCGCCGGTCTTTTGATCGTCTGCCGCGGCGGATGGTCACACGCCGCGCGACGATTGCCGTCCCCGGCCTCTCGTGGGACCGCGCCGCCAGCGGGATCGTCACGCGTGCCGCTGCCCGCAGGTCTGCAGGCTGCGGTGATGCGTGCCGACGGTGGTTTGGGCAACCGATCCACCAGCGGATCCGAGGTGGGCGCGGTGGAGACCGAAGTCCGTATACCTGGCCGGCGATGCATCGCCTGGCTGCGAGCGGCCAGCCTCTACATGATGATCGCCGTCGTGATGGCCCTTGCCGCCTGCGGTTCGAGTGGTGATTCGTCGCCGGCCCCGACACCGGGTGCCACGGTTACCTCTTTCTCGACACGGCCAAGCAGCCCGGCGTCAGCCACGCCGGCCTCTGTCGCGGAGGCCGCACGCCAGGATGCGGTGGCGGCGTATCTCGGCATGTGGAAGGCGGATGCACAGGCAAGCCACACCGCGGATTGGCGGGCGTCATATCTGTCGCGTTACGCCTCGGGTGAGGCGTTGCAGGTCCTGACGGGAGGACTTTACGCCGATCATGCTAACGGGCTCGTGGCGCAAGGGGAGCCAGTAAACAATCCGACGGTAACCTCGGTAAGCCCGACGAACTCGCCGACCAGCGTGATGGTGTCGGACTGTAGTGATAGTAGAAACTGGTTGCGGCACAAAGCTGACGGCTCTCCTTTCACGGACACACCGGGTGGTAGTCGCAGAATCATCGCCGAGGTGCGGAAGCATACCGATGGGCTCTGGCGTGTCACCCAGTTCGGCGTGGCAGCGGTGGGGTCATGCTAAAGCGCGGATGCCTGCTTCTACTGATCGCTGTGGCGGTGGGCATGCTCGCCGATCCCGCCTTTGCCGATGAGTACGGGTCGACAGAATGCGGCCAGCATCCTTATCCAGGCTGTCACCTTCTGGCCGGAGAGAACGGCCAGGCGCCACCGGCACCGAACCCTGGCCCTGCTTCCTCCACTGGCACGACAGGTGGTGGTGGTGGTGGGCGCGCGGCGTCTTCTGTTCCTCCTCCAGGCGACAGGTCCTTGGACGATCCGCATACTAAGACCGCCGACTGCTCGTATGTGCGTAGCGACTACCAGCCACCTGCGGACTCGCCGCAGCCGGTGATGTATCGGCCACAGGAAGACGGTGGGTTGATAGTGCGGCCAGCACGGTTCAGGTCATCGTCGCTGTCGATGCAGTCGGCGGCGCTGGCTGGGCAACAGGCCGGTTCCTGGTACATCTACCGGTGCACGTCGAACGGAGAGCAGGACGCCCTGTACCGGGCGCCGGTGTGGATTGCGGACGCGGCTCCGGAAGCCGTGGCTGCACCGGACCCAGCGGCCTTGGCAGCGCAGGCACGTGCCCAGTTGCAGCTTTCCGGGCCTCGGATCGATATGAGTCCCACACGTGACCAACTGGTCGGTCTGCCAACGTGGCTTTGGCTGGATCCGGCAGGGTGGACTCAGGTGGCGGCGACGGCGGCAGCGGGTGGGGTGTCAGTGACCGCCCTCGCCAAACCCGTGCAGGTCGTGTGGTCCTTGGGGGACGGCGGGACGACGACCTGCACCGGGCCGGGCACGCCGTTCCCGTCCGGGGGCGATCCGAAGAGCGCGTCACCGGACTGCGGTTACACCTACCGTCATCGTTCGCTGGACGCCTCGGGCGGGACGTTCGCAGTGACAGCGACGGTGCGCTGGGACGTGTCGTGGTCGGGCGCTGGCCAGGCGGGGGCGTTCGCGGGGCTGACGACGGTCTCGGCCACGGCGAGCCGGGTGATCGACGTTCCGGCGTTGACGACGGGCGGCGGCTGATGAGGACCATGACCAGTGCGGCGGGTTACGGCTGTACGGGCCGTTCATCCCGGGGAACGGGCGACAGGGTGGCGTGGTGGTGACGGCTCCGTCTACTCGTATCGGGGGAGGGGACCGCGCTGTGCGGCGTGCTGGTGGGACGCCGGCGGCGCGGCTGACCGGTGGTGCGCGGCGGCGTCGACGGTTGCCGTATCTGCTGCTGGGGGTGGTTCTGGTGGTCGGCTGCGCGGCTGCTGGTCTGCTGGCGGGTGCGCGGGTGGAGGCCCGGAAGCCGGTGCTGGTGCTGGCCCGTCCGGTGGCAGTGGGTCATGTGCTGGTGGCGGCGGACCTACGGGAGGCGCGGATTTCCGCTGACGGGGTGGATACGGTTCCCGCCGGGTCGAAGGGCAGTGTGCTGGGTCGGCCGGTTGCGTACAGCTTGCCGGCGGGCATGTTGCTTAGCCGGGCGATGGTGGGCAACGCCCAGGTTCCCCCGGCCGGGGAGGCGATCGCCGCGGTGGCGTTGAAGGCCGGCCAGTTCCCCACCGGTCTGGCGTCCGGTTCGCGGGTCAGCGTGGTGGTGGCTCCGGCTGCCAGCGCGGTGGGGACGGCGCCTGAGGATGGTGTCCGCTCGTGGTCGGCGACGGTTGTCGCGGTCGCGGCGTCGGGCAGCGATCAGACGACGGTGGTGTCGCTGACGCTTGCCGAGGACGATGCGCGTGCGCTGGCGGCGGCGCCGGCGGGGCAGATCAGCGTGGTCACGGTCAACGGAACCGGCCGGTGACCGCCCTGTGATCATTGTGGTGGGGTCGTTGAAGGGGTCGCCGGGTGCGACGACGTTGAGTCTCGCGCTGGCGGATCGCTGGCCGCTGGACGGCGGGGATCCGGTGGTGGTGGAGGCCGACCCCGCGGGTGGGGACGTGGGAGCGCGGTTCACCTTGGCACCGGGACGGGGATTGGTCTCGCTGGCTGCCGCCGGCCGCCGCGGAGAGCAGTCGCCGCGTGCGCTCGACGAGCATTTTCAGGAGCTTCCCGGCGGCCTTCAGGTGTTGTGCGCGCCAGCGGGAGCGGAGCAGGCCCGTCAGGTAGTGGGCGAACTCGGCAGCGGCGGCTGGTCGCTGTTGCGGGCCGCAGCGCAGGCGCAGGACCGGCCGCTGATCGTGGACTGTGGGCGTCTCGATCCGCTGTCGCCAGCGGGTCCGCTGCTGGGGTCCGCGGACGTGCTGCTGCTGATAATGCGGGCCCGTAACGACGAGCTGTCGCATCTGGCGGCACGGATGCCGGTGGTGCAGGGCTGGGGGCTGCCTGCCTGGTACGTGGTGGTGGTCGCCGAGCCGGGCCGGTCGCAGGGCCATCGGGTCCGCGAGATCTCCCGGGTGCTGGGCCCGCGGGTGCTGGGCCCGGTGCCCTATGACACTGACGCCGCAGGCGTGCTCGCGGGTCGTCGTCGCACCCGGGCCGGCATCGGGCGCACGAAGCTTGGCCGGACGGTCGCCGGGATCGCCGGTGCTCTGGCGACCACGGCGCCGGCGAAGGCCGCGCCACCGGCGCGACAGGCGTTGCCACCATTGCCGCCCGATCCGGTGTGGCCGGATGCGGGGCCGCCGATGTGGACGGGGGCGTGAGGTGAGCCTGCCAGCGTGGAACGACCCTGCCCGCGTGCCCGCAGTACCCGACGGTACGGGCATGCCTGGCGGTCCGTGGGAGGCGTGGACCGGCGGGCGTCCCGCCCCGGCCGATCTTCCCGGGCGCCCGTCGGGGTCGGCTGCGCAGGCGCTGCGTGACCGGCTGCGGGAGGGACTGCGGGCCGCGCTTGCCGCCCAGCTGCGCGCGGACGAGGATGCCGGCTCTGCGCCGCTGAGCGGCCTGGGGCGGGAGGAGTTCGCCCGCGCGGTGCTGGTCGATCTCGCTGAGGCACACACCACCGCGGAGCTAGCCCGGGGTGCCCTGCTGCTGTCACCCGAGGACGAGCAGCGGATCGTCGCCGAGGTCCTGGCCGAGGTCCTGGGGGTTGGCGGTCTGGAACCGCTGCTCACCGACAGCACCGTTGAGAACATCAACATCACCGGCGACCGGGTTTTTGTCCGCCGGGAGGACGGCAGCCGTTACCGGATGCCGCCGATCACCGGGTCGGATGCCGAGCTGGTCGGGCTGATTCGGGATCTGGCCGCGCACGCCGGAGTGGAAGAGCGGCGCTGGGACCGTGGCGCGCCGATGGTGAATTTCCACCTGGCGGACAAGAGCCGGGTGTTCGCGGTCATGGCGGTGACCCCGCGGCCATCGGTGAGTATCCGCCGGCACCGTTTCCGCCACGTCACCCTGGCCGCGTTGCGGGAGAACGGCACCCTCGACTACGGGTTGGAAGCGTTGCTCGGCGCGTTGGTGCGGGCGCGCAAGAACGTGGTGGTGGCCGGCGGCACCGCGATGGGGAAAACGACGATGCTGTTGGCGTTGGCCGACCAGATCCCGCAGTCCGAGCGGCTGATCACCGTGGAGGACGTGTTCGAGCTGGGCCTGGACGCAGACGAGCAGGCCCATCCCGACGTCGTCACGCTGCAGGTCCGGGAACCGAACACCGAGGGCGAGGGGGCGATCTCCGCTTCCGATCTGGTGCGTGCGGCGCTGCGGATGAGCCCGGACCGGGTGATCGTCGGCGAGGTCCGCGGGCCCGAGGTGATCCCGATGCTCAACGCTATGTCGCAGGGCAATGACGGGTCCATGACGACGATCCACAGCTCGACGAGCCGTGGCGTGTTCACGCGGTTGGCGTCCTACGCGGTACAGGGCCCCGAACGGCTGCCGGTTGAGGCAACGAACCTGCTGATCGCCTCGGCGATCCACGTGGTCGTGCATCTCGCGGAACCCCGCGGGGAACGCGGCCGGCGGGTGGTGTCGTCCGTGCGGGAGGTCGTGGACGCGGACGGCACGCAGATCGTGACCAACGAGCTGTACCGGCCGGGCCCGGACCGGCGGGGCCTGCCGGCGGCTCCGCCGACCGGGGAGCTGCTGGACGACCTGATCGATGTGGGCTTCGACCCGGACGTGCTGTCGCAGGGGTGGTGGGCATGACCGGCCTGTTCGGCCTGTTCGGCCTTGGGATAGGCACCGGCCTTTTCTTGATCTTCTACGGCTGGCGGGGCGTGGCCAACGACGACGTCCGCCCACGCTCTGTCCGGACGTTGCCCCTGCCGTGGCGGACGGATCCGCGGTTCGGCCGCTGGGCCGCCGCCTCGATCGTCGCCGGCATCGTCGCCGGGATGGTGACCGGGTGGATCGTCGGCGGGCTGCTGACCGCCTTGGCCGTCTATGGTCTGCCCCGCATGCTGGGACCGGACCGGGCGCAGGCCCGCCACGTCGCCCGCACCCAAAGCATCGCCGTGTGGGCCGAACAGCTACGGGACACCCTCGCCGCTGCGGCCGGTCTGGAACAGGCGATCCTTGCGACCGCGCCTGCCGCCCCGACCGCGATCCGCGTCGACGTCGCCGCGCTGGCCGCCCGCGTCGAACGCCGCGAGCGTCTCGCTCCGGCCCTGCGCGGCCTTGCCGACGACCTGAACGACCCGCTGGCCGACCTGGTATTGGGCGCGCTGATCCTGGCCAGCGAACATCAAGCCCGGCAGCTGTCCGCGCTGCTCGGCCAGCTCGCGGCCACAGCCCGCGCGCAGGTCGACATGCTCGGCCGCATCGAGGTCGGACGAGCCCGGACGCGCACGACGATGCGGGTCGTCGTCGTCACCTCGATGGTGTTCGCCGGCGGCCTTGTCGTGTTCGACCGTGCCTTTTTGGCCCCCTACAGCAGCGCTACCGGCCAGCTGGTCCTGCTCTGCGTAGGCGCGATCTTCATCGCCGGATTCGTCTGGCTCAAGCGGATGTCCCACATCAACACCCCGGCCCGGTTCCTGGTAGGCGACGAACCCGCAACACCGGCGCCCGCGGCGGCGGAACGGGTGAAGCCGTGACGGTGCTGCTCATGCTGCTGGCCGCCGGAGTCGGCGTGGGCCTATGGGCCCTGGCCGTGTGGCTGGTTCCGCCTCGCTCCTCGCTGGAGGAGGTGTTCGCCCGGCTCGACCCCGCCCCGGCCCGACCCGCCGCCCCGGCGGTCCTGCCGGCCGACCCGGACGGCTGGGCGGTGCGGGCAGGCCGCCCGTTCACCGGCTTGCTGCACGCCGCGGGCCTGCCGACCGCGGCCCTGCGCCACGACCTTGTGGCACTCGGTCGCTCCACCGATGCCTACCTGGCCGAGAAGGCAACGGCCGGGCTGGCAGGCCTGTTTCTCCCCTCGATGATCGGACTGGCCTTCGCAGGAGCGGGCCGGCCGTTCCCGTGGGCGCTCCCCGTCACGCTCGCGCTCCTCCTTGCGGTCCTCGGGTTTCTGCTGCCCGACCTCACCGTGAAAAGCAACGCCGACCGGCAGCGCCGGGCCTTCCGCCATGCGCTGTCCGCCTACCTGTCTCTGATCCAGGTTCTGCTCGCCGGCGGCGCAGGGGTGGAAACCGCGCTGACGGACGCGGCCGAGATCGGCACCGGCTGGCCGTTCGTCACGATCCGCCGGACACTGCGGACCGCCCGCGAAACCCGCGTAAGCCCCTGGGTGGCGCTGGGTCGTCTCGGCGCGGAGCTGCAGATCTCCGAACTCGTCGAACTCGCCGACGCGGTCGGCCTGGCCGGCACCGAGGGCGCTCGTGTCCGCCAGTCCCTCGATGCCAAGGCCGCCGCGCTGCGGTCCCGTCAGGCCCAGGACGCCGAAGCCGACGCGAACGCCGCAACCGAACGTATGAGCATCCCCGGCGTGCTGATCGCAGCCGGGTTCATCCTGTTCATTTTCTATCCGTCCCTGACCCAGATAACCCACTCCCTTTAACTTCATTATCGCGGAGGGACCGTCATGTTCACCTTTCTTCATGCCTGGTGGGCTCGCTATGTCATCTGGGTAACGAGACCTCCCGCAGACGCAGCACGGGACCGGGGTGACACCACGCAGAACGTCCTCTGGATCGCGTTCTTCGCCGCGCTCACCCTCACCGTGATCGGCATTTTCGGCCCGAAAATTTTGGACGCGGCCAAAAGTGTCTCGTTCAAATAGTCATCTCGACGATGTCGCCCCCCGCCCTCCCAGCCTGTAGCCGAGCGCGGCTGCGAGCTGCCTCCGACCGCCCTGAAGCCGCGGGGCGGGCCGCTGCAGTGGGCGAAGTGTGCCCGCACCCGCGTCTTCCGTGCGGGCACGCTCGGGGGCGCTTCAGGCGGCGGTCCGCGCGTCTCCTAGCCGCAGCATCGCCCGGTGGTCGTAGGGACAGCGGGGCGGTGACCGTCGAGATGATTTTCGTGTTGCCGCTGCTGTTCACGATCGTGCTGCTGCTCGCGCAGGTCACCGTCTGGGCGCACGCCCGCCACGTCGCGCACGCCACCGCCGCCCGCGCGCTGGTCGCCGCCCGAGCCGACGGCGGCAGCATCGCGGCCGGCCAGACCGAAGCCACCACCACCCTCGACCAGCTCGGCCGGGGCAGCCTCACCCACCCCCAGATCACCATCACCCGCGGCGCCAACCAGGCGACCGTCCACGTCCACGGCACCGCCGCGAGCGTCCTGTTTGGCCTTCAGATCGGGGTGGACGCCACCGCAGCCGGCCCGGTCGAGCACCGCCCTGGCGAGGCACCATGACCGGCGAGACAACACCCGCTGGGGCCAGCCGTGATGGTGACCGCGGATCGGCCACCACCGAGCTGGTCCTGATCATGCCGGTTCTGGTGCTGATGCTGCTGTTCCTCGTCTTGTGCTACCGGATCAGCGACGCGAAGCTGCAGCTTGCCGACGCCGCGCACCAAGCCGCCCGCGCCGCCTCGATCGCCCCCAGCCCGGCCGAGGCCATCACCGATGCCCGTGCCACCGCGCAGAGTGCACTGACCGGCACCGGGGTGACCTGCCAGCAGCTGACCGTCGCCACCGATCCCGCCGGGCTCGCACCAGGCGCTCTGGTCCGGGTGACCCTGACCTGCACCGCCAACCTCGACGACCTTGCACTGCTCGGAACCCCAGGCGCAGCCACCCTGCACGCCACCTCCACCTCACCCGTCGACGAGTTCGGTGACCTGCGTGGACAGGCAGCGCCATGAGACACACGCGCGCCACCCGGAACAGACCCGATGAGGGGACCGCCACCGACGAGGGGTCGGTGACGGTGTTTGTCGTGGTGCTGTTCGCCGCGTTCATCATGTTCGGCGGGTTGATCCTCGACGCCGGCGGCGCACTCACCGACAAGATCAGCGCGATGGGTGTGGCGCAGGAAGCCGCCCGCACAGGCGCCCAGCAACTCGACCTGACCCTGTTTCGCCAGACCGGAACGGTCCGGCTCCTGCCTGATCAGGCGGTCACCGCCGCCCGTGCCTACCTCGCCCAGGCCGGCGCCACCGGCAGCGCGACCGTCGTGGACAACACCATCACGGTCGCTGTCACAGCGGACCATCACACCCAGCTGCTGGGCATCCTCGGGCTCGACACGCTCACCGTCACCGCCACCGGCAGCGCCCATCCCGCCCCGCCCACGGAAGCGGTCCCATGAGAGAGCCCAGTGCCCGTCCCCGCCGACGCCGGCTTGCCACCGCTGGGCAGATGCTGGGTCGGCTGGTGGGGGCCCTGGTCGCCTTGGTGGCGCTGATCGCGCTGGTCGGCGGCCTGCCCTGGGGGCTGTGGCATTTCATCGGCTGGCCCCTGCCCCATCATGTGCCGTCCTGGTCGGAGATCTCGGCGCGGCTGACCGGGCCGATGGACGACAGCCTCCTGCTGGACATCCTCGCCACCTTGCTGTGGCCGCTGTGGGCCGCGTTCGCCCTCTCGGTGGCCGCAGCGGTACCGGACGTTGTGCGCGAAGCACGCTGGCCCAGCCACGGCCCTCTGCTGCCCAGTGGCGGCCTGCGAGGGCTGGCCACCTTCTTGCTGGGCACCGTGCTGCTCGTCGCCCTGCACTCCCGCAGCACCCTCACCCTGACCGCCGGGCCCCCCGCCGCACCAGCGACCGCCACCGCGCCCGCCGCCCCCCAGCTCATCACCGTCGCCAGGCTCGACACGGGCGGCACGACACTGCCGGCCGCCGCGCCCGGGACCGTGGTCGTGCAACTGCCGCACGGCGGCGTGTACGACAGCCTGTGGCGCATCGCCGACCGCGCCCTGGGAGACGGTGCCCGCTGGCCGCAAATCTGGGCCCTCAACCACGGCGTGACCCAAGCCGACGGACGCGCGCTCACCCAGCCCGCGCTGATCCGCCCCGGCTGGGTGCTCCACCTGCCCGCCCAGCCCACCCTGACCGCGCCTTCCACCGGCCAAGCGCCCTCCCACCCCACCACGTCGCCCCCACCCGCGACCGCCAGCCCACCCGAGCCAGGCCGGGCCGCCAGCCCGGCGCCCACGACCAGCCCGCCCGGCATCCCCAGTACCCCGCCGTCAGCAGACAGCCGCCCATCGGCCAGACCGACCACACCCACAGGGGTGCGTCCGACCTCACCGGCCACGCCGCCGACACCTCCGGCCGCTCCGGCTCCCGCACAGCCGCCGGGAATCCACCTGCCCTCCGGGGCCTACCTCGGCGTCGGCACGGTCGCTCTGCTGATGGTCGCGGTGTTCTCCGCGCGGCTGTGGCGCCGCCGGCAGTACGTGCCCGGCAGCGGCGTCCGCGACGACCTCGACGAAGGCCCCGTCATCCGCCAGTTGGCCGTCGCCTACGACGCCGCCACCGCTCAGTCCGACGATGTCGGCGACTCGGTCGTCGTGCGCCCTCCGGGCGACCCGCACGTCACCGGTCGCCGCCACGCCGCCGCCACGGCCGCCACCCACGCCGCCCCGCCCGGCAGGCGGCACGTCGGAACCAGCCCCGACGGTCAGCCCCTCGCCCTCGACCTGGCTGCCGCCCACGGCCTGGGCCTGATCGGCCCCGGTGCCGACGATGCGATCCGCGCCCTGCTCCTCGCTCTGCTCGCCGACCGCCACCAGCCCGACACGGCCCCCGTGGAGATCCTCATTCCGGTGACGGACGCACGGCGGCTCCTCGGCGAGGAGGCTGCCGCCGACCCACCGCAGCGGCTGCACATCGTCGCGGACCTGTCCACGTTGTTGAACCGGGCGGAAGCCGACGTACTCACCCGGGCGCGCCTGGCCACGGCCGGTGAGGACACCGGCCGCTCCGCCCTGGTCCTCATCGCCGCCCCCGACCAGACCTCCGCTCGCAGGTTGCAAGCCGTGCTCGACAACGGCAGCCCTTTCAATGTGCTCGGGATCCTTTACGGGCAGTGGCGGCCCGGGGCCACCGCCCGGATACGTCCCGACGGGGTGGTCGGCGCCGCCAGCCCCGACATCGCCGCTGCCCTGGTCGGCAGCAGGCTGTTCACCCTGCCCGCCGCCGATACCGCAGGCCTCCTCGACCTGCTCGCCGACGCCGACGCCCCCGCCAGCAACCAGGAGGCGTACCGGCAGGCAAACCCTACCCAGGGGCCCCCGCCCCCACGCCCTACCTCCGCGCCGCCCCCCGCTAGCCCCACCCCCAGCCCCGCAGCGACACCACCCGCTGACCAGCCAGGACCCGACAAGCCGCCAGCCACCGGCTGGCTGCCACCGGACACCAGCAGCACCCCGACCCTGGGCGAAGCCACCAGCGCGGTGCCACCGCCGGCCGATCCTCCGGTAGAACCGCAACGTCCACCGCGGGCAACCACACCGCTACTACTCACCCTGCTCGGCCGACTACAGCTGCTGCACCGGCCGGAACCGGACGGCGACTACCAGACAGTGGACGGCATCGGCACCAAAGGCCGGGCCATCCTCGCCTACCTCGCCGCCCATCCCGACGGCACCAGCCGCACGGCGATCATCGACGCCCTCTGGCCCGACGACGGCAAACCCCAACGTCAACGAGAGAACAGGTTCTACGCCGCAATCAGCCAGCTGCGCCGCATCGTCGCCGCGGCCAGCGGCATGGACGTCCTCACCCAGCAGGACGGCCGCTGGCAGCTGCGGCACGACCTGCTCACCGTCGACCTCTGGCAAGCCCAGGCGGCCCTCGACGCCCACCGACAGGCAACCAGCACCACCGACCAGCTCGCCGCCCTCCTCCCGCTCACCACCCTTTACACCGGCCACCTGACCGACGACCTCACCGACGCCTGGGCCGAAACCCACCGCGAACATCTACGCCGCAGCGTCGCCGACGCACTCGCCAGCACCACCAGCACCATCCAGGACGACAGCCCCCAGCGCCTTCAACTCCTCGAAACTCTGCGCCGCCTCGACCCCTACAACGAACAGCTCCACCTCGACCTTGCCCACGCCCAGACCCGCCTCGGCCAGCACCACGCCGCCGCAGCCACCTACCACCACCTCATCACCGCTCTGGCCGAAATCGGCGAACGACCCACATCCGACACCCAGAACGCCTTCCAGAAACTCGCTCAGTCCGCCCCACCCAGTACTCAGTCCGCCTGACCACAACGCTTCCGGCCACGGATTCAGCAGCGCAGCCGCCCGACCTAACCCGCCTGTCCACCCCTCGCTCCAAACCGGAACGCATGCTCCCGCGCACTATCATCAGCCCTCGGCGCCGCATTCACCACACCGTCCTGGTCGGTACGGCTTTCTGGATGAACGGCAAGCCGCTGCGCAGCAAACCCATAGGCTGCAAGCCGGCCGCACGACAGCTCGACCAGCCCGTCCGCCAGCTGCGGCGATACCCAGAGAGCTGCCCTACCCAAGTACAGCCGACCACCACTGCTCAGGCAGTGCTCATTTTCGGTGGCCGCTGTTCATCTTGAGCCGACCCCTACAGCGATTGTAGGAATCGGTTGGAGATGGCCACTCCGAGCTGGCAGGACACGGTGGTTGGCCAGCGCCGGTGCGCCGGCGACCGTCGGTGTTGGCCAGCGCTGGCGGTGCCAGCGCGATGCACAGCAAGGCCCTGACCAGCGGATTGGCCAAGTAGGTCGGGTTCTGGCCATGCAGTGGCCAAGTAGCCCGGCGAGTGGCCATGTAGATCCGATCCCTACAGCGATCCCTACAGCCCACCGGACCTCCCACTGGACCCCCCACCGGCGGGCCTGTAAACACGGGTGGGCGAGCGAAGCGCCGCTGGTGCAGGTCAGGGGAGGTGTGACGCCCACCCAAGCACTCCGCGACTTAATAGCGAGGCTACGAGCTGATAGTCGATGGGGGGTTGGGTCGTTGCCGCTCGACTGCATTCGCGTGGAGCCTGTGGTCTACCTGATCCCGCAATTTATTGTTTGCCATACGGGCAGGCTTGCATGTTTTCTATTTCCTCTTTCCTTTTAATTTCCAGCCGTCCTCCTCCCCTTCCTTCTCTTTTCGGTTTCTGGTTCCTAGCTATCAAATCTGCAGTTCCGGGTGTCGCTTCCGTTATTGATCCGTCGTCCAAGGAATCGTGATTTAGCTCTCCAAAGAATCACGATTTAGCGGACGATTGGGGGTTGCGTTCGGGCGTGCATGGGTAGAGAATTAGATATCGACACCGGGAGCGGGAAAGTGTCCCCCGGGAGTTCCCAAAGCAAAGGAGAGACCTCGTGGCCAATGGCGCTTTTTCTTCGGACACACCGTCGGATCTCCCGAGTGCGAGAGTCCAGCCGGAGGACATGGCGAGAGTAACGGCGGACGACTGGCGTGCGATTCAAACCAAGGCGGGCAAGTTCTGCCGCGTTGTTGACTCGATCTACTCGCGCAAGCGGATGGATGGAAACGCGACCGTTGCGGGCGGAAAGTACGGCACGGCTGATGTGCGCGACGATGTCACGCAGGATGCCGTATTGCTGTTCGCCCAACTTCTAGGGAAGATCATCCGCGAGTTTGAGCCTGTCACCTACTCCGTGGCCACGCGGGAGCCTGATTCGTGGCTCTACGTCACAAGGCAAGGCGGGAGCTTCATTGCCACGCGTGACAGTATCCAGTACACCGCCGTGCGGGATGCCGCCCGACGCAACGGATACCGCATCGACAAAAATCCCGATGACATTGACGCCACGCCCGGGGCGCAGCAGATCAAGGCCATTTCCCGTATGGAGTTCGTAGCCGTAACGACGCACCTTGCCACCAACAGTGAAGTTGTCTGGGGACTGGCGTTCGGTGACGGCAGGGACTTCCCTGTCCTCGCGGACATACTCGGCGAAGGAAGTAAGGCCGATGACCTGGGACGAACAGGCATCCTTTCCAACGTGGCACAGAAGCGCCACGGGGGCGCCTACGGTTCCCGCCGCGCCATCATCCGTACCCGCGACGCTGCCCTGGCAGAGCTCCGGGATCTGTCCGAACGGGCGGATTCAGTGCGAGAAATAATCACCTATCGTGCTGCGCGGGACGGCAAGGAAGGCTGACGGTCCGAAAGTCCTCGCGGAGAGGGTACCGGGAGATTCCCCCGGTACCCTCTCCGCATTTCTGTACCGCTTTCCCCGCCGGACGGTCGGAGCGCTTCCCAGCGCGTAACAAGGTAGAGGGCAGAAACAGCCGCCCACCTACCCGCCAGGAAAAACGGTGCCTCCCGGCCGGACGGTCGGAGCGCTTCCCAGCGCGTAACAAGGTAGAGGGCAGAAACAGCCGCCCACCTACCCGCCAGGAAAAACGGTGCCTCCCGGCCGGACGGTCGGAGCGCTTCCCAGCGCGTAACAAGGTAGAGGGCAGAAACAGCCGCCCACCTACCCGCCAGGAAAAACGGTGCCTCCCGGCCGGACGGTCGGAGCGCTTCCCAGCGCGTAACAAGGTAGAGGGCAGAAAC
>NZ_JAMQQG010000019.1:84935-115074 GCF_023716925.1 Frankia sp. R82
CAACGCCTTCCGGCCGGACGGTCGGAGCGCTTCCCGGCGCGTAACAAGGTAGAGGGCAGAAACGCTCGCTCGCTCGCCTGCCTGCCTGCCTGCCAGGAAAACAACGCCTTCCGGCCGGACGGTCGGAGCGCTTCCCGGCGCGTAACAAGGTAGAGGGCAGAAACGCTCGCTCGCTCGCTCGCTCGCCTGGTATCCGATCCTGCCAGGAATGTGCATCTGGCCGTTCTCAAGAGAGGTGGATTATGCCCGACATTCTCGGTGATCGCGGGCGGGCACTCGCGATCGTTCAGCGACATGGTTTCGGTCACTTTCTGATGCTGCTGAATCGTCTGGCGTCGATCCACCACGGTGTTGACTGTCAGATCTACTCGTTTGGTTTGGAATGGATGGATGACGAGCCGTTCGTGCTCAAGGCTCAGGGCGTCCGCGGCGATCTTCTGATCGTGTGGCGTTAGCCATCTACCGTGCCGGTGTTTATCCGCCTGTCGGCTGTCCCGGAAAGGAGGGTCTGTGACTTTCGAGGTGCTGTCTGATGAGTTCGTGCGCCGTTTCGAGCGGGGGGCGTGGTGCGAGCTGATCGAATCGGCGTTGGTTGAGTGGTCCCCGGACGAAAGTACGAATCTGTACGGCAGTGGTTTCGATGGATCGGAAACCGAGTATCTGCGTGGCGAGCCTGCCACGGACATTCGCGATTTCCTGACCTTTGCGGCTGACGATCTGGTGTCGCTGGCGGAACGTCTCGGTTCGCGGGCTCCGACTCCCGAGGCTTTGGGCCGGGAGTGGGTGCTGTCGCGCCAGCGTGCGGGCGTGGGACTGTGGGACCGCGGCTACGGCCCGGAAGGGGACCGGCTGCACGAACAGGCCGTCGTCTACGGGGACATCGTCCTGGAGATCTCCGGCGTTGAGGAGGACTGCGACAGCTGGGTGGTGCGGGTCCTGTGACCGGCCGGCATCTGCACGTCCACCATCGCGACTACTTCGACCACGAAGCCCACGACGGGGACATCGTCGTGCACGGCGAACGATCCGAGGATCTCGACTGCGAACCCGACGACTACGACCGCGAGGACGGCATCAGCGCTGTTGATCTCGCCGTAGCCGTGCTGACGAAGTCGGGAGCGACCGGACCGTCCGGGGGGCCGGACTTTCCTGGCGTGCGTTGCTGGTGGGGCGGCACGGTCACGCTGAACTACTACACCGGCGAGATGCGGGAGACCTCCGCGCATCTGCAGGGGTTCAGCGACGCCGAGTGCCGCGACATCTGGGCGCGGCTGACCAGCGCCTAACCAGCCTGCGCCGCACGCCCCCTTTTCCCTTCGTTTCTCTGCTGATCTTTTTCGAGGTGGTGCCATGCTCGGCGTGCTCGCGGATCCCGTGGTTCGGATCGGGGTCTACATCGACGATGACCACGACTACTACCTGCCCCCAGATGGTGACCTTAACGTGACGGTTGAGGAACGGGAGCATTTCGCGAACGGGACGTGGTCGGCCTATGCGCTGATCACGGTGGTGGAGTGCCCGCACTGCGACCGCCGGTACCGCACGGACGTTCTCGGTGGCGTGGTGGCGGAGACGACCGGCCTGGCCGGGTCGATCGTCTGGGCCGACGACCTGTTCCTGCGGGAGCACCCCGCCGACTATCTGGCGAGGCAGATCCGGGACCTGATCGCGCAAGAGCGCGAGGACCCGACCCCGGCCACGGCCCGGCTGCCCCTGCCCTGGGATGTGCCGTGAGCAGGGTCGAGTCGTTGCCGCTGGCAAACGGCACGCCGGCACGCCGGGGACGCGTCGCGTTGCTGGTGTCCCCGCATCGGGAGCCGCTGACCGGCGGCGGCCCGGACGCCGTCCACGTCGAGCTGATCGTCATACGGTCGGTCACCCGTGACGGGCGGGTGCGCGCCTATGAGGAGATGTGGCCGGGCGGGCGGCCGGTCCGTGTCGCCACCACCGCTTGGAAGATCGCCAGTCTGGTCGATGCGTCGGTGCTTGATCCGGAGCGGGCGGTTGCGATCGCCCGTGCACACACCTACCCGGGTCACAGTCAGGTCCGCCCGTGGTCGTCGCTGGCCGAGGCCCGTGGGGCGCTGCGCCCCGCCCGCACACCCGTTCCGTAATCCCCTGCCGCTTGCCTGCCGCCGGACGGTGTCCGGCGGCCCGTCGGCATGTCCGCACATCGCTGCCCATCCCGCCCGCTCGATGAAGGAGCCCGAATGTCGAAGGAAACTCTTACCTGGCTGAACGGCAACACGCTGATCGGCTTCACCGAGCGGCGCGGCCACGCCTGGCACTATCGCGCCGACCAGCAGCAGGGCGAGACCAACCACTATCCGGGGCCGATCCCGGTCGGCGACGTCGGGCGCCGGTTGTTCGGCTGGGACGCTCTCGAACAGCCGATCTATGTGGAGTCGCCGGTCACCGGTGGACTCGATGTTGTCCCGGATCGCAAGGCCATCATCCGGTCGGACACCGGCAGCGTCATGGGGATTTTCACGGGCAGCTATCAGCCGCACCCGTATCAGGAGTGGTTGGTCGACAACGTCGGACAGCTCCTCGATGACGATCTTGCGATCGGGTCGGCCGGGTTGCTGCGCGGCGGGGCCGTGGCGTGGGTGTCGGTGGAGGTCCCCGACACGATCACGACTCCGGAGGGTGTGGCGTTCCGCCCGAATCTGCTCGCTACGACGTCGTTTGACGGGTCGTTGGCCACGACGTTCAAGCGGGTTGTCACGAACGTGGTGTGTGACAACACGATGGGGGCCGGCCTGCGGGAGCAGGGCCAGCAGATCAAGGTCAAGCATTCCGCCCGGTCGCATCTGCGGCTCGGTGAGGCCCGCCAAGCTCTTGCGATCGTGCACACGATCGCCGACGACTTCGCCGCCGAGGTCGCCGAGCTGTGCGCGCTGGACGTGTCCGACCGGCAGTGGGCGGCGTTCCTGGATGCTCACGCCCCTGTGCCGCAGGAGAAGGGGCGGGCGCGGACCAGTGCGGAGAAGCACCGCGACGGCCTGTCCAGGCTGTGGGACCACGACGAACGGGTGTCGCCGTGGCGGAACACCGGCTGGGGTGTGGTGCAGGCGGTCAACACCTACACCCATCACGAGCAGAGCGTCCGCGGTGCGTCCCGAGCCGAACGCAACATGCTGCGCGCGGTGACCGGCGGGGCAGACGACCTCGACACCTCCACCCTCGCCACGCTGCGCACCCTGCTGCCGGCCTGACCCGGCACCCACACCCCTGGCACCTCCCCGCCCCGACAGCCGGCCCGTCCGGCCTGTCGGGGCGGGGGGCCGTGCCCTGCCCGCACAGCTGACCGGAAAGGACCGGAAGCCATGTTCGCCGGACTGACCGTTGACGGCACGACCGTGACCAGCCTCAACGACGACAGCACCATCGAGGTGATCTTCGGCGCCGACATCGAGTTTCGCTGTTCCGCTTGCGGGGCGGACCTCACCGAGACATCCGACGGCTTCGACGACGACAACGGCGAGTCCGACTGTCCGGCCTACCTTCCCGACGACACCGACACCGGCACCGACGGCAGTGGACCGCACACACCCGAGCGGGTGGCGCTGTCGTGGTGCAACAGCGCCGGGATCCGCAGCAACGAAACCGACGACGCGATCACCTTGAGCCTGTCGACCGGCGACCCCCGCGGCGCGTTCACCCTCACCATCCGGCGGGTTCCCGACGACGCCGACAGTCCGCTCGCGGGACGGCTGTTGCTGCACCTGCCCTACCCGGGCGAGCCGATGCCGCATGACGCGCTGCACCCGCTGCACCCCGGCACGTTCGTCATCGGCCGACCCGCCCCGGCCACCCGAGCCCACCTCACCGCCGCCTGAGCACACCCACACCCGACGCCGCAGCCGATGCACGGCCCGTCACGGCGGAAGGCCACCACCGGCGTGAAACCGCCCGCTGGGCCGCCCCATCCGGGCGGCCCAGCGGGCGGTTTCACCTACCCCTGCACGAGGAGAAAGGCAGCCGCGCATGCCCACGCCACTGACGCTCACCGACGCCACCGATTTCATTCTGTCGCACGCCAGCGAGCAGGACCTGCCCCAGATCATGGAGGCGGTCAAGCAAAGGCATCGTGCCCTCGCCGCGCTGCGGACCGCATCCCTGACCACCGGCACGCCTGTGCGGCTTGATCGCCTCAAGCCCGGTTACCTCAATGGGCTGACCGGGATTCTTGGCCCGATCGACGGAAAGTTCGCCACGGTCATTCTCGACGCCGACTCCACGAAGCGGCTGCGGGTTACTTCCAGAAACAAGAGCTACGTCGTCCCTTCCGATGAGGCCCGCTTCGACCTGGAGGGGGTGCCGCTGGTCTCGTGCCTGCCCATCTGACCCGACCCTGCTCACTGAAACAGCAGACGTCATCTGACGATTTAGGAGAGTAGTAATGACCCCTGAGCGCAAGACGATGCGTGTCACTCTCGATAGCCTCGGCGAGTATGAGGTTCCGGCCAGCGATGTGAGCTGGAATGGTTTCGCCGTTCCCGGTTTCACCCTCGACCAGGTTCGTGAGATCGCCGCCAACCTGGACCTGTCCAGGTTGGCGATCGGCTCCGACGACCAGGAGACGATCACCATCGGTGAGGACGGAACCGTCACCATGCGCATCACCGGGTCCGGCGAGGTGGACGACCCGGATCGGGAGGAGACGGTCACGCCCGATCCCCACGATGGCCTGTACTACATCGGCGGCCACCGGTGGGCCTGGGAGTTCGTCGACGAGTAAGCGCTGCAGGTCGAGGAGACGGCCCCTCTACAACACCGGACGGGCCGTCTCCTCGACCGCATCGGTCCTACACGCGGGTGCCAACCCTGCGACCCATGCAGGGCCGGCACCCGCGTGGTTCCACCCCACTGCGCCGAACGGAGCAACGGCGATGGCCCCGGAGTTTCCTGTGCCGCCGACGTTTGTCGGCTGCCCGGTCGTAGCCGGTATCTACGTGCCCCGCGCGGGCCGCCACGTGCCGCTGTGGGCTGTTGTCGCCAGCAGCGCCGAGCCCGGCGAGTTCCACGTCGGGCTCGTCCGCGACGACCAGAACAGTATCCAAAGCTGGTACGACATTCCCAACCTGGCCGAGGCACTCGACTGGATGCGTGTCAAGGCCGATTTCTGGGCAGGCTCCCGCGACCAGCCGAGCCCATAACCCAGTGCTTTTCCTGGATTTTCACCGTGATGGAAAGGGGTGATAGGTAAACGATGTCTCCGCGTTTCCTGAGCTGGTGAACGCGCTGCCGATCGGCGGGCGCCACCCGGAGATGGCCGCGCATCGTCACCGGCACCGACGCGGGGCTTCGCCTCTCGATAGGTAGACCTTCGTGTTCCGGAGAGGAGATCAGATGAGGATGTGGCACGGCCGAATCACCCGGCGTCGAGGTGACCCCGTGTCGTTCCTGCGGCGCACCCGGTGCCTTCCACACGCGGACGCCCGGTGCGCGGTCGAGCGGGCGCGGGATGTGTTCGTCGATGCCCGCGACGCGTTGCGCCGGGTACTGGAAGACGAGATCGAAAACGAGACTCGGGCCGTGTGTCCGGCGGCGACGGGCGTTGCGGTCGAGATCTACATCGATGAACTCGGCGAGCCCCGCGGCCGGCTGATCGCTGTGACCACCGCCGCGGGCAGCACCGAGGACCAGAATGAACACCTCGTCGAGCTGCTCGCTGGGCCGCTCGACGAGTGGGCCACCACGGCACATGTCGCAAGCACCGACATCAGGTTTCACCTGCAGCCCGAGCACCGCTGATCGCTGGTCCGACGCGCGCCGTCACGCGGCTTGTCCATGTCAGCCCCGACGGCCCGCGCCCGGCCCGCCCGCACTGGCACGTGGGCCCGCCGGTAGGCACGCGATCCGCCCCACATCGGAGATCACCATGACTGTCCTTTCACCACCTGCCATCACGGATACCGGGATGGCCGCGGTCGTGCCCTACCGGGACCTGCGCGCGGCGCTGGCCACGGTCGGCGCCGTCCTGAACCGCACGAACCCGCCGCCGTGGAACGGGATTCTGATCACCGGCGATCCGGGCGGGACCCTCACCCTCACCGCTGCCAGCTCCTCGGCGACGGTCTCGATTCGCCTGCCCGGTGTCGCCCGCTCGGCCGGCCGGTTCCTGGTGGACGGCTGGGCGCTGACCCGGATGTGCACAGCGCTGGTCCGCGGCGAGCGCCGCCGAGACACCGACGACCAGCCCGTCCTGCTCGACGGCTCCGACCCGGCCGCCCCCACCGTGACGATCGGCGAGTACACCGTCCCGCTGACCGGCCTTCCCGCGGACGACCATCCCGGCGACTGCCGGCCCGCGCCGACCATCGCCACCGTCGACGGCGATGCACTACGCGACGCGGTGGACCGTGTACTGCCTGCCGTGGGACAGCAGGACACCCTGCCCATCCTGACCGGTATCCGTCTGTCTTTGACACCGGGTCGCGCGACCGTGGTCGCAACCGACCGGTACCGGATGGCCATCGACACGCTTCCCGCGACCGTGACAGAGCCCACCGGCCACGAACTGCTGGTCCCCGGGAAGGCACTCGCTGCGTGCGCTGAACGGTGGACAGCACCATCGGTGCAGATCGGTCGACACCGCGCGGAGTCCGTGCGCGACGTCGACCGGGTCACGTTCAGCTGCGGGCAGATCACCGCGAGCCTGGTCGAGCTCGGGGAGGGCTACCCGTCCTGGCGCAGACTGGCGGATACGCACAGCGCCCGGCACACCGCCACCTTCGACCGGGCAGCGGTACAGGCCCACGTCGGCCGGGTCCTGGCGATCCTCAACGCCCACCCGAAAGTCACCGACCACATCAAAATCATGACGTTGACGTTGACCCCGGACGGGCTACGGGTGGCGCCCCTGCTTCCCGAGCACCGCGACCGCGTCAACGCCCCGGTGCTGCCCGCGACGACGTCGCTCACCGCCGGGACCATGTGCTGGGCGTTCAACGTCGCCTACGTCCGGGATGCCCTTGCCGCGCTCCCGTTCGACACCGTCATGTTCAGCGGACAGGCCGACGCCGATAAAAGCGTGCTGTTCACCTCCACAGACGGGCAGGCTGCGGAGATGCCGCCTTACCGGCACCTGCTGATGCCCATCCGCCGCAACTGACCGTTCTTCCGGGTCAGCTCCGCGCCCTTTCGCCCTCAACATCCGCATGCCCTTCACCAGGAGGGATCCAATGCGACGTTCGTCGGTGCACTACGGCACGATCGACATGTACGAACTGTGCCCGCCGCACCCTGCCGCGAGCTGGGAACCAGGAAACGTGGGCGACTTTCCCCTTCGCGTCACCGTGATGCTGGACGAGACCGGCAGGCTCCTTATTCATATCGACACCGCGGTGACCCTGGAACGCGCCCGACAGAATCCGCCTGTCACGGTGACGGTTGACAACGCCGAGGTTTACCGCGGCCCCACGGCGACCGGCGGGGACTGCGCCGACCCGGACCACGGCCATCCCGTTCCCTGGCGTACCCCGCAGAACTGAACACATTTTCCTACCCCTGCAATCTGCTCGGATCCTCCCGACCTGCACCTGGAAAGGAATGTGATTTTGATGGTTTACCTGAGTCGTCGTCGGCGTCGCCGTGGTCACTTCTGGGGGTTCGTGCTGCTGGTGTGGCTGCTGGGCGTCGCCGCCGCAAACGACGTTCCCACGCTCGTCGCCTACATCGTCCTCACCGTCCTCAACGTTGTCTCCGCTGCCGTCGCTATTACCGTTCTCGCCGACCTTGCCGCAGGCCGTCGCCGGCAAGATCGGCGCCGTGTCCCACCGCGATAGACCCCCCGCCCCCACAGCCCATGCGCCACCCGCCCGGCTACGAGCGACCGGGCGGCCCGGCGGAGACAACCGGCGGGGCGCGGTACCCACCGGCTCGGGACAGCACCGTCGAAGCCATAGCAGAAAGGGGAAGGAACAATGCCGCCTCAGCCCCGCACACGGCCTACCAGTCGCTCGCGACGCACTGCCGCAACCCGCAGAACGAACATGGGCGGTACCCCCACCGCGGACGACATCGCCGACGCCCGCGCCCTTCTGCAGGTGCTGCACGGCGGAGTCAATGGCGTCAGCGACGCCTTCCAGAACGCCGCCCCCTGGGACCATCTGAGCCCGGGATACGACCCGGACCGTCTCGTCCGCATTCTGACTGCCCTCCAGGCCATGATTCCCGCCGAGATCACGCGATGGCGGGACCGGCTCATCACCCCACTCGAAGCCCGTGAGGTCTGGAAATCCCTGCTGTTCAGTGATGCATGCCGCGCCTGCGAGCGTCACTGCCACACCTGTTACCGGCTCGCCGACGCCCTGGGCTACGAACGTGACGGCGACCTTCGGGTCTGGCGGCAGCGCCCCGAACATCCGGATGCCCCACAAACCTGACCGAGGCGCCCTCACCGCAGACAGCGACGTCGTCATGTCGCGGTTTTTCCGTCGCCTTCTTCTACCTCCGTGCTGGAAGACAACCGTTCCGGTGCGGGAAAGCTCCGCCTGGTGGCGTTGGAACATCACGGGCCCGGCTTCGATCCTTGACCACCGAGCACGGGAGAACCCTGCGACCCAGGAACCTTACGAACAGGAACCCTTATGGCAGAGCCGACACATCCTGCGATTCCGCTGACCTTGGCACATCTACCGACCGTCGGCGGCCTTGCCGTCCCCTGGATCACCGCCCGCACCGCCGCCGGGCACCCCCTGTTCGGCGCCCTCGACCTCCACCGCAAAGACCAGGCACTACAGGCCCGTCTGTGCGGCGTGTGCGGCCAGCGCCTCACCACGCCACTGGTGCTGCTGATGCGCCTGTCCGACCTGCCCCGCCTGTGCACCGCCGAACCTCCGGTACACCCGGTCTGCGCCGCCTACACCGCCTCTGCCTGCCCCATGGTCCGTGGCAGCCTCGGCTACTACCGCAGCGCCTCTCACCCCCTTGACCCGATGATGATCCCCCCGGCGGACACGGCGGCGCGCCGTGGCGCGGCGGCGGAGCCCTGGTTCGCCGTCTGGCTGCGCTCCTACACGGTGATCACCGATCACGGCACCCTCGCCGCGTCCTACGCCGGCGGTGACCCTCTGCGGATTCGCCCCATCGGAGGGTCTGCGTTCTCCGCCTGACCGACCCGCAGAACCCCCCGGCTCTTATCCCTGTCGTCCACAGCCTGCCGCCGGCACACACGCCGGCCCCGCCCCGCGGAAGGGAGCGATCACGCATGCCCTCACCCCCGCGTCAGCCACACCGTTCCTCCGGCGCCCGCGCCCCGGACGTGAGAAGCCTCGCGGACGCTGTTGCGCGTGCCTGGCACAGCACGCGCAACAGCGCCTCGCCGGAGATCGCGCTGTCCACCGTCGCCGCGCTCGCCCTGGTCGCACCCCCCATAGGGCAGATCTCGGCCACAGCCGTCCTGATCGCCGGGCTGGACACCGACCAGTTCCGGGAGTTCCTGCGTCGTTACTGGACGATTTTCGTGCGGGCGCGGCCCGACCTGCTGCCCGCTGCCTGGCCGCTGGTCGCTCCCTGGCTCGGCGACAACCCCGCGGATGATGCCACCGTCGACGCGGCCCGCCGCGTCGCCCGCGTCGCGCTGGATGCCGGACAGCTGCACCTGACCGGCACCCTGCGACGCCGGGACGCCGACGTGTTCGGCCCGCTGCTCGTGGAGCTACGCGCCGACGGTGCCCGTCTGGCCGCCGGCCAGTTCTACACCCCCGGCCCCCTCGCCGACACTCTCGCTACAGTCCTGCTCACCAACGAGATCGCCCCGGGCCAGTCCGTGATCGACCCGGCTCTCGGCACCGGCGGGCTGTTCCGCGCCGCCGCCCAGGCCCTGCGTGCCCGGGGCCTCGACCCGGCCGGCGTGCTGTGGGTCGGCGGAGACATCGACGCCGTTGCGGTCGCCTGCGCCGCGGTGAACGCAGTGCTGTGGGAACTCGGCCCGCAGGTCGTGCTCGGGGTCGGTGACACTCTGGCCGAGTCCTGGCAGACCGCGGCGATCGCCCAACGCGCAGAGGTCCTCCAGATCGCCGGGCAGCTGCGCGCCGCCGCGTTCGCCGCCGACGTGCTCGGCGGCGTCGCCCGGCTCGTCGACCTGGCCACCCCACCCCCCGCACCCGACGCCAGAACCTGACCAGCCGCCGCACGACCAGCACAGCGACCCCCGCCTGTGCATCACCGACCTCGGCCCGCCATACGGATGTCCCGCGCGGCGGGCCGCGCCGTCGCGCCCGTCCACCGCGGGCGCAGATACCCGAGGCCCTGCCGGTCCGGGAGGACACGCCACTGGCGGTGCGCCAGACGGTCGTCGTCCAAGGCATCGACGCCTCCGTCGAGGTCTCGTGGCCCCGGCCACAGCCGCTGGACCCCTGGCTAGCGCTGCCTTTACAGCCTTCCTCGCGACCCTCCCTGCGCGGGCGGAACCGATGCGAGCGCTGCCACCGCACGGCACGAACACCACCACCCGGCTTGGAAAAGCGGAGTACAGCCATGCCCACAAGCAAGATCGACCAGCTCATCGCGAACCACACGGAGCTGGCCACCATCGCCCTGTCGGCTCTCGACTGGGCCGAAAGCGAGATCGAGCAGGCGGTTGCCCGCCACCCGCACAAGCGGGACCAGCTCTTCCACAGCTACCTGATCATGGCCCCCAGCGCAATCCTCTTTCCGGTCGAGTTCGTCTACCGGGGGCATTTCCGAGAGATTCTCGAACGGGTAGCCGCAGGGAAGGAAACACGGTCCGGTACGGCGGCCGAAGCGTGCTGCCTACTGGCCGATGTCAGCAAGAAAACACCTTTCCCGTCGTACGGCTACGGGCTCTACTTCCGACTGTGGGAGAAGGCGTTCCCCGACCAGGAGAAGCTGGCGCCGGAATCCCGGCTCAACCACTACGAGGCACTGTTCGGCGCGAAGATCGACAAATGGGAGGGTGATATCCGTAAGGCCCTGTCTGTGGAGGATCGCCAGCTCGGCGCGATCATCTGCGGCGGCATGCACAACAGCGTGGCCGTGGACTGCGTCTACGCCCGTATCCAATAGCCAACCCAGCAAGTTTCGTCAGCGCACCGCCGCGTTCGCCGTGGGCGTGATCTGCGACCGGCCAGAACGGTCCAGACCGGGAGAACACGCCTCTCCGCCCGCCGCCGGCCCCTGGCCCGCGCCCTTCCGATCAGCCTGTCCGCCGTGTTGTCTCCGAAAGGAGCGCTTTGCCATGCCATCAACTCCGCATCTGCTCGGCTTCGCCGAACTCCTCGGCCGGCTGCGTCACGTCCTGACCGTCAACGGCGAGGACACCGTCACCTCCCGGGCCAAGGACACGCTTCTCTGGCCATACTTCGATCAGTACGGCTGGCCGCACCGCCTGCACGCCCATGTCCTGTTCGGACTCGACTGCCACCTCCCTCCAGAAAGCCTGCTCAACCTGGGACCCGCCGCCGACGTCTACGAGGCGCTCGACTACCCGCTGACCGCAAAAGCCACCGCCCTGGCCCGAACCTCCGAGGATCTCGCCGACCAGGGCTGGCCCTGGGGCCACGCCGTCAACACCGCCGTCCTGCACACGATGGACGACGACGAGCCCGACGACGTCCGCATCGGCGACGCCGCCGTGACGGCCGTGCTCTCGGCTGTCGCCGCGCACCACGCCAGCGAAATGATCAGCCCGCTCCGAGGCAGCGGACTGTTTCACCGCGGCTACCCGACCGGACTGCTGGGCCACCTCGCCGCATACCTCCGGGTAGACACCGTCCACGCCTGCGCGCTCGGGGACCACAGCGCGCTGGCTCTGTTCAGCCACCTCGGCTGGACGCTGTCCCCCCGCGCCCGCGCGGTCCTCGCCACGGCCGAACAGGCCGACACCGCCGGAGCCACCTGGACCGACACCGTCATCCAGGCCAGGGCGACTCCCCGAGACCACCTTCGCCGCGACCCCTGGGACCGCTGAACCGCGCCCGGTAGCGGCGACCAGAAAGGTCACCAGCCTGCCAAGCGCCATCACAGCGTCCGACCCCACCGCTGCGGCGAGAGCGCGGCCTGTGGCGGACGCCGTCACGTCCGCCACAGGCCGCGCCGGCAGGCAGAGCCGTAGCTGGGACCTGCCGGTCTACACCTCCTCCCCATCTTGACTATTTGCACAAGAAAAGAGAACAGGCGTGCGTGAATACCTTGCCTGCGCAGGCTCCCAGGATGCCTGGCTGTGCCGATGCGGAAACACCCCGGAGACCAGCGGATTCGTCCCGGTCCACCGCAGCCGAGAAATCGATCCGAACTCGACCCGGTGGCAGGGCCACTACTGCTGCCTGATCTGCGGCCTGCTGACCCACTGGCCGACCCGGGAAATCATCGGCCGCCTCCACCTCGCGGACCTCACGCTGAACAATTCCGTTTCTCCTCTGAACCGTCGCCGTCGGCATTTTCACCGCCGCAGAAAGGGACGCCACCATGGACAACGAGCCCGACGACCTCACCATCGGTAGCGCCGTCCAAGTCCCCTTGGGCGACGGGGAGATCTGGCGGTTCGGCTGGATCGTCGACATCGACGGTGAGCAGCTCGTCGTCGACCTCGGCCGGGACGGACACGTCACCACCTCCCTCGACAAGATCAGAAGGCTGTGACGGGCTGGGTGCGAGAGGGACCGGCGGTGGTGAGCACGCTCCCGATGTGGTGCTCACCGTCCTGGCGCGATCAGACTGGTGGGGACGGCCGTCCGGTACGGCCCGCCGCTGCGACCCCGCGCCACGTAGAGGACACCGCCATGAACCTCGAATCCCACGTCCTGGTCGACATGACCGTCAAGGATCTGCAGGATGCTCTGGCGAAAGGAGACCAGCCTGCGATCGCGGTCCTGGAAGGCGAACCGTCGCGCACGCTGAGCAACTCGGCCTATCTGCGTGATCCCGCCCGCGCGGAGGCGTTCGAGCGGCAGGTCGCTGAGGAGGCGAACCGTATCGTGCTCGAACGCCTCATCCTGGCCGTTCCGCAAATCAGCAGGCCCGTCGTGATCGACGGAGACGATGAGGTCCGGCTGCGTTCCCCCTACACCGGCGGGCCACTGCTGGAGGACGACGGCGAACTGCACGTCATCCTCTGGGTGCTCTGGGACGCGGAGGAGGGCCTCGACTCCGGCATGGTTCCCTACCGGCGCAAGCGCGACGGCACACCCGTTTTCGACGCGTTCGATGGCTCGGACCAGATCTTCTCGATCCCGCTGAACCCCGGAGGCGGACCCGGTCTCGTCCTGCTACGTGAACTCCTCGACGAGAACCTGCAACGACGCAACCGCACCTAACCCGCCCCGCTGGACACGCGGGCGGGTCAGGCCGGGCGGGTGCGGTCCAACCAGCGCACCAGCACCCCGGCGCTCGCCACCGGTCCGGGATACCGGCTCGCCAGGTGCGTGACGTCGCCATCGCCTGTCACCAGAAGCAGCGGCTCCTCGTCGCTGCGGTAGGCGCCCGCCAGCGCGAGATCCGCACACGGCCAACCCTCGGCGACCGCCAGCCGGCATGCCGCTGGCCAGCACGCCGCCGCCAACCGCCCGGCCGCACCCGTGGCCGTCACGGCATCCACCGGGTCGCGAGATTGTCCATGTCCGCCAAGACCTGCACCGCAACCCCAGGACCATAGCCAGCAGGCGGCACGGGGCATGCTCAGCCGCATACCGTGGGCTACACCCCGAACCACCGATCCACCGCCAAGGAATCGGGAACGGTACTCCTGGACCGCTGGAGGTTGCGATGAACGACGCCACCTGGAACCTGGTGACCGACGTCGTGGGCCGTGTGCAGCAGTCCATCCGGATGACCGACTACCCGGCGATCGTCGTCCTCGACGGGGACCGCCGCCAGATCATGTCCGACTACGACTACGTCCACGGCGAGAACGCCCGGACTGACTTCGAGACCCGCGCCGCCGAGCACGCCCGCACCCTGCACGCCCGCCGGTTCACCTTCGCCGTCCCGCAGATCGTCGAGGTGCACCTCGACGGCCTGCACGCCCATACGTTCTCCGTGCGGCCCCTGCGCGACGGTGAGCAGGAAAGCGTGGTGTGGACCGCCTACGACGCCGCCGACGGCGTCGACTACGGCTGGGCCCCCTACAGCCGCCGGCCAGACGGCCAGCCCGTCTTCGACGAGCCCCGCACGTTCGACCTGCCAACACTGCCGACCGACGGCTTCCCCGGCGTCCGCCTGCTCCACCTGCTCGTCGCCGAGTAGGCCAGCGCCCGCCGAGAAAATCGGTTCAGCGCCGGGCCCGGCGAAGCGGTCACGCCCCGCCCGGCGTCCGGCCGTGGCAGGGGCACCCGACCCGGGCACCGTCTACCAGCACGTGACGAGGGACCACTCCTCCCGGTCACTGACGGCATGCTCGCGGAGAGCACGGACGGCGACGCCGCCCGCTTCCTCTTCCCGTACTTGGGCTGCGGCCCCTGAGCTCGCGTCCACCTTCCTGGTGGACGGGCTGCCAGCTGCACGCCGGGTGCCGCGCCGAGCTCGGCGGCTCCCGCTCCCGGCCCGCCTGCGTCCCGGGAATCGAGGCGCGCTCGCACAGCGACGCGGCGTAGGCCCCGCACTCATCACCTCTGTGCCGAACCTCGGAGACTTTCATGCCTACAAAGGACCGCCGCCCGAGGCCGGCCAGGGCTGTCGGATCGCCTGTCGCCGCATCCGCACAGCCTCGCGAGCCACCCACCCTGTTCCCGGCCGCCCCGAAATCCGACGTTGGCACCGGACCCGAACCCCCCACCACTCCTTCCCGCGATCCCGCCCCACCCATTCCTGAGGAGGAACCATGCCCGCAACCCGTGAGAGCCGCACCTACGCACAGGAAGTAGGCGTGCGGCTGCGCGCCATCCGTACCCAGAAGAATCTCTCGCTCCAGCGGGTCGAGGTCCTCTCCCGCGGTCGGTGGAAGATGGCGGCGGTCGGCTCCTACGAACGCGGCGACCGCATGATCAGCATGAAGCAGCTCGCCGACCTCGCGGCCTTCTACGGCGTCCCCGTCCGTGCGCTGCTGCCCGGCGAGCACCCAGACGTTCTCCCGCAGCGCACGGCCCGCGTCGTGCTCAACCTGCCCGCGCTGGCCCGCGCGTCCACGGACGACGTCGGACCGCTGCGTCGCTGGGTCGCCGAGATCCAACGGGAACGCGGCGACTACGCAGGCCACGTCCTCTCGATCCGCGACGCAGACCTGCACACCCTCGCCACCCTCTACACCCTCGACCGCGACCAGCTGCTCGACCGGTTCCAGCAGTGGGAGGTACTCGACGCCACCAGCAGCCTCCGGAGCACCCCCGACCCCGCCTGAATCCGGGCGCCATGATTCCTCCGGGAGCGGTCCCACCGCCGCGTTCCTCCCGCCGTGCGCCACGGGAGGAACGCGGCGGCCACGACAACCCTCGCGACCATGGACGCCGCCGTCGGCCATCATGGAACGGGCGAGTCGGAGTCGGCCTTCCCCGACGTCGAGCAACTATCGCTCGCTCTGCTCTCGACCGACACTGCGCGGAAGGAGATAGGCCCAGGACGTGCAGACCACCCTGACTCTCGACGCGCGGGTCCTGCGCGCTGCCCGACGCTACCGGCGTCGCCGCCTGCTCCTCCCGATCGCCGTCCAACTGCTGCTCATGCTGCCCGCCGTCGCCTGCACGATCATGTGGCCGCCGTTCACCAACCCCCCGGGCCTTCGCACCCTCGCAGCGAGCGGGCTGACCTTGTTCGGCGGCCTCGCCGGTATCGGCTGCTACAGCAGCCGGGCCACCTGGGCCCTCGACAGGGCACCCCTTGCCCCCGCCAGCGCCCGCGTCGCCTCCCACGCCCTGACGCTGCACAGGTTGCTGCACGACCCCGACCTGAGCGACCTCGACCGCCACACCGAGACCGTGAGATGCCTGTACCTGCTGGCCCACGCCGCAGACCATCTCGCCCAAGACCTCGGGGACAACACCATCCCCGGATTCGCCGCCGTGGATCTCGCCACCAGCACAGCCACAGACGCGAACACGACCGGAACCGACCTCGTCGCCCGCATCCGCCGCATGCTCGACACCATCGCATCCGCCCAGCAAACGATCCGCGATCCCCTACACGCCCATGAGATCTCCAGCCCGACCCGCCCAGAATCCGACCGGCAAGACAGCTCCGCGCGCCTCGCTGCCGAACTGGACCGCGCCGGCCGCACCGCCCTCGATCTCGCCGCCCTCGCCCTGATGACACCAGCCTCCACCCGCCCTCCGCACCAGGATTGACCGACACCGCAGCTCACATCCGGCGTAGACCACGCCAGCCACCGAAACCGCTCCACAGCCCCAAATGCGCTTCCCGACGGCCGTAGTGTGAACGACTTTGTTCTCGAACAACGCCTAACCGACCGCAGTGAAGACGGTGGGCTATTCGCACTCCGATTCTGATGCTAGGTTGCTATCGACACGTCGAGCCGCATGTTGCAATTTTTCCTATTAAATAGCAGGGTGCTGTTATCCGAGCCCTGTCGTATTCCTCGTAGGTCGGAGATCTTGAGTGCATGTGGCCCGGTTATCAGGGCCGCCACCGGGGACCAGGCGCAGGGCCTCCTGCTGCCGTCGCACGGGTGATGTTGAATTGCGGTGATGGAGAGCGTCGAGTTACTTGATCGTCTGGGGCGGTTGCGTCGGGCCCAGATGGGTGCGGTCCGGGTGCCTCACAAGCCGACACTCTGATCCCCTCAACCGGACAGCGGTGGCCGTGGCTCCGGGCCGCAAGCACCGCCTGGCAGCATCGGGCCCCTTCGACGTCCCGCAGTCTGGCCAGATGGCCGGTTGCATTGGATGACAATAATTCCTATTTGACTGGCGGAGTGCTGTTATTCGAACCGCGCGGTATTCGTCGGTACTGACCTGTCGGTGCCGCGCCGGCAGCGACGGGGCGCCGATCTGTGCTGCTGTACCCAAGTGGCGGAGGTAGGCATACTGAGTGACTATGGCCCGTGCCGTCAGCCGCCCCGGCTGGATGCCGCCGGTCGTCTCCAACCAAGCGCTGGCTGACGTCCGGAACCACTACTCCAGGCTGGTGCTCCACCGGCCGCTGTGTATGACAGGCAAGGCGGTGCTGCTGGCAGGCGAGTACGAGGGCTCCCCGGCCGTGTTGAAGATCCTCACTGCCGGGGAAGCGCGGTGGCGGCGACGCCACGACGCCGAGGGGCGGGCGTACGAACGGTTCGCCGCCGATCCGCCGCCGGTGCGCACCCCCCGGATGCTGGCCCCGCCCGCCCGCGGCCTTCTGCTGATCGAGCACCTCACGGGCAGTCCGGCCGCCGCCCAGCGTTATCCCGATGTCATTGCGCTGCCGGTGGTCGAGTCCGTACTTGCCTGCGCCGACGCGCTGGCGGCCTGGCCGGGCGGGACGCGGTTCGCCGAGGACGCCGGCCGTCCTGCGCTGACCGCCGCCGACCTCGCCGCTGCCGCCGACATCGGCGTGTCAGGGGGCGCCTTGCAGGCGTGGGCGGGTGACCTCACCTCGATCCCGCAGGTGTTCAGCCACGGCGACCTGCTGTTGACCAACGCGCTGGCCACCGGCACCGAGATCGCATTACTGGACTGGGAGCACGCTGGGTTACGGCCATCCGGCTACGACCACGCTCTGCTCTGGTTGACGTTGATGGACCATCCAGCCGCGCAAGCACGGGTCGCAGCCCACGCCGCCGGCCGGGCAGCGTTTCGCTTCTACATCTGTGCCCTGCTGCTACGAGAAATGCGCATTCACCGCGAGGCCGCATCTGTTCCCCAGGTAGCTCGCCGGTACCGGGCATTGCGACGCTTGGCGGACGTTGTCTTCGCCGAGTTTCGGACCCGCGTCGATCATTGACGCCTATTTCAACATCGAACGGAATCGGCTTCTGGTCCGAATAAACCTCATTTGACTGGCAGAGTGCTCGTATCCGAACCCCGCCGTATTCGCGATCGGACAGGTCAGACTCCTTTCCGATGTACCAGCGGCCAGGGTGCTTAGTCTGCGCGGCCTCACCTGCTGAGGCGACGGAACCCGATGCGAACGATCTTGGCCGTGCATGGGTCTGCATCGGGAGCACCGGCACCCTGCGCAGGCCTCGGTTGAGGCTTGTGGCACACTGACCGCGTGTCGGGTGGCGTCTCGGCCTCCGGCTGGGCCGGAGACCCCAACAGCTACGAGCTACGTGTGCTCGACTTGCTTGCGCGCGAGCAGGGTCCAGCCGACAGTGTGCAGGTCAACCACCAAGAGGTGCTGGTGGGCGACACGCGATACATCGTTGACGGCACACTCCGCTTCGAACAGCTCGGGATGCAATTTCTGATCATCGTTGAGTGCAAGCTCCTCCGCAGGAGGGTGGAGCGGCGCCAGGTTCAGATTCTGTCCGACACGCTCGAAGATGTGCATGCACAGAAGGCGATTTTCGTCACTTCGTCAGGTTTTCAATCGGGCGCTATAGAGCTCGCTAGAAGGCGAAGAATAGCTCTCGCGATATCCGACGGAGCAAATCTTAATTTCTCGATAGATATAGCCCGAAGGCTGTCCCCACGCGCGCGGGGGGGAGCAAAATTCGAAGAGACTGCAACACCGTCGCTGCTGCATCAATGAGCAGAGCCCCGCCATCGGCAACACATTTCTTTTATCGACGACTACCGGCGATGTCTAATTTCGACCAGATACCCACCGAATACATTTTAATCTGACTGGTGGAGTGCCGCTATTCGATCCGTGCAATATTCCTCAGGAGTAGCTCGACATCGAACATCTGTTTGCCGATGTGCCGTTCTCTGCAGCATGGTCGTGTCCGCAGATCGTCGGCCTGGCGATGGCACGGGCGTCAGGCGATCTGCTGCGCCGGCTAGCGGGCCTCGCGGGATGCTCGCTGCTCCAGGTGGGTCTGCCGAGCCTCAGCCGTTCCTCTAGGCTCTACGACATGTTGGGCGACCGGCAAGACGCGGAAGGCACCGCGACCCCGCGTGGTCTCCAGCTGCACGGAGTCGGTGAGGGGAAGACCGCGGCAGCCCAGCGCGCTGCCGAGTGGCTTCGAGGCCCGAAGAGAGTGCTCATCGCACCGATCACCGTGGGTTCCATCGAACAGATGCTTGACGCTGTTCGCCTCCATGATCACTTGCTCGACCTCGCACACGACCTCGCCGCGCCGCATGACGTCGTCTTGGTTGAGGGATCTAACAGCCTCTGTGTCCAGGTCAGATTCTCGGGTTCCGCCGTTGCGGAACCCGATGTCGTTCCTCAGATGGAACCGTCAGACTCCGAGCTGGCAGGGCGCAGCGCTGCGTCAGACGGCGAGCTGGCCGAGCAGCGCCTGTTTTCGGCAGTTGCGCCGGCTAGCTTTCTGCGCCAACGGCTTGGCCGCCTGAACCGGTACGCCACCAGGCGGCAGCGGGACCGCCTTCGGCGCATCGATCGCACCGCCGGGCGGCTGGCGGGCCTGAGTCGACAGGACATTAGGCACTGGCGCCGGATACTCCGGTACTTCGTTGTCCGAGTCCTTGCCCGCATCGGCCGAGCTGCGAGCACCCTCCCGCCGGCTCCGCATGATCTTGGCGATCTACTGCCACTACGCGGCGCTCTCACGCCCACAGCGCCTCCGGCCGCTGCTGCCTGACAAGCAGCGCGGTCCAAGGCCGAGCGGCCGTCGCGACGCATAAGATCAGATTCCGCCAAGAACTCGCGGTCACGGGAAGTACGGTCACTCCCAGTCCGTGTCGGTGCGCGATGCCTCCAGTCCTGATCTTCAGGCTTCCTGTCCTGCCCTTCCAAGTGTGGGGCGTAGTTCGGCTAGTGTCGCATCTTGCCGCTGCCGCCACTCAACGCTCGATCGCGGTCGCGAAGACCGGTGTGCTGAGACTGCTCCCCGTCACGGGCGCAGGGACGTTGTCCGGCCTCAATCCGAGCCGTGGGGCCTACGCCCACACGCACTGCTCCGCGTGTTCGGGGGGCCCGGTCCAGCGACAGGCAGTGGCGCGAGGCTCGTTCTTCGGCGGGTCGCTCCCAACTGGCGACCGAAGGCCAGTCGAGGATCTTCAGGTCATCGCGCTGCTGGTCGTGAGTGCAGGTCAGCAGAACGTTTCGGTTGCTGCTGCAGGAGCGGCTACGTTCCGGCCATATGATCACCTGATGTTGCACTGCCTGGCGATCGCGCCCAACTACGCCGATCTCTCGGTGCTGCGCACGGTCCTCGGGGAGTTGGACACAAAGCTGACAGCGACATCGCAGCTCCTGGCCGGTACGCAGCTAGCCGACTTGCCACTCAACCGGTTCGACTATGCCGTCGCGGTACTGCCGCTCACCGAGCCGGGCGGCATGCGAGCGACAACTCCGCCTGCGATCTACGTGGAGATGGGGATTGTCCTCGGTCGGGGCCTGCCGCTATTCGCGATGATCGAGGATCTCGACGAGGACCTGCTTCAGCTAGGTGGGCTTGCTTCCGACGTCTGGATCGAAGTCGGGACCTACAGCAACGACCGCCTCCGTCTCCAGCTAGGGCTGTTCACCCAGGTCATGTCAGAACGTCGCCGAGTCTCAGGAGCGCCCTCGCCCGAAGACTCGCCCTCTGCACAGACGGCCGCTCGGTCACCGGGTATCGCGGTTGATTTGGATGTCGCCCTTCGTACGATGGACGTGGAGCGCAGAGCCCTGGCCCTGCTCCGAGCGAGTGGCGCCCGCGTGATGGAGCCGCCACGGGCGGAGCAGGGCCAGGTAGACGCCGCCGTGCTCATCCCCGGCACGGAGCGACTCCTCGGCCCAATCCTGGTCGAGGTTAAGAATCAGCGAGGGAATGTCTCACTGACAGAGGCATTTAAGCAGCTCGTGGTGATCATGGGTCAACGTCGAGCGACTTTCGGTTTGCTGATCTACGACGGTCCGTACCAAGATCCACCACCCATGCCTTACCCCATCGTGGTCATGCATGTGGACGACCTCCACAACGAGGTGGCGCGAGGGACACTGGGGCACACGCTCGTTCGAGCACGTAACGATCTCGTCCACGGGCGACGCGGTGGAGCTTGACCCGGCGGAGATCCGCCGCCACCTGGATGAGGCTCGAAGAGCGCCGACCGCAGATGCCCAAGGGAAGACCTACGAAGAACTCGTGGCCTACCTTTTCGGCCTAGTTCCCCGCGCCAATGTGCGACGGAACATCATCGGCCCGTTCAAGGTTGAGCAGATCGACGTCGCCGTCGGACATCCACGGACGGATCTGCACCAATTGCCCCACTCATTCCTTATCGAGTGCAAAAACTGGACGAGGCCGGTTGACAGTATGACTGTGGGCTACTTCTTCAACATCCTGGCTAACCGGAATATGGAGCTGGGGATTCTCGTCGCTGCAAACGGCATCACCAGCAGTGATGACGACATCAAGTTCGCCCACGCACTCGGTATGAGTGCCATGCCCCGGGGACATCGAATGATCGTCATAACCGACGCAGACCTCCTCTCGCTCCGCACCATGGATGACTTCTACGATATGCTCAATGACCGATTTCTGATGACCATGGCCACCGGTACTATCGGGATGCCATGAAGCTAGCGAATAAGTGGTATCTTTCTCAATCTGCTTCCCTCTCGAACTCACTCGGCCGGGCGTCTCCGACTTCCCACCGGCCTGTCCGGGGGCATTTCTCACCAACACGACAGCCTGATGTTGGGGACCTATAAAACTCATTCGACTGGTGGAGTGCCGTTAATCAGAGTGGTCAGTATTCGTCGATCACAGGCGTTCCGGCCTTGGCGCTTCGTGCTGACCAAGCTGCTGGCCGATGTCGCCATGGTGAGCACCTGACCATCTAACGCCGCGTCTTCGTCGGCCGAACCTGGGTTGGTGTCCCGGCTGCCCTTCTTGGCGCAGTAATCGGCCGGACGTTGGCGGTCGGCTGATTGAGCGCAGCGCGGCACCGGGCCCAAGGGCGGCATCAATCGGGCTCGCGCGACGGGTAGCCGCGTCGGGTGAGGATGCGGGCGGCGGCGCCGGGGCCGAAGCGTCCCGTGCCGTGTGGACCGCCCTGGCCGGCTTGGTAGGCGCGGATCTCGGCAGCGAGCTGGCCGGCGTCACCGTCGGTGCCGGCGGCGTCGAATGCGGCCTGCATTCGCTTCCCGGTGGTGGACCGGGGCAGCTCGATCCACGCGCGGGTCGCGGCGACAAGATCTGCGAGGCGATCGGCTTCGGCGGGTAGAGGTACCGGGTCCAAGGGACGATCCTGGCAGGAGGGATAATCGAGTCGTGCTGCGCGTCTATCTCGATCAGGCGAAGTGGATCGACTTCGCCAAGTGTCGGCTGGGCCGTAGCGACGGCGAACGCTATCGGGATGCCTTCACCATCGCGACGGAGGCGGTCCGGCTCGGTCATGCCTCGTTCGTGCTGTCCGCAGCTCACTACTACGAGACTCACCACCGAGCCAGCTGGTCTAGCAGGCTAGACCTTGCGACCACGATGGCAGGGCTCTCCAAGTTCCACACGATCGCTCCGCCGCACGTGATCGTGCCGGCGGAGATCGACGCAGCCATGACCAGCCACTGCGGCGGTCGACGTCGAAGCGCGAATATTTTCGGCGTCGGCGTCAATCACGCCTTCGGCAGCGATATTCCACTCGACCGAATGAAGCTGCCCGACGATTCCGCGATTCGCCCTGCGTTGCGCATTCAGCTCGCGGAGGCGTTCGCGCAAATGATGGAGCTCGCGGCTCTGGCCGATCCTGCTGGGACACTGGCGCTGATTCTTGGGACAGCACGCAAGTTTCAAGAAGCGGACCAGAAGTTTGCTGACGGGCAGACGGCTCTCGCTGGACAGATAGATGCCCACAAGCTGCGGCACCGGCTCGGCGACATCGTTACCGGCACCGAGATCGTCGACATCATAGAGCCACTGATCACGAGTTGTTCGCGGCATGGTATTGAGCCGATGGAGTTCGTGAGTGACCGCGACCGCGTCCACCGGTTTCTTGAGGACCTACCGAGCCGGTGGGTGACCCGAGAACTGCGCCGCCTCCGACATCGCAACCCGCAGCAGCGATGGCATCCACATGATCTGAATGACGTTAACGCCTTGTCGGCCGCCGTTCCCTACTGCGACATCGTCGTGACGGAACGCCAATGGGCTCGGCATATCAACAGCTCGGGACTCAGCGATCGCTATGGCACGACAGTTTTGCACGACCTGTCGAAAATCCCGGAAGTGCTGATTAATGCGACGATCTCCTAATCACCACGGACCGGCGTTTCTCGATGGAGTCGCCCTTGGGCGCGGCTACAAGAGTAGCACCTCAAGCGCGAATAAATCTCAGTTTACTGGCCTTGTTGCCCCGAAATAGTCGTCTCCCGCCCACCTGTAGGGGGCGATTTTCACCACCTTCCCGCGCCCCGGAGCTGTGATCATCTGCCCGTTTCCGATGTAGATGGCGACGTGGTGAATGTTGGTGGCGGTGCCGTAGAAGACCAGATCGCCGATTTGGAGTGGTGCTCCGGGTGGGACGACGGGCCCGGCCGCGTACTGGGTCTGCGCGGTGCGGGGCAGGTCGATCCCGGCGGCCAGATAGGCGGCCCTGGTGAGTCCGGAGCAATCGAAGCCACCCTCGGCCGGGCCGTCCCCACCCCATAGGTAGGGAATGCCAAGCTGACCCTGGGCATAGATGACGGCGGCATAGCCAGAGTCGGGCGGCGCGGTGTCGGTCCCAAAGCTGCCACCGGTCGATTTGTACTGGGTGGCCTGGGTGACGACCTGGGCGATGTAGGCGTCGGAATGGTTGTACGCCCACAGTGCGCCGGTCAGGTCGGTGGCGACATGATTGTCGCACAGATAGGCGGCAGCGGCGTAGATGGCGTCTTGGGCGTTGTAGAGCGACGGTGGGTTTGCGCCGCCTGCTGGTAGCGGGTGGTGGGCGATCACTTCGGCGAAGGTGGGGCCGAGGAACTGCATGGGACCCGCGGCGCCCGCGGAATTGGTGCCGCTGGTGACGCCCGGCAGCCGACTGCGACCATGATCGGATTCGACGCTGCCGATGGCGGCGAGCGTTGTCCAGGACAGGCCGGGGCAGGTGACAGCGGCCTGCATGTAAAGGGTGAGGTAGGCGGGTGGAATGTCATCAAGCGCGGTCTGGCTGGGGCTTCCTCCACTGCTGTAGCTGCAGCCGAGGAACCAGCCGACGACCGGGGCGCACAGGACACGGGTGGCCAGCTGGCCGGCGGCGGCACCCATGAGCACGATGAGCAGGATCACCGCGGCGAGGGCGGCGGTGAAATATTTGGTCGTGGCTGTTCACCCCTGGTACTGGGTGGGGGGCATCGGCGCGGGCGGGCGCAGGCCCGACCCGGCGGGCCGGGCGTGCGGCCGGTCGGAGACTGGCGCGGGCGGTGATAGGTGGGGCCAGGCTCGGGGCAGCTGGTCGAGGGTGAGTCGGCCGGCTTTGCTGGTGGTGAGGGGCAGCCAGCGGGCGGGGGTTGGGTCGAGCTGGTCGTCGGGTGGGGCGAGGGTGGCGGCGGTGGTGGCGATCGGGACGGTGTGCGGACGGTCGAGTCCGGCGGCGGCGTCGGCCAGAGCGCGGCGGGCGCGGTTCTCCCGGTTGGTGGTGGGGAACCAGAACAGGACCGGGGTGGTGATGCCGGTCGCGGTGGCGAGCCGCCCGTATTTGCTGATCTTCGCGGCGAGGCGTGGGTAGGGTTCGGTCGCCCAGTCGAGTTCGAGGAACCACTCGACATCACTGTGCGGTGTGGTCCAGCGTCCGTAGGCGTCGGGGCGGACGATGTCGCCGAACGCGGCCCGGGTGCGGGCTTCTGACCACCAGGCGGTGAGGGTGCCGGGTGGGTAGGGCTGGCGGGCGTGGTGGATGAGGTGGGTGAAGAAGCCGTTGACGGCGACGCGGTGGGCGAGTTGGGGCCAGTAGGCGACGCCGAGGGCCCGCTCGTGCCGGTAGCCGGTCGCGGTCAGGTCGATGCCGTCTTCGGCGGCGAGCAGGGCGGCGCCGGCGACGTCGCACACGTAGTGCGCGGGTGGCATGCCTTCGCCGAGGGGGCTCAGGGGCTGGAAGCGGTCGAGGACGCGCCAGCGGTAGAGCTGGAGTAGCCGTTCGTTGGCGGTACGCCGGGTGGTGAAGGCGGCGTGGACGAGCTGGTGGGTGGTTAGGACTCGGTGTTCGTAGACGAGCCGGGTGATCCAGCGGTCGCGGGGGCTGAGGTGGGGGGTGAGGTTCGCCAGGTGTGCTGCGTCGGCGACGACGCGGGCGGCGGGGCGCAGCGGGGCGCGCAGGGCGCGCTGGGGCAGTGGCTTGGCCATGAGGGGGTCCTTCGAGGTGGCAGACCGGGGCGCGGTCAGGCGATGCGGCGTGGGTCGGAGGTGGGCTGCGGACGCGGATCGGTGGGCGGCGGCGCGGGCCGGGTGGCGGGGGTGGCGGCGCGGCGGCGTAGGTAGCGGCGGATCTGGGTGGCGCGTCCTGGTACCGGGGGCGGCAGTTTCTCGGTGACGAGGGTGAAGGCGGGGGCTTCTTCTCCGCCGACGACGAGGCGCGCGGCGGCGTGGAACACACCGAGGTTGGCCAGGTCGTGCACGCCGAGCCGGGGCTCGGTGTGGCGGGCGAGCCGGCGGGCGTCCTCTGGACTGACCGTAAAATAGATTTTCGAGCGGGCGTTGGCGCCGATGCTTTCTTCCAGGTGCCGCGGTAGCTGGGTGAGGTTCTGATGGGCCAACGTGAGTGACAGCCGGTAGCCGCGGGCGGCGGCGAGCATGTCTTCCAGCGCGTACGGAAGCATCAAAAAATTGTGCGCTTCGTCCAAATACAGGCTGGCGTCCGGCCTTTTGCTTTGGGGTAGGCGGGCGCGGCGGGTGGTGGCCTGCCAGACGGCGGAGACGACGATCGAGCCCATGAGTGCTGCGGTCTCGACGCCGAGGGCGTCTTGGGCGATGCGGACCAGGCAGACCCCGCCGTCGTTCAGCACCTGGTCCATGTCGACGGTCGAGGGGCCGGCGGCGATCGCGGCCCGCACGAACGGTCGCAGCAGAAAGCCGCGGAGTTTGTTCATGAGTGGGGCGACGACATGGCCGCGGGCGCCATCGGAGAGGGCTTCGTACCAGCTCCAGAAGCCGGCCAGGATGTCGTCGTCGATCTCCCCGAGCGCCCGGTGTCGGTAGGCGGTGTCGGTCAGCAGTTTCGGCAGGTCGGTCAGGACGGGGACGCCGGGTTGGGCGGCGAGGGTGAGCAGGCTCGCCCGAAAGATGTCCTCGGTGCGTGGCCCCCACGAGTCCGCGTATACCCGGGAGAAGATCGAGACGAGGTTGTCGACGGCCCTGCCCCGGTCGGGCTGGTCCAGCGGGTTCAGGCAGGGGGGCCGGCTGGAGGATTCGGCATCGAACAGGACGAGCCGGTCGAGAGCGTCGGTCGGGTAGCGGGCGAGGATGTCGACGATTTGATCCCCCTTGGGGTCGACGTTGACCACGCCCCGGCGGGCGAGGATGTCGTCCAAGGTCATGCGGGCGAGCAGTTCGGATTTGCCGGCGCCGGTCGCGCCGAGGACGTGCAGGTGATGGCGGGCGTCCGGGATGCGTAGGCCGACTGGCCGCGGGTGCCCGGCGTCGGTTCGTCCGAGCGGGCGGACGTTCGGGCCGGGGCCGGAGACACCGGGCGGCGGGGCGATGGCTTTCGCGCCGGCGCGTTGCAGGCCAGGGGTCGCTTCGTCGACCGGTAGGTGTGCCAACGCGGCGAGTTCGGTGACCGAGAGCAGGTCGCCGCGGTCGAACTGGCGGGCGGCGAGGACGGGCAGTGGGTGGCGTAGCCGGATGCGGCGGAAGTAGTTGTGGTCGCCGTAGGCGGCGAACGCGCTGGCGAGAGCGTGTGCCCGGCCGCGGAGCTGGCTGGCGGTCTGGGCGGTGGTGGTGGTGTCGGTGTGCTCGTCGAGGACTGCGGCGATGGCGTAGCGGACGCGGACCTCGTAGGGGGCGCCGCGCTGTTTGGTGACGATGGCGCGGTCTTCTGCGGACAGGGCGAGCGAGGTTTGCGGGTCGACCTTGGCCGTGGGGGTGGCGGTGCGGCGGCGTTGCCGGGTGCGGCCGGTGTGGGGGGTGAGCAGGTCCAGCAGCGCGCCGATCAGGTGTGTGGAGCTGCCGGTGCGTAGCCGGCGGGCGGCCCGCCGGGACTTCGTGACGCGGCGGCCGGTGACGGGGCGGGCCAGGATCTGCACCGCCGCCCGCTGGGTGCGTGCCAGGCTGCCGGGAGCGCCGAGCAGGGCCCGGATCGGATCGGCATCATGATCGGTGCGGATGGGGAGCGCTTCAGGTCGGGCGAGGCGTAGTTCGCCCCCGGCGGCGAGCAGCCGCCGGCCGGGCCGGGCGGTGACGGGTAGCGGTGCGCGGGCGGGCGTGGAGTGGGTGTGCGCGCCGGGCCAGGCCGCCTCGACGGCGCGTTCGACCATGCCGGCGGGCACGACCCCGGGCACCCAGATGTGGATACGGACCCCGTCGGCGGTGAACTGGTATTCCCAGACGAGGTGCGGCTGGCCGATCAGGCGTCGCCAGCCGGGGCGCAGCAGGCCGAGCAGGTTCGCCCACAGCGCGGCTCCGCCCGCCGGGTCGACGGTGGGTGGGGCCAGCACGGTGACCAGCCGCGCGCCGGAGGTCAGCTGTTGCTGGTAGCGGCGGCGCATCCGCCGGCGCCCGGTGAGAAGGCCGGCGACGGTGAGGGTGAGCAGCGGACCGGCGACGGGTCCCCAGGCCAGCGCCCCCGCGCTCAGCTGGGCGAGGATGTGGTGGAGGAAGCCGGCGGGGTCGGTCAGGTAGGCGGTGAGCGGCGAGGACGGTGTGGCGGGCGCCGCGGCGAGTAGGCCCATGGTTACGATCTCCTTGCGGTTACGGCGGTGCGGTCAGGCGGCGTCGAGGTAGATCTGGCCGTCGTCATCGGCCGGGTCGCCCGGCACGGCAAGATCGAGGAAGCTGTCGTCTTGCGGGTCGGCGGCGAGTTCGGCTGGGTTGGTCGTGATCAGGTGGTGCTCGACCTGCGAGGCCAGGGCCTGGAACGCGACCCGCTGTGCCCCCGCGGCGAGGAGTCCCTGTCCGCGGTCGGCGGACAGCAGGAACTGCCGTTCGCCCTGGGACAGGTCGAAAACCTGGGTGATCTCATCGATCGCCTGCGGTGCCTGCCGTAGCAGAATCTGCGTCGCGGCATTGGTGACGATCGCTCGGCCGAGGTCGGTCGCCAACACGTCGGCGGTGTCCTGAGTCGCGACCGTCAGGCCTGCCCAGTATTTGCGGGAGCTTTTGGCCATGCGGAACAGGAAGTCCGCGCCTGCGCGCTCGCGCATGAGTAGCCATGCCTCATCGACCACGACCAGGCGGGGCCGCCGGTCAGCGGGGTTCGACACCCGCCGCCAGATGGCGTCGAGAACGAGCAGCGTCCCGATCGGCTTCAGTTCGTCTGGCAGGTCGCGTAGGGAGTAGACGACCAGGTGGCCGTCGCCGCGGCCGGTGGTCGGCCCGTTGAACAAGCCGGAGAACGCCCCCGCCGTGAACGGGTGCAGCCGGGCGCCGAGCGTTACCGCTGCTGGGTCCTGTGAGGCGGCCAGGGTCGCGGCGAGATCGGCCAGCAGCGGAGCCGGCCGGCCCCAGCTGCGCGGGTCGGAGCTGATCCCTGCTGCCTGGTAGGTCGCGGTGATCGCGACGTCGAGGGCTGCCCGTTCGGCTGCGGTCAGCTGGCCGACGAGCACGGCGATGGCGGTGTGCAGGAACAGGCTGCGGCGCACCAGCGCGTCACGCGGCGCGGTCCGACGGCCGTCGGGGGTGGTCTGGATGGGCAGGTCGAAGGGGTTGATCCGCACCCCGTCGCCGCCGAGATGCAGGTAGCTGGCGCCGACCGCGGAGGCTAGCCGGGCGTATTCGTCTTCCGGGTCGACGACGTGGATCTCGATGCCCCGGTAGAGCGAGCGCAGGGCTTCGAGCTTGACCAGATAGGACTTCCCGGCGCCGCTGCGGCCGAGGATGATCGAGTTGTGGTTGTCGATGTCACCGAACCGGTCCCAGTGCACCAGCCCGGAGCTTGCGACGTTGAGCCCGTAGAGCACCCCGGCCGGCGCGAGCGAGGTCGGGTCGGCGGGCGGCAGGTCGGGGCTGGTGAACGGGAACGCCGCGGACAGGGCCGACGTGTCGAAGGTGCGGCGCATCCGCACCTGGTCCAGTCCCAGGGGCAGGGTACTGACCCAGCCTTGCAACGACCGGTAGCTGACGGGTTTGGCGTCGAGCAGCAGGCTGGCCGCCAGGGCCCGCACCGCGGCGACCTCGTCGGCCAGCGCGTTCTCGCTCGCGGCGTGGACGGTGAGGTACAGGCCGAGTCGGAACAGCTTGCCCTCGCCACGGGCAACGCGGGAGGACAGCTCATAGGCGTCCTCGGTCGCCGCCTCGACCTGCGGGTCGATCAGCTGGCCGCGTTCGTCGCCGACCTGCCGGCCGGACTCCAGCCGGGACAGCTGCCGGCGCAGCCGGCTCGCCGCGGTGACCGGGTCGATCGGGTCGACGTGTACCGCGACGTCGAGGCGGCCCGGGTAGGTCAGCAGCGGGGCGAGCCAGCCGGCGTGGACCTCACGCGGATAGCCGGTGATCGCCATCGTGGCGAGGACGTCCCCGCCGACATCCAGGTGACGGGGCGCGATCGACAGCGCGTCCGGGACGAACGCCGCTGCGGCGGCATCCACCGGCTGGGCGGACGGGTTGCGGGCCGGTGCGGAGGCCCGGCGGCGGCCTCGTCTGCTCATCGGGCCTGTCCCCTTCGTGCTGTGTGTCGTGTTGACCGTCGGGAGCCGCCCTCGGAGCGCGGGGCGGGTGGATCCCAGAAGTCGGGGTCGAGCGGGCCGTGCCCGTCGCCGTCGTCGAACCGGTCGCTGTAGCCGGGTTCGACGGCTGCGTCCGGGTCCTCGGACCCGTCGTCGTTCAGGAAGCCGTCGTCTCCGGGGTCGGGCTGGTAGGCCGCGTAGCCCTCGGGAAGGTCGCCGGTGATGACCTCGTCGGGTGCGGCGAGCGCGGCCGGCGGCACCAGGCCGGCCGGGTTGCAGGCGGCGGCCAGCACGCTGGTTGCCGTGCCGGCATCCAACGGGGTGACGACGATCCCTGCCGGTGCCAGCAGGTCGGTGGCCTCGGCGAGCCGGCGGGCAAGCCGGGTGTGCGCGG